>NZ_FOKH01000046.1:0-45668 GCF_900111955.1 Pseudomonas sp. NFIX10 | reverse complement strand
TGCCTGGCGACGCGCCTGGGATCGAGTCGTCCCATTTTTTGTTTTCCCACCGGCCATTCGAAAAGTGATCTACACGACCAATGCAATCGAAAGCATCAACGCTCAACTGCGCAAGATCATTAAAACGAGAGGACACTTCCCAACCGATGACGCTGCAATCAAATTAATCTGGCTGGGCTTGCGCAATATCACGGCGAACTGGGGCAGTGCGGCCCACGACTGGAAAAGTGCCATGAATCAATTCGCGATCCTGTACGGGGACCGGTTCATCAGGCCGACGTGGTAAATGAAGGTCTGCCTAACGGCAGGCCGTTACCGGCCCGCACACAAAAAACCTGACACTCCCCTCGCGAAGCTATTCTGGCATTCTTCACGATCACTCAATGATCCGTCAGCGCCCACGTCATAGCGCTCATTGATGGTGCTTACCCTATCGCCCTTCCCTCCATGCGGTACCTATATACCACCCACCCGGACTTTTCCTGAATAGGTTGTGCTGCCAACATTCCTCCAGGAAGAAAGCAGTGGAACACACCCCCCTTGCAACGTCTCATGACTTACCGCTCGCCGACAGCACCGCGCTGCCGGATGCCCCGCTGATCAGCCAGCTCAAGGCGTCGCAGCGACACATGATCCGCCTGAACGACGCCATCCCACGGCCTTCCAAGGTGATGAGGCAACACCTGGATTATTGGTTCAGGAGAACCTTCCCTGCCTTGGCGAACAGCATGACGGTACACGAGCTGTCCGTGCGCACGCTACGCGGAGAGACGATCCCGCCTGCGCAGCGCACAGCCGATGACCCGGCAACCGGTAAGACGGTGACGGACACCCTCTTGCTCGAAACGCTTTTGCTGCAAGTCGTCGCTGGCAGGATCGATCCGCGCGCGTTCTTCGGTAATCTGGACAACATCGAGATTGTCACCCCCCAGGACAACACCGCCGCAGCGCCCGCCGCCCTGAACGAGCGCGCCGCGAAAACTGAAATCAAGCGGCTGATCAGCGCCACGCCGACGCTTTATGCACGACTGCTCACCCATGCACTGGATGAGTTCTGGAACACGCCGGCCGACTTCAGCCAGGACCGCAACGTCGGCGACTGGCTGGCGGACGAACTCGCCAGGCAACTCAAGACCCAGGCCGATCTGCATCGGCTGGACACGACATTGAGCCCGCAGATGCACCAGGCGCTGACCGACTATGCGTTGTCGGCGCCGGACGCAGCGTCTCGTGCACAGTTGGCGGAACGGGTCCGACCCGGCGTGTTCAGCCTGGGGATCACACCCCGCCGGTGGAGCTTCAGCGTACCGATGTCGGGCGCCGTGGCCTTGTCGCGGTATGACAACGCCAGCGATTCGGGACCTGCCGTGCTGTACCGCCCGGGCCAGCCGTTGCAACTGTACGACACGTTGGTGGCGCTCAAGGCTGGCCTGGCGCAAGACGGCAACGCTGGGGATGAAGTCGATACCGCGCCTGTGGCCGAGCACTTCCTCGTTCGCCTGGTCACGGAGCTGCGGGCGGAGCAGAAAACTGCCGTGTGCGATGCCGTGCTGGACGGTCCCGCGGCGTCGGAAGAAATCAGCGCCTGGATGAACCGGGTCGATGTGGCCGCGGATATCGGCCACAAGCTGGACCTGGCGGACGTCATGGGCGAACGCGAACTGCGGCTAAACCTCAAGAGACTCAATGACTGGCTGCACGGCAACCCGCACGTCACCGCCAGCGATCGCCTGGCATGGTGGACGGCGACGCGGGCCCTGCACAAAGCCCTGACGGATCAGCCCCTGCCGCCAGACCCGGTGGCGCTGGCCACCATGGACGCTCTTCGGGACCGGACCCGTCAGTTGCTCGCCGATGTCATCAAGGCGAAATACCCGCCGGTCGACCCTGAGGACGTGTCCCTGAGTATCAGAAGAACAGTGGTCGATCCCCACGCACCAACAGGTAGCTCGCCGTTTGGCTCCGGGGTCTCGCAAGGCAGCATGAGGGGAATCGTCGATGACCGTCGTTCCCTGACGCAGTGGGCGATGTCCAACCTGACCCAGGACGAACGCAATGCCTCTCACCCAACCGTGGAAGGGCCGCTGAGCTTCGCGCAAATTGTGGACGTCATTGAAAGGGCGAACATCGGCGCCCGGCTTCCGGCCGAGCTGCAACGCGTGGCCCGGGCACAGCAGGCGCAGTGGATGGCCTTGAAAGCGCAACAGATGCGCGCCCAAGTGTGGGCCGCGCATATTTCGGGGGACTTGCGGCACGACCGGGACAATACCGGCTTGAAGCTGGTGCTGGCGGCACTGGACGGCCCGACCGCGGCGGCGCGCGACAAGGTCAACGGGCACGAGGTGGTGGTCCGCCAACTGCAATGGGGCAACAGCGTGCTGAAGGAATTGCTGGCGTTTGGGGTGAAGGCGACGGCGAGCCGCCCCTCGTTGACGCTGTACACACCAGGCGCCCCCGACGGCAAGACGTTCAGGGACGTGGATGCGCCAAGCGCGCGGGCGCTGGAAACAACCTTGGCGCACACACTCACTGCCACGTCGGAGATGACCCGTTGGCTCATTTCGCACCTGCCGCTGCTCGAACAGACCGAGCAACTTGCCAGCATGGTATCGACCTCGGAGAACCTGACGCTCGAGGAAAAAATCAAGAAAGTCACACAGTCTGTCTTCGCGTGGGCCAAGGACCGGGCACAGGATGATTTCGCGAACACCATCGCTTCGCCCATCGTCGAGGGGGATGTGTTCAAAGCGTTGCATGAAACGCAAATCGCCCATGGGATCAAGACGGTGGACATGTTGACAGTGACCCATGCCGAGCGCGACAGCACCGGCGCCCAGGAGGGACGCCGCAGCGCCGTCATGCTGCTGACGGGAGCGATGTCGATGTTCCCGGCAGGCCGGCTGGGCGGCCTGCTAGGACGGGCGATCCTGCCGACCATGGCCGGCGGTGCCGCGGTCTCGGCGATAGACGATGAGAACGGCAGCCTGCGGCAATGGACCCTTGATTTTATCGGCGGGCTGGGAGAGGTCATCGCCGAGGCGGGGCAAGACTTGATCATGGCCCGCGCCGGACGCCGTCGCAGACAAGCACGCCCGGCGCTATCGGCGCTCCCCGCCATGACGGACCCGGAGCTGGGGCCGTACCGGCTCAAAGGGTTCGACGGCCACGGATTGATCCACGAAGGTCGCCACCGGTACCGGGATGCAAGCGGGCAAGGCTACCTGATGCTGGAGAACGGCTATTACAAGACGGCGGTCCAGGCAGGCGAGCAAATCATCTACGCGCCCGACAACCGCTCGAACCAACGGACTGTCATTTGGGAGAATGGTCGTTGGCAGGTTGAAGAACGGCAGCGCCTACGCGGAGGCGGCGCGCTCCAGAGCCTGTTAAGACGAGCCCCGCAGACACCGCGAGAGCGCAATTTCAATGCATTGGTGGAAGGGGTGCTGGTCAACAACCGCTACCCCACCCTCGAAGCCGTCAACACGGCAAAGGAGATTTTCCACTCCATGCCCGACACGCTGCTCGAACGCCTACTGGACGAAAGCATGGCCGACATAGGCGCGCTCGACATCAACGCTTATCTCTCGAAAATAAGGGCCCTGACCCAGGGCCGGGGCAATCTGTCCCGGCATCAGGCCGCCCACGACGAGCTGTTGGACAAGATGAACACCTGGCGAATCGTGACCCTTAGCTATAAGGACATCGAAGCCAACGTGCCTGACGTCGAACTGAGCGAAACACAGAAAATAAAAATATATGACACGATCCTTTCACACAAAAACGTGTTCTTTACCGAAGATCGAATCCAGGTGCACACCACGCTTATCACGGACAATCTGACCGGCGCGGTCTTCATGACCTTCACGCCCCATAAGGGCAGGAAAAGAGTGGCCATGGATAAGATATCCAAGGACACCCGGGCCATGTTGAAGACCGTGGAAGCCAAATTGAATGCCAAAGCCCAGGCGTTATATCCGGGGGACAGGCCGCAAGAGCAGGCCGCCCGAGATAACTACATGGCTTCGGAAGATTATTACAACGAGATGATCACTGCGCTTCGGGAAGAGAAGCAGCGCATGCACAAGCCTGGCCTGTTGACGGAAATAAGGAACAATCGCGTGCCTTATCTCATTCTCAACAAAGGCAGGGCCCAGCGAAATACCATGCTGCTCACCGGCGAAGACATTACAAACTTCACCAGTTCGCTCGCAAACTATGAACCCTTCGACATCGAAATCGTTACACAGGCCAAGTCCAACAAAGTGACAGGGACACCCTCACCCACCGCCCCCATGGTTTTACCCGCTCCAGAGCCTGTACCGGATAAATTCCAGACCCGCACCAGCGCGTTGGCCGAAACACAGATGTCATACGCCAGCTTTCCCAAGGAGGCTGAAGCCAAGGTCGGGGAAATCCTGGCAGATATCCGCGCCGGCAGGATAACCACCAAGCGAATCTATCGGTACTACTGGTACACCATGGCCCAACTGTCCCCCGGCGGTGGCAAAGGCGCATGGCGCGCCGCGTTCGAACGCCAGGGCGACACCTGGATACTCCAGGGTTTTTATGATTACCACGGCAATAGGCCCGCGACGGTCTGGGAAGGATAGGCCGATCGAATCGAGGTCGAGTGGTTGGTGATTTAACGGCAAGTGCCTTGCGTCAATAAATCCACAAACGCCTTCGCCATCGGCGAACGCTGTTCCTTGCGCTGCACCAGCCACACGGCCGAGACCGCCGCCGGGTCGAGCAGCGGGCGATAGACCACCCCATCGATACGCATGCGTTGGTAGGACGCCGGCAATACCGAGACGCCCAGCCCTGCCGCGACCAGGCCGATGATGGTCATGGCTTCACCGGCTTCCTGGGCGAAGTGCGGGCTGAAGCCGGCGTCGCGGGCCAGGCTCAGCAATTGCGCGTAGAGGCCGCTGCCGTAGCTGCGCGGGAAAAACACGAACGGTTCCTGGGCCAACGCCGAGAGGAACAGGCCTTTTTCATCGCCCTGGGCCAGGGGATGCTTGGCGCTGAGCACGGCCACCAGGGGTTCGCGGCTGAGTTCGATTTCCCTCAGGGCGTCGGGCAGCGGCAACGGCCGCATGATGCCGACCTCGATCGCCTCATCCAGCAATGCGTCGGCCACTTGGGTGCTGCTCATTTCTCGCAGGTTCAGGTGCACCGCCGGGAAGCGCTGACGGAACGAGAAGATCGCCTGGGGAATGGTGGAGTTGAATGGCGCCGACGAAGTGAAACCGATTTTCAGCTCACCCAGTTCCCCCAGTTGGGCACGGCGGGCCACGTCGGCGGCCTTGTCGACCTGGGCCAACACCCGTCGCGCTTCTTCAAGGAACAGCCGCCCGGCCTCGCTCAATTCGACTCGACGATTGGTGCGCTCGAACAACCGTGCGCCAATCTCCTGTTCCAATGCCTGGATCTGCTGGCTCAACGGCGGCTGGGAGATGCCCAGGGCCAGCGCGGCGCGGCCGAAATGCAGCTCTTCGGCAACGGCGATGAAGTAACGCAGATGTCGCAGTTCCATGGGTCATCCAATAGGTCGTCAAACGTCTTAAACAGGTCGAATAATATATTGGATAGAAACATTAGCTAGCTATATGCTTTTTTCATTGCCTGTCTGATCGTGTCCTTGCGAGGTCCACCGTGAAAACTGCTGTCGCTCCATTGGCCCATGAAATCCCGCCCCACGCGCAGGACGATGCCGTCGCCGAACTCAAGGACATCTATATCGAGAAAGGCACGCCTATGTTCATGCGCACGGTGCTGGCGCTGTTCTGCGGAGGCTTTGCAACCTTTGCCCTGCTGTATTGCGTGCAGCCGATGATGCCGCTGCTGTCCAGGGAGTTTTCCATCAACGCGGCGCAGAGCAGCCTGATCCTGTCGGTGGCGACCGGCATGCTCGCCATCGGCCTGTTGATCACTGGCCCGATTTCCGACCGCATCGGCCGCAAATCGGTGATGGTGACGGCGCTGTTCGCCGCATCGGTGTGCACGATCGCCAGCGCCATGATGCCGACCTGGGAAGGCGTCCTGCTGCTGCGCGCCTTGGTCGGACTGTCGTTGAGCGGGTTGGCGGCGGTCGCGATGACGTATCTGAGCGAAGAGATTCATCCCAAGCACATCGGCCTGGCGATGGGGCTATATATCGCTGGCAACGCCATCGGCGGCATGTGCGGGCGCCTGATCACCGGGGTCTTGATCGACTTCGTCAGTTGGCACACCGCGATGCTGGTGATTGGCGGCCTGGCGTTGATCGCGGCGGCGGTGTTCTGGCGGATTCTTCCCGAGTCACGCAACTTCCGTCCCCGTTCGCTGCACCCACGCAGTCTGCTGGAGGGTTTCACCCTGCACTTTCGCGACGCCGGGTTGCCGCTGCTGTTTCTCGAAGCCTTCGTGCTGATGGGCGCCTTCGTGACGCTGTTCAACTACATCGGCTACCGCTTGCTGGCCGAGCCTTATCATCTGGACCAGGCCTTCGTCGGGTTGCTGTCGGTGGTGTACCTGTCGGGCATCTACAGCTCGGCCAAAGTCGGCGCACTGGCGGATAAACTCGGTCGCCGCAAAATGCTCTGGGCGACCATCGCGCTGATGCTGGCCGGCCTCCTGCTGACCATGGCCACCCCGCTGTGGCTGGTGGTCCTGGGCATGTTGGTGTTCACCTTCGGCTTCTTCGGCGCCCATTCGGTCGCCAGCAGCTGGATCGGCCGCCGCGCCCTCAGGGCCAAGGGCCAGGCTTCGTCGCTTTATCTGTTCAGCTACTACGCCGGATCCAGCGTGGCGGGTACGGCCGGCGGCGTGGCCTGGCACCTGGGCGGCTGGAACGGGATCGGCCTGTTCATCGGTGGCTTGCTGGTGATTGCGTTGTGGGTGGCGGTGAAGCTGGCGAAATTGCCGTTGTTGCCGGGGAACATGTAGGCGCTGTCGAGTGCAACGAGGCTGCGATCTCGTCCCAGACCATTGAGTCCGGAGCGAAAAAAAGATCGCAGCCTTCAGCAGCTCCTACAGGGCGCAGCCGAGTCATTGGCGCAAAACCACTCGCGCGCCCAACACACCATGCTCCACTTCCAACGTCAGCGACCGCAGCACCGATCCCTCTCGCTCCTGTTGATCCAACCAATGCAGCAACGCACTCGCCTCACCACTGACGGCGAGTCGCACCGAGTCGCCGTCGACTTCCATTTCCGCCATGTCCAACCCCGCCGCTGTCGCACTTTCATTGACGCGCACCGACAAGGGCCGCGTGGCGACGGTCATATCCCGGGTGGGTTCGGCACGCTGGATCCGGGCGTTCAGTTCAGCCTGTTGTTGATACTGGCGTTCGGCAACCTCCCGTCGTTGCCAGGTCGGTTGCCAAATCGCGGTGTAGGCCAGCGCCACCGACAATACCCCGGCAAGCCCCAGCAACAGCCCTTGTTCTCGGCGCGACAGGCTTCCCCAGCTCTGTTTCAAGACCCGCCATCCATCGATGTTCATCAACTGTTCTCCAGTGTGAGGATGGCCTGCACCCGATTGTTCTGTTTGCTCGCGCTGCCCAGGGTGACGGGCAAGCCGTTTTGCTGCCCGCGTTCACGCAGTTGTTCAAGCTCGACGAAACTGTTCGCCGTCAACTGGATCTTCCAGCCTTCGCCTTCACGAAAATCGATGCGCTGCACCTCGACGTTGCTGGCGCCAATGACTTGCTCGGTCAGACGGGTCAGACGCGCGACCTGAGTGTCGTGGCTTTGCCCGCGCCGACTCTGCAATGCCTGGAACTGCACCGCCAGGTCGACGATCCGCTCCTGCCCGGGGTACAGCGACCTGAACCGCTGCTCACTTTGGGCATGCAAAAGCTGGGTTTCGCTTTCAAGAAAACGTACGCGGGCGTCGCAGAAAGCCCAGGTGAGCACCAACATGCCCAGTGCCACCGCCGAAACACCACGCCATGGCAGCGCTCGACCACGTCGACGGAATTCACCTTGCAACAGGTCGATGGGGCGTCCACCCGCGCTCAGCAGCCATTCATCGATGCCAGGGTAATCGCGCTCTTCGTCCAGCCACTGAATGTCCTCGGGCAAGCCGGGCTTGAGCGTCGCCAGGGCCCGTGCCGACAACGCCAGCCGCGCCGGCAGCCCTGCGCCCAACAACCAGCGCCCGAACCAACGCACGCCCAATGCCTGCTCATCGGCAAGCAGGTCGGCATCGACATGCACCGCCCGTGTATCGATGCCTTGTTCGGCGAGCAGCGCCAGCAACGCCTGGAACCGGGCGCGCTCCGTCACCATCAGCGGATAGCGGTGCTGACGGTCCCGCGGGCCGACGCTGATGTGCAGCGCCTCCAGGTTTTCACTCAGTTGTTCTTCGACGGCGAATGCCAGGGCCTGGGGCCGGGGCTGGCGTCGAGAGGGCCACGGATCGCTGCGCAACCAACTGCACATTTCCATCGGCAACAGCACATCCACGGGCCGTCCGCTCAACTCGCCGGCCGCCTCGTGCAACGGCAGGCGACGACGCTCGCCGGTGGACGACCACACGCAGCACGGCCAGTTGGCGCAAGGCGCGGTCAGGCCCTCGGCAGTCAGGTAAAGCCAGGTTTTCATCAAGGAAGCTCACTGGGGCTGAAAGGTAAGAAACGTCGCTGACGAACCGTCCAGCGCCCGCTGACAGCATCACGCTCGATATCCGAGGCCAGGCGCAGACGGCTGTCGGCATGGGTCACGCTCACGGTGATTCGAAACCAGCGGCTGCCCACCCCCAGGCCATGGCTGCTGAGGCCCATGCCGGACAGCAACGGGTCGTTGGTGAACGCCTGCACGCTGGGGTATGGCGCGTGGCGACGCTGGTTGACCAACGCCTGGGCGGCCCCGGCCTCCATGCCATCGAGGGTCATCAGCACGCGCTGCGGGGCGGTATTGATGTTCATCCGCGCGTCCTTGGGGAGCAACGCCACCCAAGGCTCCAGGCGCCGTAGTATCGGGCCGTCAACGCCGGGCAACAGGCGCAGTTGACTCAACTCCTGCATCGGCCCGACCTGGGGCAACGACAGCGGCGGCAGATCCAGCGAGGCCAGCAAGCGGGTCCAGCGACCGAGGGTGACCTGATCGATTTGCCCTTGGGCCAGCAATCCATTGAGGTTCAGGCGCCCGGACAAATCCTCGATAGCGATGCGCAGCTCGGCGCCGTCCATTTCCATGACAGGCCCGAGCCGGGCCCAATCCTGGCTCAGGTCAACGGGCCCGGACGGCGTTATCCCACTGTTTTCCAACACCACCCGCGCCCAGTCTTCCCCAGCCAAGCCCAATTGCCGCAACTGGACCTGTTGCAGTTGCTGCGCGCTGCTGTGCAACAGCAGGCGATGGCTGCGCAACAGCCCACCGACCAACAGCAATGCCAGGCTCAGCACCAGCAGCACGCTGATCAGCGCCACGCCACGTTGGCGCTTCATGGCAACGCCTCCGGCAACAGCAGCACCCGGCGGATCTGTTCGAAACGCCCCGCAGACACGATCAACTCCAACGCCAGCGGCGCGTTGCCGCTCGCGGTTTCAGCGCGCCAGCGCCGTTGCCGGTCGAACACGCGCCAACTCAGGCTGCGGACGTCGTCGAGCAATATCTGCCGCTGCACAAGCGTCATGCCTTCGCCGACACTCTCGCGCCATAACGTGCCGCCCTTGAGCTGATAGCTCACTGTCTGCCGTTCGCTGCGAGGCTGGTCCAGTGGGTTGCGCCACTGGCTGCGCTGCAACTGCAAATGCCCGGGGGCGAGCACGACCGAGTCGGCAACCGCCTGCCACACATCCCGTTCGATTACGCCGACAGCACGCTGCAAGGCCCTGATGTCGCGCTCATGCTGACCGACTCCCTGCTGGGTCCGCACGACCCCGTCGAACAACCGCCAACTGGCCAGGCCGAGCAAGGCAAAAATGGCGATGGCAATGACCAGCTCCAACAAGGTGAAACCCGATTGCCTATTCATGATGGCTGCGGATCCATCCGATGGTGCGGTGCGCGACGATCGCACTGTCGTCGCGGCTGACCTGGATCTCGACCTGCAACAGGCGCCCATCGCGGGCCGGGGCGATACGCTGCTGCAAGACCCAATCGCGGCGATCCAGGTGCCGATTCAGTCGCTGTTGTCCAGGCGACGTGACGACTCCCAGGCGCAGTTCGCTCAGTTGATTGTCCGCCAGCCAGGCGCCGAACAGACGCTCCTCAAGCCCGGCGCTTTGCTTGAGCACGAACTGGCTGGCCGAGAGTACGGCGGCCGCCAGCGTCGCGAAAATCGCCAGGGCAATCATGACTTCCAACAGTGTGAAACCCTGGCAACCGGCGGCCTGCCTGCGTGCGTCACTCATCGATCAGCGGCTCCGTCAGGCCATCGCTCGATACCCGGGCAACCGTCTGCCCAGCGACGTTGATGAACAGCTTGAACGGACTGGTCTCGTCACTGCTGAGCATCAGCAACTGGGGTGAGCCGTGAACGGCATCGAGCGACAGGACATGACCGTCCAGCTCCAACCCGAGCGTCAAGCCCTCGGGCAATCGATGGGGCACCGACACGGCCGTCCAGCCCTGGACTTCGAGTCGCAACGCCTGATAACCGCCCGGCTGCACGTGCACGCCATATTCCTGCCCGTCCAGTACCGCCCGCTCGCGCAACTGCTGCACCAGCGCCACGAAGTCCCGGGCTTGCTGGCGGGCTTCACGCGCCGGGCCCGGCCCCGTGGCGAAGCGGACCATGCCCGCCAGGACGCCGATCAAGACGATAACGACCATCAGCTCCAACAAGGTGAAGCCCCGGCAGAGACGCGGCATGTTCACTCGGACCAATTGCCGATGTCGGCCGCCATCCCCTCACCACCCGACACGCCATCGGCGCCCAGGGAGTAGAGGTCATAGCCGCCATCGAGGGATTTGTGCCCGGGGTTGAGGTACTGGTAGGGCGTGCCCCAAGGGTCGACCGGCAAGCTTTTCAGATAACCCTGGGGGTTCCAGTTCCTGGCCGCGGGGGTACCGGACGGGCGTTTGCTCAACGCCTCCAGGCCTTGTTGGGTCGAGGGGTAATGGAAGTTGTCGAGGCGGTACATTTCCAGGGCCGTGGCGATCGCCTGGATGTCGGTGCGGGCGGCCGTGACCTTGGCCTGGTCGGGTCGGCTCATGAACTGCGGTACCACGATGGCGCCCAGCACGCCAATGATGACCACCACCACCATGATTTCGATCAGGGTAAAACCACGTTGTTGATGGCGTGAGGGTCGGTTGCTTTGGAGTTTCATCGGTCAGTTCACCAATTGGTTGAGGCTCAGGATCGGTAGGAGAATGGCCATGACGATCAGCAGCACGACGCCGCCCATCAGCACCAACATGGCCGGTTCGAAAAGGCTCACCACCAGCGCGATGCGCGCCGCGAGGCTGGCCTCCTGTTGTTCGGCGGCCCGGGCCAGCATGTTGTCGAGTTCGCCGGCCCGTTCGCCGCTGGCGATCATGTGCAGCATCAGCGGCGGAATATCACCGCCCTGCTCCAGGCCACGGGTCAGGGTCCCGCCCTCACGTACCGAACGTGCAACGTCAGCCATGCGGGCGCGGATCGTCAGGTTGCCGATCACCTGCGCGGCGATGTGCAAGGCCTCCACCAGCGGTACCGAGCTTTTGCTCAGAATCGCCAAGGTGCTGGCGAATCGCGCCGCTTCCATCGCCCGCAGCACCTCGCCCAGCAGCGGCAGCCGCAACAACAAGCGGTGCCAGCGCAGGCGCCACGCCGGTTGGCGCAAGCTCCAGCGCCACACCCCGAACAGCCCGGCCAGCGCACCGAACAGCAGTAGGCCATGGCGACGCAAGCCGTCGCTCACGGCGATCAGTGCCTGGGTCAGCCAGGGCAACGGCTGACCGCTGTCGATGAAAATCTTCACCACATCCGGCACCACATAACCCAGCAGGAACGCGACAATCGCGACACAGGCCAGCATCAGAATCAGCGGGTACACCAGCGCCAGTTGAATGCGCTGGCGCGAGGCCTGGCGCGCCCGGGTGTAGCTCGCCAGTTGTTCCAACACCTGGCCCAGGTGACCCGACTGCTCGCCCGCCGCGACCGTGGCGCAGAACAGTTCGGGGAACGCTTGAGGGAAGGCCCTCAGTGCCGTCGCCAGCGCGTGGCCTTCCATCACCCGGCTGCGCACCGCCGCCAGCAGGTGGGCAACGCGCCGTTTCTGGCTCTGTTGCGCCACCGCCCCCAGGGATTCCTCAAGGGGCAGGCCGGCCTGGATCAAGGTGGACAGCTGCAACGTCAGCAAGGCCAGATCCGCCGGGCCCAGGCGCCCCCCGGCATGGCGCCCGACCAGGACTCGCTGCTCCTTGGCTTCCGCCAACTCGCTGGGCAGCAAGCCGCGCTCGCGCAACAACTGTCGAGCATGCCGAGGGCTGTCGGCTTCCACACGGCCCTTGCAGCGTCGACCCTGGGTGTTTTCGGCCCGATAATCGAAGGTCGGCATGGCGCTAATCCTCCTGGGTAATGCGCAGCAGTTCGTCGACGCTGGTCAGGCCTTCCAGCACGCGCTGGCGACCGTCCTGGAACAGGCTGCGGGAGGTCTTGCGGGCCTCGGCGGCGAGCGCCTGCTCGGTGGCGCCCTGGTGAATCAGTTGCGACAGCGCAGCGTTGACATGCACCAGCTCATAGATGCCGAAGCGCCCGCGATAGCCTTTCTGGCATTGCTCGCAGCCCTGGGCCTTGAACAGCCTGGGCGCGGCATCGGCATCGAGGCCCAGGCGCCGACACGTGGCGGCGTCGGCCACATAAGGGGCTTTGCAGGAAGGGCACAGACAGCGCAACAAACGCTGGGCGACGATGCCGGCCAGGGACGACGCCAACAGATACGCATCCACGCCCATGTCCACCAGCCGCGTGACCGCGCCGACGGCGGTGTTGGTGTGCAGGGTCGAGAGCACCAGGTGCCCGGTCAGCGATGCCTGGACGGCGATTTCGGCGGTCTCGCGGTCGCGTATTTCGCCGACCATCACCACATCCGGGTCCTGGCGCAAAATGGCCCGCAAACCGCGGGCGAAGGTCATGTCGACTTTCGGGTTGACCGGCATCTGGCCGATGCCCGGCAGGTGATATTCGATGGGGTCTTCGACCGTGAGGATGTTGCGGCTCTGGTCGTTGATGCTGCTCAGCGCCGCGTACAGACTGGTGGTCTTCCCCGACCCCGTGGGCCCGGTGACCAGCACGATGCCGTGGGGCTTGCCGAGCAACTGGCGCAGGCTCGCCAGGGTGTCATCGGGCAGGCCCAGGCGTTGCAGATCCAGGCGCCCGGCCTGCTTGTCGAGCAGGCGCAACACCACCCGCTCGCCATGGGCCGAAGGCAGGGTCGAGACCCGCACATCGACCTCGTGCCCGGCCAGGCGCAACGCCATCCGGCCGTCCTGAGGCACGCGTTTTTCGGCGATGTCGAGGCGCGCCATGACCTTGATCCGCGACACCAACAGGTTCGCCAGTTCCCGGCGCGGGCGCAGCATTTCCTGCAACTGCCCGTCGATGCGCATGCGCACCGACAGGTATTGCTCGAACGTTTCCAGGTGCACATCCGAGGCATGCTCGCGGACCGCCTCGCTGAGCAATGCATTGATCAGGCGAATGATCGGCGCATCGCCCTGCTGCTCCAACAGGTCGGTGGTCTGCGGCATCTGGTCGGCCAGGCTGAGCAGGTCCAATTCCTCGTCCAGGCCTTGGGCCACCTGCTCGGCGGCGCTCTGGCCCTGGCGATAGACGCTGGCCAGGCGCGCGGCGAACTGCGCCGGCTCCAGGACCTGGATAGGCAGATCCCGCCCACACAGGCGCCGGACTTCAGCCACGGCAGTCAGGGGCGTGTCGCTGCGCATCGACAGGCTCAAGGTCGGCCCCGCGCCTTCCAGCAGCACGCCCAGGCGCCTGGCGAAACCAAAGGGCAACGGCTCGCTCACAGGCCCTCCGGCGGCGGTGGACGCACGTCGAGCGCCGGTTCCCGCGCAGACGATTCGAACAACTGGCGGGCGTCCCGGGGCAGCAGCAACGAGTTGTTTTTCCGCGAGCCGGGTTCGCTCAGCTCCCGGAGCGCGTCGTAGCGTTGCCGGCTCACATCGGCCAGGTCTTCGCTGCTGCGCACGATGGTCGGGCGCAGGAACACCATCAGGTTGCTTTTGGTCTGGGTGTCGCGGTTCCAGCGAAACAACGCGCCCAGGTAGGGAATACTGCGCAGCAGCGGCACACCGCTTTGCTGGCTGCGGACACTGTCGCGGATCAGGCCACCGATCACGATGATCTCGCCATCGTCCGCCAGGATCGTGCTCTTCAAGGCGCGCTTGTTGGTGATCAGGTCCGAGGAGTCCACACCGGAGACCGACGGCGCGATGTCCGACACCTCCTGCTCGACTTCAAGGCGCAAGGTCGAGCCTTCGTTGATGTAGGGCTTGACCTTGAGGCTGATACCCACGTCCTTGCGCTCCACAGTGGTGAACGGATTGTCTGCGCCGTTGCCGCTGGTGGCGTAGGAACCCGTCTTGAACGGAACGTTCTGGCCCACGATGATTTCCGCTTCCTGGTTATCCAGGGTCAGCAGGCTGGGAGTGGAAAGCAGGTTGCTGTGGGCATTGCTCGCCAACGCCGAAACCAGCGCACTGAAGCGATCGCCCCCCAGGCGCAGGAATGCGTTTTCCTTGGTTTTATCCAGCTTGTTGAAGTCCAGGCCGACGATCGGGATGTCGGTTCCCGGGAAGTTGATGACCCCTGCCGCGCTGCCGCTCTTGAGCCCCCACTGCACCCCCAGCGCTTCGGAAATATCCCCGCTCACCTCGACGATGGCCGCATGAATGAGCACCTGGGCCCGGGGTTGGTCCAGCTCCCGAACGATGTTCTCGATGATGCGGACCTGGGCCGGTTCAGCGATCAGGACCAAGGCATTCTGGCTTTCATCGGCCTTGATCCTGAAGGGGTTGGCTCCCGCGGTTTCCCGTTGGCCAGCGAGGACCGGCGTGGTTTTCCTATCCTGGCCGACACCTTCCAGCACCTCGGCCAACTGTTTGGCATCGCTGTGACGCAGACGGATGACCCGGGCGTTGTCCTGGGAGGCGGCTGCCGGCACGTCCAGGGTCCGGGCCAGGTCGACCAGGCGTTGACGCACCGCGGGCGCACCAATGATCACCAGCCGATTGCTGCGGGCATCGGCAATCACCACACCCGCCGTATCCCCCTCGCGCTTGCCGCCGGAGGCTTCCACCAGTGGGGCGATGTCCCCGGCCTGGGCGTGCTTCAAGCGCACCACCACATGATTGCGGTTGCGTCCTGAATCCAACCGTTGCACCACGCCGGCGATGCGCTGGACATTGGCCGCCGTGTCGGTGACCACCAAGGCGTTGGACGAGACCGAAGGGCCGACGTAACCATTGGCCGATACTAAGGGGCGGATCAGCCCGGCAACATCGGCAGCAATGCTCGATTGCAGGTCAAGGACCCGGGTGACGAACTGCGACGGTGTGGCGCTTTGTTCGTCGGCGACACCGGCACGCGTCTTGGCATCGCTGACCGGCGTGATCAGGATCCGCTCGCCTTCGTCGATCACGGTGAAGTTATGGGCATCGAGCACTGAATAGAACAACCGTCGCACGCCTTCGCGATCCAGTGCCTCCCGGGACATGACGGTGATGCGCCCCGACACCCGGGGATCGAGCACCACGGTCTTGCCCAGGATCGCTGAGAACTCTTCGACCACATCGCGCAGTTCCGCGTTATTCATCGCCAGTTGCCACTGGGCCTCTTCGGCCTGCAGCCAACCGGCGGGCGTCAGCAGGCAAGACGCGGCGAGGCAGAACAGGACACGCGAAACACGGCCCCGGATAAAGCTGTTCATGAATTCGTTCACTCTGATTGCCCGGCCACCGGGCGTAGGTATTGCGAGGAATGCGGCGCGGCATGGCGCCCGTCTTCGAGGCTCAGCCGGCGCAACAGGGGCTTGGCTGCGGGTTGCAGAGCCAAGCGCTCTTCACGTCCGTTGCGCCACAACGTCACATGGCTGGTCTCGACCCGGCGCAGCACGCTGCCACCCGGCAAACGCTCGCCCACTTGGTAAATGCGCGGGCCCGCGGCGTCCGCCAGCAAGGCCCGCGACAAACCTTGGCCAGCGACAAAACTGGCTTGCAACGTGATTGGTTCGGTGCTTGGCGCCTGGGCATCTTCGGGCGTCAGGCCGAACACCGTCGCGACGGCTTGTACGTTGGGCAGGGCGCGCACCGGGACGGTAGACGAGTCGCCAACCACTGGCACAGCACGGGCCACTGCCTGGCGATAACGCCACTCCTGCCCGGCCAGCAACACCCCGTACAACAGCGGTACGAGCACCAGGATTGTCGTGGGCAACCGACTGCCAACCTTGAAAGAAACACTCACTTTTGCGCCCGCCGGATCATCGCGTCCAAGGGCTTGGCAAAGGTCATTCGCCGCACCACCCTGCGTCCGGAGCACTCATGCCAGACCACTGCGCAAAGATGCAGCGCCAGGAGCACGGAAAGCACCACGCAAGCCGAGGTATGGATCGTGCTTGCCCGCCCGATCAGCGCCGGATCGCTCAGTGGCTGGGGGAAGTGAACGAGTCCGAAAACACTGATCGCGCTTTTCATCATCAGAACGCCGGTCACCAGGACGACAGCAATGACCAGGTAGATCATGGCGTGTACCGCAAAGGCCAGCGTCCTGATCGGCGCAGGCGCTCGCCCCTGGGGCTCCAACGCACGGACAAACAGGCAGGCACGCCACACGAACAGCGGAATGAACAGCGTCGTCAGCGACACATTGAATGACCCGATCCAGTGCTCGGTCGCAGCCGACACCGGGTTGTAAGCCACATAAAACCCGGACACCAAGGTCCACAGGATAATGACCGCCGACAGCCAGTGCAGCAGCACACGTGGCCGAGAATAATTGGAATGCATCACCCACCCTCCCTCGAAGGCTCCAGGCAAACCCTGCGGATCGCCCGAAGCCGTGCCTGTCAGGACTTACAGCTTGTCCCAGGCGCTTTGCCAGGAGGCACCGATACCCGGCTCGAAGCCGTTGGCGGTCGGGGAGTATTGCTTGCAGTAGCCGGACTCAGGGAACGGCTTGCACTCGAATACTTCGTCAGTCTTGGGTTGCAGCACTTTAGTGCCGGCGGTGTAGTCGCTGAGACCTTCAGGAAACTCGAAGTCGTACTCGATGCCCGCGCCGTCACCGGTCAGGGTGACGCTCCGGGTATCCTGGCGAGTGCTGCGTCCGTCTTCGGTGGTACCCACCAGCGTCAGGGTGTGGGCACCCGGCGCACTGCGTACATCAATGCTCAGGCCGGTATTGCCTTCAGCCACAGTCTGGCTCACCGTACCGACCTGCTTGTTGTTTTCATTGAACAGCGTGGCCTGCAGGTTCATCCTGCGGTTGGTCTGTGCTGCGAACGCCATGCTGACCCGGCCTTTGTCCAGTACATATTCCGGCTGCAGGGAAGCGACCTCCATGCTGGCGCCAGGGTCTTCCTTCATGTCCAGTTGCACTTCATAGCGCTTGACGCCGCTTTCGTCCTGGGCATACAGCTTGTTGGTACCCTTGATCGGCGTGATATTGCCCTCGTCGTCACGGATACCGGCACGAATCAAAGGATGGGCCTTGTTGATGGCCTCGGCCAGTTTGAACGACCAGTTCTCGGGCTTGCCTTCTTCGGCGTTGTCGATGCTGATCTCTACGCTGTATTCGGCATTTTCACCGGTGGCAGAGAATGCCCGGGCCTTGACCTTGTCCCCCGCCAGCAGTGGAGCCGACGGTGCGATGCTGCCCACCGGCGACCAGCCACCCGGCAAGGCGGCTTCGGCGAGGATGTTCACATCCGCCGGATTGTAGAATGCGTTGGGGGAGTCGCCGACCGTCCAGACCGCCAGGATGACGTGATGACCCGACTTGCTGTCGGGAATCACACAATTGTGCTCGACACCACTTACTGGCACTTGATTATCGCCGTCTACCGTACAAAACGGTGCACTGTCGAACGATGCGCGCTCGAGCGGCTTGTTCGGGTTCCAACCCTCACGGGTAATGAAATATTCGTGTTTGGTCGTCAGATGTGGGGCGATGTATTGCCATTGGAACGCAATGTTGCGATCGCGGATTTCAGTCAGTTGCCAGCGAGTGGACGACTGCGCATCCAGGGCGGAAAACAGCGAGTTACTGCCGCTGGCAATCTGGCCGTCGATCGGGCCTTGCAGCGGGGCGCCGCCTGCTCCGTTCGGGAAGCCCTTGAACGTTTCGCCGGTACTATGAGGTTCGTATTGCGCACCACCACAGTTTTTGTTTTCACCTTTCTGGCATAAAAATGCCCGCGAAGGCGGTACTTCGAGGTACCCGTGGGCGAATACACCCTGGGCTGTCAGCATGGCCGACAACAGAACTAACGACGATGCGCATCCCGTTAATACGCCGTTCTTGTTGAAGTTGTTTTTCATATAAGTTCCAGACTATCCATCGAGATTGAAAGACGTTTTACCGTCATCTTGCAAGGCCCGCCGGATCGCTCAGCGCACGTCCTGCAAGCACCGGAACCTTATAGAAAGTTTAAGCCCCCCTATGTAGGAAAAATCTCTCAAAATAGAAGGAATGATCTGTTAATCTATTTCCCTTACATAGAAAGAGAAACTTCTTATAAATGGCAATAACCATTAAACGCTGACAAACAGTAACACCTGGCCAACTACAATCAGGCGTTAAATTTAAAGTTATAGGGCAGACAATAAAAAAGCCTGTCCAGCACAGGACCGGACAGGCTGGGTGACAGAGGTCGCAATCAGACGTGATATTGCGCCGACAACTCATGCACCGCCCGCAGGAAGGCGCCGGCGTGTTCCGGGTCGACTTCCGGGGTGATGCCATGGCCCAGGTTGAACACATGCCCGCTGCCGCTGCCATAGCTCGCCAAAATACGCCCGACTTCGGCGCGAATGGCTTCGGGCTTGGCGTAGAGCACGGTCGGGTCCATGTTGCCTTGCAGGGCGACTTTGTGACCGACACGTTCGCGGGCATTGCCAATGTCGCAGGTCCAATCCAGGCCCAAGGCGTCGGCGCCGGCCTCGGCGATGCTTTCCAGCCACAGGCCGCCGTTCTTGGTGAACAGGATCACCGGGACTTTGCGACCTTCGTGCTCGCGGATCAGGCCGCTGACGATCTTGCGCATGTAGGCCAGGGAAAATTCCTGGTATGCCGCCGCCGACAGGTTGCCGCCCCAGGTATCGAAGATCTGCACCGCTTGCGCGCCGGCCAGGATCTGGCCGTTGAGGTAGGACGTGACCGATTGGGCCAGCTTGTCCAGCAACAGGTGCATGGCTTGCGGGTTGTCGTAGAGCATGGCCTTGGTCTTGCGGAAGTCCTTCGACGAACCGCCTTCGACCATGTAGGTGGCCAGGGTCCAGGGGCTGCCGGAGAAACCGATCAGCGGCACGCGACCGTTGAGTTCACGGCGAATGGTGCTGACCGCGTCCATGACGTAGCCCAGGTCCTTCTGCGGATCGGGAATCGGCAGCGCCTCGATGTCGGCCAGGGTGCTGACGACTTTCCTGAAACGCGGGCCTTCGCCGGTCTCGAAGTACAAGCCCTGCCCCATGGCGTCGGGAATGGTGAGGATGTCGGAGAACAGGATCGCCGCGTCCAACTGCGGATAACGGTCCAGCGGCTGCATCGTGACTTCGCAGGCGAACTGGGGGTTCATGCACAAGCTCATGAAGTCACCGGCCTTGGCGCGGCTGGCGCGGTACTCCGGCAGGTAGCGACCGGCCTGGCGCATCATCCATACAGGGGTGACGTCCACGGGTTGCTTGAGCAGGGCGCGAAGGAAACGGTCGTTCTTCAGGGCAGTCATGTCGGCATCCGGAAAAAAAGTGCGGGCATTTTCTCAGAGCGCGACGCAAAAGGCACGGCAAGAGCCGTGCCTTTTATCTATCGGGGCAATTTGTCGCGGTTGAACTGATCGTTCCTACGCCCTGCGTGGGAATGCCTCAAGGGACGCTCCGCGTTCCAGGGGGACGCAGAGCGTCCCGGGCTGCATTCCCACGCAGAGCGTGGGAACGATCAACAGCGGTCAGACTTGCAGGTAATCCAGAATCCCCTCCGCCGCATTGCGGCCTTCGAAGATCGCCGTCACCACCAGGTCGGAACCCCGGACCATGTCGCCACCGGCGAAGATCTTCGGGTTGCTGGTCTGGTGCTTGTACTGGCCCTGCTCCGGGGCCACGACGCGGCCCTGGCTGTCGGTCTGGATGCTGAACTGCTCGAACCACGGCGCCGGGCTCGGGCGGAAGCCGAAGGCGATGACCACGGCGTCGGCCGGGATGATCTCTTCGGAACCGGGGATCGGCTCGGGGCTGCGACGGCCGCGGGCGTCCGGTTCGCCGAGACGGGTCTCGACCACCTTCACACCTTCGACCTTGTCTTCACCGACAATGGCGATCGGCTGGCGGTTGTAGAGGAATTTCACGCCTTCTTCCTTGGCATTCTTCACCTCTTTGCGCGAGCCGGGCATGTTCGCTTCGTCGCGACGATAGGCGCAGGTCACCGACTTGGCGCCCTGGCGGATCGACGTGCGGTTGCAGTCCATCGCCGTGTCGCCACCGCCGAGCACCACGACCTTCTTGCCTTTCATGTCGACGAAATCTTCCGGCGACTTTTCAAAGCCCAGGTTGCGGTTGACGTTGGCGATCAGGAAGTCGAGTGCGTCGTAGACGCCCGGCAGGTCCTCACCGGCAAAGCCACCCTTCATGTAGGTGTAGGTGCCCATGCCCATGAAGACCGCATCGTATTCCTCGAGCAGTTGCTCCATGGTCACGTCCTTGCCCACCTCGGTGTTCAGGCGGAACTCGATGCCCATGCCGGTGAAGACTTCGCGACGATTGCTCAGTACGGTCTTTTCCAGCTTGAACTCGGGAATGCCAAAGGTCAGCAGGCCGCCGATTTCCGGGTTCTTGTCGAACACCACCGGGGTCACGCCACCGCGTACCAGCACGTCGGCACAGCCCAGGCCCGCCGGGCCGGCACCGATGATCGCCACGCGCTTGCCGGTCGGCTTGACCTTGGACATGTCCGGGCGCCAGCCCATGGCGAACGCGGTGTCGGTGATGTACTTCTCCACCGAACCGATGGTCACCGCGCCAAAACCGTCGTTGAGGGTGCAGGCACCTTCACACAGGCGATCCTGCGGGCACACCCGGCCGCAGACTTCCGGCAGGGTATTGGTCTGGTGGGACAGCTCGGCGGCCTGGAGGATGTTGCCCTCGGCCACCAGTTTCAGCCAGTTGGGAATGAAGTTGTGCACCGGGCACTTCCATTCGCAATACGGGTTGCCACAACCCAGGCAGCGGTGGGCCTGGTCGGCCGATTGCTGGGGTTTGAAAGGCTCGTAGATTTCCACGAACTCTTTCTTGCGTTGACGCAACAGTTTCTTCTTCGGATCCTTGCGCCCGACATCGATGAACTGGAAGTCGTTATTCAGACGTTCAGCCATTGTTAAAACCTCATCAAACTCTTCAGGCGCATATCACTGCGGGTTGGCACGAGTGCTGGAAAGCAACGATTTCAGGTTGGCAGCCTTGGGCTTGACCAGCCAGAAACGACGCACGTAGTCATCGAGGTTCTCGGCGAGTTCACGACCCCACTCGCTGTCGGTTTCCTCGACGTACTCATCCAGTACACGCTGCAAATGGCTGCGGTAGGCTTCCATCGCCTCGCCGCTGATCCGCTGGATTTCCACCAGTTCGTGGTTGACCCGGTCAACAAAGGTGTTGTCCTGGTCGAGCACGTAGGCGAAACCGCCGGTCATGCCAGAGCCGAAGTTATAACCGGTCTTGCCCAGCACGCAGACAAAACCACCGGTCATGTACTCGCAGCAGTGATCGCCGGTGCCTTCCACCACGGTGTGGGCCCCGGAGTTACGCACGGCGAAACGCTCGCCCGCGGTGCCGGCGGCGAACAGCTTGCCGCCCGTGGCGCCATACAGGCAGGTGTTGCCGATGATGGCACTGTCCTGGGTCTTGTAGACGCTGCCCTTGGGCGGAACGATGACCAGCTTGCCGCCGGTCATGCCCTTGCCCACGTAGTCGTTGGCATCGCCTTCCAGATACATGTTCAGGCCACCGGCGTTCCAGACGCCGAAGCTCTGGCCTGCGGTGCCCTTGAAGCGGAAGGTGATCGGCGCCTTGGCCATGCCCTGGTTGCCGTGCTTGCGGGCGATTTCGCCGGAGATCCGCGCGCCGATGGAGCGGTCGCAGTTGCAGATATCCAGGTCGAACTCGGCACCGCTCAGGTCGTTGATCGCCGAAGCGGCCATGTCGACCATCCTCTCGGCCAGCTCGCCCTTGTCGAATGGCGGGTTGCGGTCGACCTGGCAGAACTGTGGCTTGTCCGCCGGGATGAGATCGCTGCCCAGCAACGGGGTCAGGTCCAGGTGCTGCTGCTTGGCGGTCTGGCCCTCGATCACGTCCAGCAGGTCGGTGCGGCCGATCAGCTCTTCAAGCGAACGCACACCCAGCTTGGCCAGCCACTCACGGGTCTCTTCGGCCACGTAGGTGAAGAAATTCACCACCATGTCGACGGTACCGATGTAGTGGTCCTTGCGCAGCTTGTCGTTCTGGGTCGCCACGCCGGTGGCGCAGTTGTTCAGGTGGCAGATGCGCAGGTACTTGCAGCCCAGGGCGATCATCGGCGCGGTGCCGAAGCCGAAGCTCTCGGCGCCGAGGATGGCCGCCTTGATCACGTCCAGGCCGGTTTTCAGGCCACCGTCGGTCTGCACCCGGACCTTGCCGCGCAAATCGTTGCCGCGCAGGGTCTGGTGAGTTTCGGCCAGGCCCAGCTCCCATGGTGCACCTGCGTACTTGATCGAGGTCAGCGGCGATGCACCGGTGCCGCCGTCGTAGCCGGAGATGGTGATCAGGTCGGCATAGGCCTTGGCCACGCCGGCGGCAATGGTGCCGACGCCGGCTTCCGCCACCAGCTTCACCGAGACCAGCGCCTTGGGGTTCACCTGCTTGAGGTCGAAGATCAGTTGCGACAAGTCTTCGATCGAGTAGATGTCGTGGTGCGGCGGCGGCGAGATCAGGGTCACGCCGGGGACCGCATAACGCAGCTTGGCGATCAGGCCGTTGACCTTGCCACCGGGCAACTGACCGCCTTCGCCGGGCTTGGCGCCTTGGGCGACCTTGATCTGCAGCACTTCAGCGTTGACCAGGTATTCCGGCGTCACACCGAAGCGGCCGGTGGCCACCTGCTTGATTTTCGAACTCTTGATGGTGCCGTAGCGCGCCGGGTCTTCGCCGCCTTCGCCGGAGTTGGAACGCGCACCGAGGCGGTTCATGGCTTCGGCCAGGGCTTCGTGGGCTTCCGGGGACAAGGCGCCGAGGGAAATACCGGCCGAATCGAAGCGCTTGAGCACCGATTCCAGCGGTTCCACTTCACTGATGTCCAGCGGCGTGTCGAGGGTCTTGACCTTGAGCAGGTCGCGGATCATCGACACCGGACGGTTGTCCACCAGCGAGGTGTATTCCTTGAACTTGCTGTAGTCGCCCTGCTGCACGGCCGCTTGCAGGGTGTTGACCACGTCGGGGTTGTAGGCGTGGTATTCGCCACCGTGAACGAACTTCAGCAGGCCGCCCTGCTGGATCGGCTTGCGCGAGCTCCAGGCTTCGGCGGCCAGGGCTTTCTGTTCGGCTTCGATGTCGACGAAACGCGCACCCTTGATGCGGCTCGGCACGCCACGGAAGCTCAGCTCGCAGACTTCCTCGGACAGGCCGATGGCCTCGAACAGTTGCGCGCCACGGTACGAGGCGATGGTCGAGATGCCCATCTTCGACAGGATCTTGAGCAGCCCCTTGGTGATGCCCTTGCGGTAGTTCTTGAACACCTCGTAGAGGTCGCCCAGTACTTCGCCGGTGCGGATCAGGTCGCCCAGCACTTCATAGGCCAGGAACGGATACACCGCCGAGGCACCGAAGCCGATCAACACCGCGAAGTGATGCGGATCGCGGGCGGTGGCGGTTTCCACCAGGATGTTGGAGTCGCAGCGCAGGCCTTTTTCGGTCAGGCGATGGTGCACCGCGCCGGTGGCCAGCGAGGCGTGGATCGGCAGCTTGCCCGGGGCGATGTGACGGTCGCTGAGGACGATCTGGGTGCGCCCGGCGCGCGCGGCTTCTTCAGCCTGATCGGCGACGTTGCGGATCGCCGCTTCCAGGCCGACGCTTTCGTCGTAGTTCAGGTCGATGACCTGGCGCGCGAAGCCTGGGCGGTCGAGGTTGGTCAACGAACGCCACTTGGCCGGGGAAATGACCGGCGAGCTGAGGATCACCCGCGAGGCGTGTTCCGGCGATTCCTGGAATATATTGCGCTCGGCACCGAGGCAGATTTCCAGGGACATCACGATCGCTTCGCGCAGCGGGTCGATCGGTGGGTTGGTCACCTGGGCGAACTGCTGGCGGAAATAGTCGTACGGCGTGCGCACGCGCTGCGACAGCACGGCCATCGGCGTGTCGTCGCCCATGGAGCCGACCGCTTCGTAGCCCTGCTCGCCCAGCGGACGCAGCACCTGGTCACGTTCTTCGAACGTCACCTGGTACATCTTCATGTACTGCTTGAGCTGGTCTACATCATAGAAAGCCGAGCCGTGGTCGTTGTCTTCCATGGTCGCCTGGATGCGCAGGGCATTCTTGCGCAGCCATTGCTTGTACGGATGACGGGACTTGAGGCGGTTGTCGATGGCGTCGGTGTCGAGGATCTGGCCGGTCTCGGTGTCCACGGCAAAGATCTGGCCCGGGCCTACGCGGCCCTTGGCGATGACGTCTTCGGGCTGGTAGTTCCAGACGCCGATTTCCGACGCCAGGGTGATGAACCCGTTGGTGGTGGTGACCCAGCGCGCCGGACGCAGGCCGTTACGGTCCAGCAGGCACACGGCGTAGCGACCGTCGGTCATGACGATACCGGCCGGGCCGTCCCACGGCTCCATGTGCATGGAGTTGTATTCGTAGAAGGCGCGCAGGTCCGGGTCCATGGTCTCGACGTTCTGCCACGCCGGCGGCACCAGCATGCGCACGCCGCGGAACAGGTCGATGCCACCGGTCACCATCAGTTCCAGCATGTTGTCCATGCTCGAGGAGTCCGAACCCACGCGGTTGACCAGCGGGCCGAGTTCTTCGAGGTCCGGCATCAGGTCGTTGGCGAACTTGGTGCGACGGGCCACGGCCCAGTTGCGGTTGCCAGTGATGGTGTTGATCTCGCCGTTGTGGGCGAGGAAGCGGAATGGCTGGGCCAGCGGCCACTTCGGCAGGGTGTTGGTGGAGAAGCGCTGGTGGAACACGCAGATCGCGGTTTTCAGGCGCTCGTCGCTCAGGTCCGGATAGAAGGCGGTGAGGTCCGCCGGCATCATCAGGCCTTTATAGATAATGGTCTTGTGGGAAAAGCTGCAGATGTAGTGATCGGTGTCGGCGGCGTTGGCCACGGATGAACGACGACGGGAGCTGAACAGCTTGATCGACATGTCCTGGTCGCTCAGGCCTTCGCCGGCGATGAACACCTGTTCGATCTGCGGCAGGCGCTCGAGCGCCAGGCGGCCGAGGACGCTGGTGTCGATCGGCACTTTGCGCCAGCCAACCAGTTGCAGGCCGGCGGCCAGGATCTCGCGATTCATGTTTTCGCGAGCCGCCTCAGCCTTCACCGGGTCCTGGTTGAAGAACACCATGCCCACGGCGTACTGCTTGGGCAGGGTCACGCCGAACGTTTCCTGGGCTACGGCACGCAGGAACTCGTCGGGCTTTTGAATCAGCAAGCCACAACCGTCGCCGGTCTTGCCGTCGGCGTTGATCCCACCGCGGTGGGTCATGCAGGTCAGGGCCTCAATGGCCGTTTGCAAAAGGGTATGGCTGGGTTCGCCCTGCATATGAGCTATCAGGCCGAAACCGCAGTTATCCTTGAATTCATCTGGTTGGTACAGACCTGCTTTCATAGACACTTTCTCACCAGGCTGCCTCTAATCGAGGCAAATTTCTTTTCAATTCAACCGGTTGCATGCCGCGCCGAACGTACGCCAGCTTTGCGGGGGCAAAAGGGAGGTCATTGTACACACCGACACAGAGGCTCACAAATTTGACGACGAACTGTCGCAAATCCATGTCGCATTTGTGAAAGGTTTAAAGCTATATGCTGTGCTAGTCAAAACTTTTTTGGGTTTGACCGCTACGACTCAAACGCTACTGTGACGCAGACACCACAAGGCGCGCGGCCTGAAAGGTCGCCCGCCCTTGCGGAAATTTTGAGGTTGCCGGGAGAGGCGGCCTGGGTAAGGCCGCCGAATCTTCAGCGAGTTGCAGCCAGTTCCTGTTGGACGCTGGCGACAGTGCGAGGCCAAGGTTTACCAGCCTGAACCTTCGCTGGCAAGGCCTTGATGGCGGAAACGGCCGCATCACGGTTGGCAAAGCTGCCGTAGGTGATGACATACAGCGGCTTGCCGTTGAGCACTTTCTTGAAATAACGGTACTCGCCACCCTGCTCCTTGACGAAGTTCTGCGCCGTGGCTTCGGAACTGGTGCCGAGGATCTGCACCACGTAGTTGCCCGGCGCCTGGCCAGCGTACCAGCTACCGCCCGCGGCCTTGGCTGGGGCAGCAGCTGGCTTGGCCGCCGGTGCTGCTGGCGGCGCTGGCTTGGCCGCAGGCGCCGGAACCGGTGCCGGCTTGGCGGTGGCCAGCTGGGTCGGCTTGGCGGTCGGGGCAGGCGTTGGCGCCGGGCCGGCCGGCACGCCCGCAGGCGGTGCGGTGGTGGTCACGGTCGGCGGCGTGTCGCTGCTATCGTCGATCGGTGGCGCTGCGCCGTCGTCGCCTTCGGTGATACCGCCGGCCGCTTCGGCCAACGGGCCGCGCATGACCGGCTGCGACTGGCCGACCAGCGGCAGCGGCATCGGCTGGGTGTTACCGGCGAATTCCACGGCCGGCGCGCCACCGTTGGGTTGCGGCGTACCTTGGCCGAGGGGCAGTTGCGCCTGTTCGTTGGCAGGGGCACCCGTGGCAGGTGCCTTGGTGCGACCCGGCATCAGCCAGGCGGCGGCAACCGCGACCACGACGACGGCGGAAATTGCCAATACGTGTTTCTTCGGCATGTTGAACCCCATACTTGGACGCTTCACCGCTGAGCGGCTGGCAATCATGACTTCGATCAGAGCATCGCGGGCAACCTGGTTGATGTTGCCAGGCCAACCTTCGGAGCTTTCGTGAATCTCAGAGATCTGATCGGCGGTGAAAAGTTCGATACCCCGGCCCGCGCCCTCGAGACGCTGGGCCAGGTATTCACGGGTTTCTTCCTCGGTGTAGGGCGCCAGCTCGATGACGTGGAAGCGCTCTTCCTCGAGGTTCAATTGGTCCAGGTCGGCGATCAGCGACGACTCGCCGAACAGGAACACGTGAGGCCGGCCCTCCGGCGCACCGGCCGCCAAGGCCAGCAGGGCTTCGAGGGCCGATTCGTCGAGTTGCTCGGCATCGTCCACCAGCAGATAGACTTCCTGCCCGGTCAGCGCCAGTTGCACGATCTGATCGAGGATTGCACCGATTTCGGCCTGGGCGACGTTCAGCGCCTGGGCCACCTGGCGCAACACACCGGCGGCATCGCCGGCGCCACGGGCCGACACCACCACGCTTTGCACAGATTGTTTGTTGGTACTGGCCACCAAGGCCTGGCGCAGCAAGGTCTTGCCGCTGCCCTGGGGGCCGGTGACCACCAACAGCAACTGGCTGTAGCGCGCCAGGTGATGCAACTGGCCCAGCACCGGCTTGCGCTGGGCGGGGAAGAACTTGAAGCCCGGGACCCGTGGGGCGAAAGGGTCATGACTCAATTGGAAATGGCCGAGGAAAGCCTCGTCGGCATGCAAACTAGTCATCGGAATCTTATTAACCTTTAAGCTGAGCCAGGGCGCGGTAGTCCGCCCCCAGCGTGGCCTGTAGAACTTCTTTCGGATAATCGTCGGTCACCACCGCTTCGCCCATGTGGCGCAGCAGCACCAGGCGCAGACGACCGTCGATCACTTTTTTGTCGATTGCCATGTGTTCAAGAAAATCCGCCTCGCTCATTTCCTCGGGCGGGACCACCGGCAGCCCGGCGCGCTGGAACAGACGAATACCGCGATCGCGCTCCTGTTCGCTGATCCAGCCCAGGCGCGCGGACATCTCCAGGGCCATGACCGTACCGGCCGCAACCGCTTCACCGTGCAGCCAGACACCATAGCCCATGTGAGTTTCGATGGCATGGCCGAAGGTGTGGCCCAGGTTGAGCGTGGCGCGTACCCCCGACTCACGTTCATCGGCACCGACCACGGCGGCCTTGGCGGCGCAGGAGCGCTCGATGGCGTAGGTCAGGGCCGCTTGATCCAGCGCACGCAGGCGGTCGACGTTCTCTTCGAGCCAGCCCAGGAACGGTTCGTCGCAGATCAGCCCGTACTTGATGACTTCCGCCAGCCCCGCGGACAGTTCGCGGACCGGCAGGGTATTGAGGGTGGCGGTGTCGATCAGCACGACGTTGGGCTGATAGAACGCACCGACCATGTTCTTGCCCAGCGGATGGTTGATCCCGGTCTTGCCGCCCACCGACGAGTCGACCTGCGACAACAGCGTGGTGGGGATCTGGATGAAGTCGACGCCACGCTGATAACAAGCGGCGGCAAAACCGGCCATGTCGCCGATCACGCCACCGCCCAGGGCAACCACCGTGGTGCGGCGATCATGCCGGGCGGTCAGCAGGCCGTCGAAAATGAGTTGCAGGGTTTCCCAGTTCTTGAAGGCTTCGCCGTCGGGCAACACCACGGAAATGACCGAGAAAGCCGACAGGCTGCGGGTCAGACGTTCCAGATACAGAGGCGCGACGGTTTCATTGGAAATGATCGCCACTTGCCGCCCGGCGATGTGCGGCGCCAGCAGTTCGGGCTGGTCCAGCAAGCCTTCGCCAATATGAATCGGGTAGCTGCGCTCGCCCAGGTCGACCTTAAGTGTCTGCATGTGTCCCCACGGTGAAGATGGAATCAGGCGTCCTGCCTGCAATTAACGAAAGTGCCCAACGGGGATAAATCCCCTCGCCACAATTCCCGGTGCTTGCCATGACACCATGGGATGGCCATCCGCCACTCCCCAGGCGGGCCATGACGGGACGTCGAGGATAGCGCATTTCGCCAGGCGCATTAACGGGGCGGCAGTTGCTGCAGGCGATCGAGAATGTCCAGCACCACCATCCGCGGCGGCCGCTCGTCGGTTTCCACCACCAGGTCGGCGATCTCCCGATACAGCGGATCACGCAGTTCCAGCAGATCCCGCAGGGTCTTGGCGGGGTCGGCGGTGCGCAACAGCGGCCGGTTGCGATCCCGGGCGGTGCGGCCGACCTGCTGCTCGACAGAGGCGTGCAGATAGACCACTCGTCCGCCGGCATGCAGCGCCCGACGATTGGCTTCGCGCATCACCGCGCCGCCGCCGGTGGCCAACACCACGCCCTCGAACGCGCACAGCTCGGCGATCATCGCCTGCTCACGGTCACGAAAGCCCGGCTCGCCTTCCTTGTCGAAGATCCATGGGATATTGGCACCCGTGCGCAATTCAATTTCCTTGTCGGAATCTTTGAACGGCAGGCGCAGCTCTTTGGCCAGCAAACGGCCGATGGTGCTTTTTCCAGCGCCCATCGGCCCAACAAGAATCAAATTTCGCACAGAATCAACGACTCACAGCAATCGCCTGGTTATTCATGATACGCGGAGTGAGGAACACCAGCAGCTCGGATTTTTTCTCCGAAACCACATCACGCCGGAAAAGGCGGCCAAGATACGGCACATCGCCAAGAAATGGCACCTTATCTACGACCTTGCTCTGAGTATTTGAGAAAACTCCGCCAATCACAATGGTCTCGCCATCATTGACCAGGACCTTGGCGTTGACTTCGTTTTTCTTGATCGGCGGTACATCCTGCACCTTGTTCAGGTAGTCCGGCTCATCCTTGGTGACCTTGACCTCCATGATGATGCGGTTGTCCGGGGTGATCTGCGGGGTCACCTCCAGCGACAGCGAGGCCTCCTTGAACGACACCGAGGTGGCGCCGCTGGAGCTGGCTTCCTGATAGGGGATCTCCGTGCCCTTGAGGATCTTTGCCGTCTCCTTGTCGGACGTCACCACCTTGGGCTGGGAGACGATTTCGCCGTTGCCGGTCTTCTCCATGGCCGTCAGCTCGAGGTCCAGCAAGACGTTGTCGGTGATGAACGCAATGCCGATCCCCGACGTATTGCCCGAGGCGCCCAGGTCGACGAACGGCTGGTTGGTGCCGGTACTGCCCGGCGTGCCGATGGTGGTGGAGGTGCCAGTGGTCACCCCCGAGGAGTTCCAGTTGCCCTTGTTCTGGATCGACCCTCCCCAGCGCACGCCCAGGCTTTTGTCGTAGTCGACGTTGGCCTCGACAATCCGCGCCTCGATCATCACCTGGCGTACCGGAATATCCAGCTGCGCCACGATCCGGCGCAATTCGTCGAGCCGGTCCTGGGTCTGGTAGGCAATGATGTTGTTGGTTCGCTCATCCACCGTGATCGTGCCGCGCTCGTCGGCTTTCGCCTCGGCACTGGTCACCGACTGGAACAGTTTGGCGATGTCCGCCGCCTTCGCATAGTTGACCTGCAGCAGCTCACGCCGCAACGGCGCCAGGTCGGCGATCTGCTTCTGCGACTCCAGTTCCTGGCGTTCGCGCGCCGCGATTTCATCGGCCGGGGCCACCAGCAGCACGTTACCGACCTTGCGCTTGTCCAGGCCCTTGGTCTTGAGCACCAGGTCCAGCGCCTGGTCCCAAGGCACATTCTGCAAGCGCAGGGTGATGCCGCCCTGCACCGTGTCGCTGGCCACCAGGTTCAGGTTGGTGAAATCGGCAATCAGTTGCAGGACCGAACGCACTTCGATGTCCTGGAAGTTGAGCGAGAGCTTCTCGCCGCTGTAGGCCGCGCGGTCGGCATTGCGTTTTTGCAGGTCGTCGACGGTCATGGGCCGGACGCTGACAGTGAGCTTGTTGTCGGTCTGGTAGGTCGAGTAGTCGAAGGTGCCACTGGGCTCGATGCTGATGGTCGCCCGGTCGCTGCCGGCGCTGGCATTGACGAATTGCACCGGGGTGGCGAAGTCCTTGACGTCCAGGCGCACCCGCAATGGTTCGGGCAATTGGGTCCTGGCGAAATTGAGGATGATCTTGCCTTCGCGTTCCTGGATGTCCGGGGCGATGGAAGGATCGGACAAATCGACCACCACGTTGCCTTCGCCCTGGGTCCCCCGCTGGAAATCCACCCCACGAATCGCCTTGCCCACCGGCGCACCGGCCCTCGCGGGCGCAGCGCTGGCCAGCGCCGGGCGCGGGGCCTGGGCGGCGTTCTTCGGAACATTACTCTTCGCCGCAGTGTTCTTCGCCGCGGCGCCCTTGCCAACCACCACGAACAGGCTATTGCCTTCGACCCGGGTGTCGTACGGCGCCAGCTGGGTCAGGCCGATGATCAACCGGGTGCGATCGCCTGCCTCGACCACGGTGGCGCTGCGCGCATTGCCCCCGCCCAGGTCGCGGTGCTTGCTGGCCAGTTGATTGGTCACGCCTGGCAGGTCCAGGGCAATCCGGGCCGGTTGTTCGGTGGTGTAGCCCCGGGGGGGCGGCGGCGGCCCGTCGAAGGTGAGCTTCAACTCGACGCGGTCGCCCGGCAACGCCGCGACATCCAGTGTCTTCAGACTGGCCGCGTGAACCATCGGCGACAGCAGCGCTATCCATAGCGAAATACCGAAGGCTGACAAAAACCTGTTCATTGTTGGGGTTCCACTATTGAGTGCTCTTTCAAAGGAATGGTCCGAGGTCGTTCCAGCCAGGCACCCTCGCCATCGGGAACGATTTCGATCACATCGACCTGGGTGGCGCTGATGGCGAAGATTCGCCCGTCGTTGCGCCCCAGGTAGTCACCGACCTTGAGCCGATGCACCCCGCCCGCGCCCCGCAGGAGCGCGAAGGAGCCACTGGCGTTGGAGATCGTACCGACCATTTCAAACTGCTCGATGTTGAAGCCTTCCAGGTATTGCTTGACCCGGTTGGGGTCGGGCCGGACGTTGCGCGAGCCGCGCTGGCGGTCGGCCTGGTCCACGCGGACTTGCCGGGAAAACGGGCTGCGCAGGTTCGCGGCGCTGTAGGTAAAGGTCTCGTAGGGCCTGAACGTCGGCGTCGGCTCGATCTTGCCGGGCGGACGCAGGCGCACTTCGTTCATGTAGGCGTCCAGGTCGCTGAAACCGTTGTCGTCGTTGCAACCCGCCAGCGCGACCAGGCCCGCCAGCAGGCAGAGGCGACACACCAGCGGCCTCATGGCTGCGCCTCCTGCTCATTGTAGCGGTAGGTCTTGGCCTGGATGCTCATGCGCAGCTTCGTGCCGGCCTCGGGCTCCATCGGGGCGATTTCGAAATCGTGCAGCGTGACGATCCGGGGCAGTCCGGCCACGCCACTGACGAATGTCGCCAGGTCGTGGTAGCCGCCAGTCACGGTGATCTGGATCGGCAGCTCGATGTAGAACGGTTGGGTGACTTCCGGCAGCAGCTTGATTTCCTCGAACTCCAGGCCACTGCCCAGGCCGGTGCGGGTAATGTCTTCCAGCAGGCCCGGCACCTCGGTGTCACTGGGCAATTGCCGCAACAGTACACCGAAAGACGTTTCCATCTGCTTCATCTGCTCGGTGTAGCGTTCCAGGTTCGCGGCCATGTGGGCCTTGCCCGCGAATTGTGCCTTGAGGGTATTTTCTTCCTCGCGCACCTGCTGCAACTGGTTTTCCAGGTCACTCAAGGCAAAGTTATAGCCCAGCCCCAGCACCAGGGCCACCAGCAGGATGCCCGCCAGCCACTTGATGGGCGCTGGCCAGGAACCGATGTTGTTGGTGTCCAGGTCACTGACGTCGATCTTGCGCAGCGCGTCGAGCCATTCCCCCGGCCTCATTGGGCGTCCCCCTCATCGGCCGGCCGGGTCTGGCGAACCGTCAGTTGGAAAACGTTGGCCTGGTCGAGCTGACCGGCGGTCGTGGCCTTGACCTCCGTCAGGCTGGGCGCATCGAACAGGTCCGACGAGTCCAGGTTGCGCATCAGGTCCGAGACCCGGTTGTTCGATTCCGCGGCCCCTTTGATGAAAAGCGTCCGGTCCTCCATCTTCACTTCGGTGAAGTACACCCCGTCCGGCAAAGTCCTCACCAACTGGTCGAAGATACGCCCGCTGACCGGTCGATTCCCTTGCAAGTTCTGGATGATGCGCATGCGCTCCAGCAATTGCTGGCGACGGGCTTTCAATTCGCTGATCTGCTTGATGCGCTCGTCCAGCACGGCGATCTGCTCGGAGAGGTGACTATTGCGGGCGACCTGGTGATCGATGGCGCTGTCGATGTAGCGGACGGCGACCAGGACCACGCCGACCGCCCCGATCAGCGCCGCCACCAAGGCCAGCAGAAAGCGCTTGCGCCGCTCTTCGCGCAGCTCTTCGCGCCAGGGAAGCAGGTTGATCCGCGCCATCAGTCAAAACTCCTGAGGGCCAGCCCACAGGCAATCATCAGGGCCGGTGCATCACTGGCCAGGGCACCGGCATTGACCTTGCTGCTCAGGGCCATGTTGGTAAACGGGTTGGCCACCTGGGTCGGCGTGCCCAGGCGCTGCTCGATCAGCCGATCCAGGCCAGCGACCGAAGCCGTGCCCCCGGCCAGCAGGATGTGGTCCACCGCGCTGTACTGGCCCGAGGCGAAGAAGAATTGCAGGGACCGCGAGACCTGCTGCACCAGGGCCTCGCGGAAAGGTTGCAGCACCTCGCTGAGATAATCGTCCGGCAACCCACCCTGCTTCTTTGCCAGGCCGGCCTGCTCGGGTGTCAGGCCGTAGCGGCGCTGGATCTCCTCGGTCAACTGGCGACCGCCGAACAACTGTTCGCGGGTATAGATGATGCGCCCGTTGTGCAACACGCTGAGGGTGGTCATGGTGGCGCCGATGTCGATGACCGCCACCGTCAGCCGTTCCTGGGACGCGGCCAATTGCGTGGCGAGCAGGCCAAACGCCCGCTCCAGCGCATAAGCCTCCACATCGACCACCCGGGCCGTCAGCCCGGCGAGCGCCAACGCGGCCTCGCGAACCTCGACGTTTTCCTTGCGACAGGCCGCCAGCAACACTTCGACGCGCTCGGCGCTGCGCGGCGAAACGCCCACCACCTCGAAATCGATGGCCACCTCATCCAGGGGATAGGGAATGTACTGATCGGCTTCGATCTTGAGCTGGTTCTCCATGTCATCGTCGGACAGGCCGGCGTCCATCTCGATGATCTTGGTGATCACCGCCGAACCCGCCACGGCCACCGCCACGCTGCGCAAGGGCGTCCTGGCCTTAGCCAACAGCCGCGACAACGCCTGGCCCACCCCTTCGAGCTCGGCGATGTTCTTCTCGATCACGGCGTTGGCCGGCAACGGTTCGACCGCGTAGGACTCGACGCGGTATCGCTCGCCCTGGCGACTCAACTCGAGCAGCTTCACCGACGTCGAACTGATGTCGATCCCCAGAAGCGCATGGGCTTTTTTATTGAAGAGTCGTAGCACTACCAATTCCCTATGACTATCCGTGAGTTACGGACTCTCTAATATGCATTGCGTTCAATCACGGCCGTCCGACGGACGTCCGGATGGCATTCCCGACGAAAAAAAATGCTTATAATGCCCAGCGTTTTTTTTCGCTTTGTTGCAAGCACGGATCCTTCCCTGCACCTGGCGCCTTTTTCATTCTTTGCCTGGATATCCAAAAGCCTTGATTCGTCTGCTGAAATTTTTCGGATGGTCCATCGTCGCCGTTTTCTGCGGACTGCTCTTGGGCCTGAGCGGTGCCTTTCTTTACCTTAGTCCGGGATTGCCGTCCGTGGAGGCGCTGAGAAGTATTCAGTTGCAGATTCCTTTGCGGGTGTACAGCAGCGATAACAAGCTGATCGCCGAATTTGGCGAAATGCGCCGCACACCGATCCGTTTCGCCGACATTCCCCCCAATTTCATCAATGCGTTACTAAGTGCTGAAGACGATAACTTCGCCAACCACTATGGCGTCGATCCCGGCAGCCTGATGCGCGCCGCCAGCCAGTTGGTCAAGAGCGGGCACATCCAGTCCGGCGGCAGCACCATCACCATGCAGGTGGCCAAGAACTTTTTCCTGACCAGCGAGCGCAGCTTCTCGCGCAAGACCACCGAGATCCTCCTGGCCCTGCAGATCGAGCGGCAGCTGACCAAGGATGAAATCCTCGAGCTGTACGTGAACAAGATTTACCTGGGCAACCGCGCCTACGGCATCGAGGCGGCGGCACAGGTGTATTACGGCAAGTCGATCCGCGACGTGAGCCTGGCGCAGATGGCGATGATCGCCGGCCTGCCCAAGGCACCGTCGCGCTTCAACCCGCTCGCCAACCCGGCGCGCAGCAAGGAGCGTCGCGACTGGATCCTGGGGCGCATGTACAAGCTCGGCAAGATCAGCGAGGCCGACTACACCGCCGCGATCAATGAGCCGCTGAACGCCAGCTACCACGTGCCAACCCCGGAAGTGAACGCCCCGTACATCGCCGAGATGGCCCGTGCCGAGATGGTCGGGCGCTATGGCAGCGACGCCTACACCGAAGGTTTCCGCGTCACCACCACGGTGCCGAGCAACCTGCAGGAAATGGCCAACACCGCGCTGCACGAGGGCCTGATGACCTACGACCAGCGCCACGGCTACCGTGGCCCTGAATCGCGCCTGCCGGGCAAGACCAAGGAAGCCTGGGCCCTGGAGCTGACCAAGCAGCGCACCATCAGCAGCCTGGAGCCGGCGATCGTCACCTCGGTGGACAAGGATGGCATCAAGGTGTTGACCCGCAACGGCGAGCAGGAAGAACACGTGGCCTGGGACACCATGAAATGGGCCCGTCCGTTCCTCAATACCAACAGCATGGGCGCCAACCCACGGCAGCCGTCGGACGTTGCCCAGGTCGGTGACCTGATCCGCGTCCAGCGCCAGGCGGACAACACGCTCAAGTTCAGCCAGATCCCGGCGGCCCAAGGCGCCCTGGTGTCCCTCGACCCGCAGGACGGCGCCATCCGCTCGCTAGTGGGTGGCTTCGCCTTCGAGCAAAGCAATTACAACCGTGCACTGCAGGCCAAGCGCCAGCCAGGCTCGAGCTTCAAGCCGTTCATCTACAGCGCCGCCCTGGATAACGGCTACACCGCCGCCAGCCTGGTGAACGATGCGCCGATCGTGTTCGTCGATGAGTACCTGGACAAGGTCTGGCGGCCGAAGAACGACACCAATACGTTCCTCGGCCCGATTCGCCTGCGCGAGGCACTGTACAAATCCCGCAACCTGGTATCGATCCGCCTGTTGCAGGCGCTGGGCGTGGATCGCACCATCGACTACATCAGCAAGTTCGGCTTCAACAAGCAGGACCTGCCGCGCAACCTGTCCCTGGCCTTGGGTACCGCGACCCTGACGCCGATGGAAATCGCCACGGGCTGGAGCACGTTCGCCAACGGCGGCTACAAGATCACCCCGTACATCATCGACAAGATCGAAAGCCGCAACGGCGAGACATTGTTCGTTGCCAACCCGCCACGGGTCCCCACGGGCGAGCAGGCCAGCGATGGCGTCGCCGCACAGTCCACCGACACGTTCACGGTCAATGCGACGCCAGGCGAAGCCACCACGGCCCCCGGCCTGCCACAAGCCCCCGCCGTCGCGGAACGCATTGTCGATGGCCGCACCACCTTCATCCTCAATAGCATGCTGCAGGACGTGATCAAGCTCGGCACCGGCCGTCGCGCCCTGGCCCTGGGCCGTACCGACCTGGCGGGCAAGACCGGTACCACCAACGAATCCAAGGACGCCTGGTTCTCCGGCTATAACGCCGATTACGTGACCACGGTCTGGACCGGTTTCGACCAGCCCGAAAGCCTGGGTCGCCGTGAGTTCGGTGGTACCGTGGCGCTGCCGATCTGGATGACCTACATGGGCGCCGCCCTCAAGGACAAGCCGCCGCACACCCAGCCGGAACCGGAAGGCATCCTCAGCCTGCGGGTCGACCCGGTCAGCGGCCGCGCGGCCACGCCGGGCACCCCGGGTGCGTACTTCGAGCTGTTCAAGAGCGAAGACACGCCACCGTCGGTCAACGAACTGGGCAACGGTGTCGCACCAGGCAGCCCGCTGCCAGCGGACGAAGCGGCACCGATCGATCTGTTCTGACCGGTCTCATCCAAAAGCCCCGCCTTCGAAAGAAGTGCGGGGCTTTTGTTCTCAATGACACCACTACCTGTGGGAGCGAGCTTGCTCGCGATAGCGTCGGATCAGCTTGCATCGATGTTGAATGCCAGACCGTCATCGCGAGCAAGCTCGCTCCCACAGGGGCTGTGGCGGCCAACAAAAAGCCCCGACTCTCAGGAGCCGGGGCTTTTTGTTGAAGCGCTACAACGACTTAGCCGTTGAACACGTCATCCACGCTCTTGAGCGGGTAGTTCTTCGGGTACGGCAGGGTGGCCACGCCCGTCTCGATGGCGGCCTTGGCCACGGCGTCGGAGATCAGGGTGATCAGGCGGGCGTCCATGGGTTTCGGGATGATGTACTCACGACCGAATTCCAGCTTGATGCCGCCGTAGGCGTCGCACACTTCCTGAGGCACCGGCAGCTTGGCCAGTTCGCGCAGGGCGTTGGCGGCCGCGACTTTCATCTCTTCGTTGATGCGCTTGGCGCGAACGTCCAGGGCACCGCGGAAGATGAACGGGAAGCCCAGTACGTTGTTGACCTGGTTCGGGTAGTCCGAACGGCCGGTGGCCATGATCACGTCGCTGCGAGTCGCGTGAGCCAGTTCCGGGGAGATTTCCGGGTCCGGGTTCGAGCAGGCGAACACGATCGGGTTCGGCGCCATGCGCAACAGGTTTTCCGGGCTCAGCAGGTTCGGACCCGACAGGCCGACGAACACGTCGGCACCGTCCAGCGCGTCCGCCAGGGAACGCTTGTCGGTCGCGTGGGCGAAGACAGCCTTGTACTGGTTCAGGTCGTCACGGCCGGAGTGGATCACGCCGGTACGGTCGACCATGAAGATGTTTTCGATCTTGGCGCCCATGCTCACCAGCAACTTCATGCAGGAGATGGCCGCGGCGCCGGCACCCAGGCAGACGATCTTGGCTTCCGGCAGGGTCTTGCCGGCGATTTCCAGGGCGTTGATCATGCCGGCCGCGGTGACGATGGCGGTGCCGTGCTGGTCATCGTGGAACACCGGGATGTCGCACTGTTCGATCAGGGCGCGCTCGATCTCGAAGCACTCAGGTGCCTTGATGTCTTCCAGGTTGATGCCACCGAAGGTGATGGAGATGCGCTTGACGGTGTCGATGAAGGCTTGCGGGCTCTCGGAATCGACTTCGATGTCGAATACGTCGATACCGGCGAAGCGCTTGAACAGTACGCCCTTGCCTTCCATGACGGGCTTGGAAGCCAATGGGCCGAGGTTACCCAGGCCGAGAATCGCGGTGCCATCGGAAATGACTGCAACCAGGTTGCCTTTACCGGTGTATTTGTAGGCCAGTTCAGGGTCGCGAGCGATTTCGCGGACTGGTTCGGCTACGCCGGGGCTGTAGGCCAGCGACAAGTCGCGAGCAGTAGCGGTGGCCTTGGTGAGCTCGACACTCAGCTTTCCTGGACGAGGATGCGCGTGATATTCGAGAGCGGCAGTTTTCAGATCAGACATGTGGGCATTCCGCTTTTTTACTGTGTTGGACAGACGGACCGCCGAGGATACGCGCCTCGCAAAGTCCCTACAAGACTGACCAGTCACCACTGTCAAGCGCCCTACTCTACGACTTTGGACCAAGAGCCGCGGAACACAAGGGCTACATGCATACAATCCGACCGAATAATGTCTACAATTATTTTCCTACAGGACCGCTTCCAACATGGCCGGATCGGTCAGCGGCAGCATCCATCGCGCCTGGCCAGCCTTGTTCCCGCCACGCCGGGCGCGGTCGACGACCCAGCCCCGGGCCTCGACTTTCCGCCCCTTGAGCCGTTCCAGGGCCGAGGCGTCGAAGCGCCTCTGCAATCCTGGCGCAATGTGCAGGACAACCGGCCCCTGCAATTCAATCCAGATGCCACCGCGATTGCGCCGCACGCTTTCTACCCGCCCGCTCATCAGCACGAACCCCGGGGCATCGATCTGTTCCGCCCGGACGACAGGGGATTTCTTCCAGAGGCCTGCCCCGGCTTGCCGCGCATGACGCTCAGCCACTTGTTGGCAACTGACCAGGTCGACGTTCGGCGCGACCGCCACCAGAAACCCCAGCCCCTCGGCAATCAAACGCTCTTCGAGGTTCTCGCCCCGGGCGTTGTAGACGTGGGCCAGGGTACGACCGTAATCATCGCGGTCGTCCTTGCCAGGCAATACGCCCACCCGGCCATCGTTGGCGGCCACCAGGGCTTCGAGCCGCTGGCGCGCCGCCACGGCGAAGGGTTCGTCGGCACGGCCGCGCTTGCCCAGCTCGGGGCTGTTGAGACCGATCATCCGAATGCGGCGACCATCCTCCAGGTACAAGGTGTCGCCGTCCACCACGCGCTGCACCGCCACCTGGGGCAGGCTGCCCGGTGAAGGACAGGCCCCCTGGGCGCCACCGAGCCAAATCGCAGACACAAAAAAGGCGCCCGCAAGGGACGCCTTCTTTATCAATCTGGAGCAGTCGTAACGACCATCCAAAATGATCAGCCTCAGGCTTTTGGAGTAACTTTGCCGAAAGCACCGAAACGATCGGCGAACTTCTGAACGCGGCCGCCGGTATCCAGAGTCTTTTGCTTACCGGTGTAGAACGGGTGGCATTCGTTGCAAACGTCGATCGCCAGGGCTTTGCCGTAGGTCGAACGCGTTTCGAACTTGTTGCCGCAGCTGCAGGTTACGGCAATTTCTGGGTATTCCGGATGGATATCGGTTTTCATGCTGTTTTCCTCAGGCTAGCGTGCCGCCACCCAACACTATTGTTGAATACCGCACGTAATTAGGCCGCGGATTCTACCAGACATCGTCATTCGCGCAAGCTGTCGCTTATACCAACCGTCTGCTAGGCTCGCGCCCTCAAGCACAATCCCTGTGGGAGCGAGCTTGCTCGCGATAGCGGTGGGTCCGTTGCGGTGATGTTGGCTGTGCCGCCGCTTTCGCGAGCAAGCTCGCTCCCACATTGAATCGCGCTCAGCCTTGCGAACTTGTCCGCTTACCGAGATTCCCCGCGTGCCCAACGCCATCCTGCGCCTCGCCCTGCCGTCCCCCCTGCGCCGCCTGTTCGACTACCGCGCCCCCGCCGGGGTCCTGCGCGCCCAGTTGCAGCCGGGCATGCGCCTGCGGGTGCCGTTCGGCCGGCGGGAAATGATCGGCATCCTGGTGGAGGTCACCGATCACAGCGAGGTCCCGGTCGACAAGCTCAAACCAGCCCTGGCCCTGCTCGATGCCACGCCGCCGCTGCCCGCCTCGCTGTTCAAGTTATGCCTGTGGACGTCCCAGTATTACCAGCACAGCCTCGGCGACACCCTGAGCTGGGCGCTGCCGGTGCTGCTGCGCCAGGGTGAGCTGGCCGAGGCGCGCCAGGAGCGGTTCTGGTCGGTGGCCCCTGGAGCCTCGCTGGACGATCCGCGCATCGCCCGCGCGCCGCGCCAGCGCGAGGCCTTGGCCACCCTCGCCCAACACCCCCATGGCGTGGCCCACCAACTGCTGAGCAAACTGATGCTCAGCAAGGACAGCCTCGACCTGTTGCTGGCCAAGGACCTGGTCCAGGTGGAGATCCGCCGGCACGCCCCCGACGCCCGCCACGAACATTGGCTGGCCCAGCCGGAACTGCCGCTCAACGCCGAACAGCGCGCCGCTTGCGAAGCGATTCGCGCAGGTTTCGACAGTTACCACGCCTTTTTGCTGGCGGGCGTCACCGGCAGCGGCAAGACCGAGGTCTACCTGCAACTGATCCGCCAGACCCTGGAGGCCGGCAAGCAGGCCCTGGTGCTGATTCCGGAAATCAACCTCGGCCCCCAGACCCTGGCGCGTTTCGAGCAACGCTTCAATGCGCGGATCGCCCTGGTGCACTCGGCAGTCAACGACCGCGAACGCCTGGAAGCCTGGCTCGCCGCCCGCGACGGCGAGGCCGATATCATCATCGGCACCCGCTCGGCCCTGTTCACGCCGATGAAAAACCCCGGCCTGATCATCATCGACGAAGAACACGACGGCTCTTATAAACAGCAGGAAGGCCTGCGCTATCACGCCCGCGACCTGGCGCTGGTACGTGCCCGCCAGGAAAACATCCCCATTGTCCTCGGCTCGGCCACGCCCTCGCTGGAAAGCCTGCACAACGCCTACACCGGTCGCTACGGCCTGCTGCGCCTCAACGAACGGGCCGGCGGCGCCAAGCAACCGCGTTTCCTGCGCCTGGACGTGAAAAGTCGTCCACTGGACAGCGGTATTTCCGGGCCGATGCAGCAAGCCATCGGCCAGACCCTGGCCGCCGGACAACAGGTCCTGGTGTTCCTCAATCGCCGCGGTTTTGCCCCGACCCTGCTGTGCCACGACTGCGGCTGGATGTCTGGCTGCGAACGTTGCGACGCGCGGATGACCGTGCATCAACGCCATGGCGAGCTGCGGTGCCACCATTGCGGCCACGTCGAACGCGTGCCAAGGCATTGCCCGCAGTGCGGCAAAGTGGACTTGCGCCCGGTCGGCGCCGGCACCGAGCGCGCCGAGGAACGGCTGGGCATCCTGTTTCCGGACTACCCGGTCTTGCGGGTGGATCGCGACAGCACCTCGCGCAAGGACGCGATGAACCAGCTGTTCGCGACGATCCAGAAGGGCCAGCCGTGCATATTGGTGGGCACGCAGATGCTCGCCAAGGGGCATCACTTCCCGCGGGTCACGCTGGTGTCGATCCTCGATGCCGATGGCGGGCTGTTCTCCGGCGACTTCCGCGCCAGCGAGCGCATGGCGCAGTTGATCGTCCAGGTCGCAGGTCGGGCCGGACGGGCCGAGGAGCCGGGCAAAGTGATTATCCAGACGCACCTGGCCGATCACCCGCTGTTGATCCAGCTGACCGAGCAGGGTTATTTCGCCTTCGCCGAACAGGCCCTGAGCGAACGTCGCAGCGCCGGCCTGCCGCCCTTTTCCCACCTGGCGCTGCTGCGGGCCGAAGCCCACAAGCCGGGGCAGGCCGAAGGCTTCCTCGATGAGGCCTGTAGCGAGGCAGAACGCCTGCTGGCGCAGCAGAACCTTACTGGGATCGAACTATTGGGTCCGGTCCCGGCTCCGATGGAACGGCGGGCCGGGCGCTATCGCGCGCAGCTTTTATTGCAGGCCAACGCCCGGGCGCCGCTGCATCGACTGCTGAGTGCCTGGCTGCTGGCGCTGGAGCAGATGCCGAGTGGGCGCGCGGTGCGCTGGTCGCTGGATGTGGATCCGGTGGATTTGTATTGAATGGACCATAAGCCAGCCCCTGTGGGAGCGAGCTTGCTCGCGATTGCGACGGCACAGCCGACATCACCGTCACTGCCCCACCGCTATCGCGAGCGAGCTCGCTCCCACAGGGGATCGCATACATCCAAGCCAGCAAGAATAGTCACCACACATCCCCAACCGACCCGCTACAGTTGGCAAGCTCGTCCGGGCCACGGATAATGCCCAGTTTTTCCACCAGCGCATCGAAGCGCCGCCGCGCCTGCGGTTGAAAGAGAAGACCATGAAAGACACCATTCGCCAGCTCATCCAGCAAGCCATCGCCCAACTCGTCGCTGAAGGTGTGCTGCCAGAAGGCCTGTCGCCGGCGATTCAGGTCGAGAACACCCGCGACAAGACCCACGGCGACTTCGCCAGCAACATCGCGATGATGCTCGCCAAGCCGGCCGGCATGAAACCTCGCGATCTGGCGGAAAAAATCATCGCCGCGCTGCCGACCGACGAAAACGTCAGCAAGGCTGACATCGCCGGCCCCGGGTTCATCAATTTCTTCCAGAACACCCAGGCCCTGGCTTCGCGCCTGGATGCGGCCCTGGCCGACGAACGCATTGGCGTGCGCAAGGCCGGCCCGTTGCAGCGCACCGTGGTCGACCTCTCGGCCCCCAACCTCGCCAAGGAAATGCACGTCGGCCATTTGCGCTCGACCATCATCGGCGACGGCGTGGCCCGGGTCCTGGAGTTTCTTGGCGACACCGTGATCCGCCAGAACCACGTTGGCGACTGGGGCACCCAGTTCGGCATGCTGATGGCCTACCTGCAGGAAAACCCGATTACCAGCGACGAGCTGGCAGACCTGGAGAACTTCTACCGCGCCGCCAAGCAACGCTTCGACGAGTCGCCCGAGTTCGCCGACCGTGCCCGTGGCCTGGTGGTCAAGCTGCAGGCCGGCGACGCCGAGTGCCTGGCGCTGTGGAGCAAGTTCAAGGACATCTCCCTGTCCCACTGCCAGAAAATCTACGAGTTGCTGAACGTCAAATTGACCATGGCCGACGTGATGGGCGAAAGCGCCTACAACGACGACCTGGCCAACGTGGTCAACGACCTCAGGGCCAAGGGCCTGCTGGTGGAAAGCAATGGCGCCCAGTGCGTGTTCCTCGACCAGTTCAAGACCGCCGACGGCGAGCCGCTGCCGGTGATCATCGTCAAGGCCGACGGTGGCTACCTCTACGCCACCACCGACCTGGCGGCCGTGCGCTACCGCAACAGCGTGCTCAAGGCCGATCGAGTGCTGTATTTCGTCGACCAGCGCCAGGCCCTGCACTTCCAGCAAGTGTTCGAAGTGGCGCGCCTGGCCGGCTTCGTGACCCGCCCGATGGAAATGGAACACATGGGCTTCGGCACCATGAACGGCGCCGACGGCCGCCCGTTCAAGACCCGCGATGGCGGCACGGTGAAGCTGATCGACCTGCTGACCGAAGCCCAGGACCGCGCCTACACCCTGGTCAAGGGCAAGAACCCGGACCTGGCCGAGGACGAACTGCGCAACATCGCCAAGGTGGTAGGCATCGACGCGGTGAAGTACGCCGACCTGTCCAAGCACCGCACCAGCGACTACAGCTTCAACTTCGACCTGATGCTCAACTTCGAAGGCAACACCGCGCCGTACCTGCTGTACGCCTACACCCGCGTGGCGGGGGTGTTCCGCAAGCTTGGCAAGGACTTTAACGAAGTGGACGGCCAGATTGTGCTCGAGGCCCCTCAGGAACAGGAGCTGGCGGCGAAGCTGGCGCAGTTCGGCGAGGTCCTGAACAACGTCGCCGACAAGGGCACGCCGCACACCCTGTGCGCCTACCTGTACGACGTGGCCGGCCTGTTCTCCAGCTTCTACGAGAACTGCCCGATCCTCAATGCGCAAACCCCGGAGCAAATGCAGAGCCGCCTGCGCCTCGCCGCGCTGACCGGGCGCACGCTCAAGCAAGGCCTGGAACTGCTGGGCCTGAAAACCCTGGAGCGCATGTAAGTTGGCCGCCAAGAAAAAACCTGCACCCAAGCGCGGCGCCAGTCGTTACCAGCCTCCAGCCAAAAAACCGATTCCAGGTTGGTTGTGGATGGCCATCGGCCTGACCGTCGGCGCGTTCATTGTGTTCTTGATGAAGCTGGAGCCGGGCCAGGGCGATGACGTCAAGCGCGTCCGGCAGGAGCAGCAGAAAGCCACCCGCATCGCCGAGGCCAACAAGACCCCGCCGAGCCCGACACAACCGGTGAAGCCGAAGTACGACTTCTACACGTTGCTGCCGGAATCGGAAGTCATCGTGCCGCCCGATGCCGTGCCGGAGAAAACCCTGCCGACGCCGCAAGTGCCCACCACACCGGTGACCCCGGCCGAAGCGGCGAAGATCGACACCGCTCGCGCCCAGGCGGCCCTGGCCGGCATCACGCCGCCACCCGCCCCTCCGGTGCAGAAAGCCGCGCCGGTGACGAAGTTCTTCCTGCAGGCCGGTTCGTTCCGCAAGGAAGCCGACGCCGACAAGGTCCGCGCGCAGATCATTCTGCTGGGCCAGTCCGTGGCGGTGGAGTCCGGGACCGTGAAGGACGAAACCTGGTACCGGGTCCTGGTCGGCCCGTTCAGCAACCGCGAAGAGCTGACCAAGGCCCAGAAACAATTGGCCGGCAGTGGTTTTAGCAACCTGTTGTTACAACAACGCCAGAGCCGCTGATTTCCACCGATAACGCCTGTGGCTATGGCTTTTGTGGCGAGGGAGCTTGCTCCCGCTGGGCTGCGCAGCAGCTCCCAGAAGCCTGGGACCGCTACGCGGTCCAGCGGGAGCAAGCTCTTATCAAACAAAAAATAACCCATTGTTTTTGCTTCTAAAAATCATGCTGCTTTGACTAATTGCATGCCCAACTTGCGGGCCTTGCGCTCCAGAGCCCGCAATTGGCGTCCCCGGCTTTTCTCCTCAAACTCTTCTACCCCTTTCTCAACGTAGGGCTGGCCTTTGGTGAGCATGGCGTAAATCAATCGCGCCAGTTGATGAGCCGTCGCCTTGATCGCACAACTGGTGTCCATCCGCGTCAGGCGGGCACGGTGACTGGCGCCAATAAAACTTTTGTCCTGCCGGGCGTTTGAGGCCGCTTGCTTGAGGGCTTGGGCGGCTCGAT
>NZ_FOKH01000025.1:0-96843 GCF_900111955.1 Pseudomonas sp. NFIX10 | reverse complement strand
CGAGCTTGCTCGCGATGACGGGCTCACATCCAACATCGCTGTCGACGGTCACACCGCTATCGCGAGCAAGCTCGCTCCCACATAAGTGCTGCGACAGAGCGCGGGCAAAGTGCTGGGGCCTGCTTCGCCGGCCGGCGGGAGCAAGCTCCCTCGCCACGGGGGTTACGGGCTGACTGGAATGATCAGTGTGTGAACGCCAGAAAAAACTGTGGGAGCGAGCTTGCTCGCGATGACGGGCTCACATTCAACATCGCTGTCGACGGTCACACCGCTATCGCGAGCAGGCTCGCTCCCACATGAATGCTGCGATGAAAGCGATCAGCCGCCTCGGTGCAGCTTGCTCATCAACTCCGCCTCGGCTTGGGTCAGGCCGCAGGCTTGGGTCAGTTCGTCGACGCTGGCGCCCATGCCCACCAGGCGGGCGGCCTGGGCGAAGGACAGGCTGGAGGGGTCACGCTGTTCCAACTGGGCGAGTTTGTCCGGCAACGGCGCAACCACGGCACGCAGCTCATGGAGCGCTTCGCCCATGCGCACGGTGCCGTTCTGGTAATCGTCGACGCGCTTGGCCAGGTCCTTGATGCGCTGGTCGCGCAGCGCATCGCCCTGGGCCTGCTGAGCGGCAATCTGCCGCTGGCCACGTATGTATGCCAAGAACATCGCCAGCGTACCTGCCCAGAAAAGGAACAGGACAATGACTGCTACCTCAAGAATCAAATCAGATACTCTCCAGTTCCGACCACTCTTCTTCGCTCATCATCTTGTCCAGTTCAACCAGAATCAGCAACTCGTTATTCTTGTTGCACACGCCTTGAATGAACTTGGCGGACTCCTCGTTACCCACGTTCGGCGCCGTCTCGATTTCCGACTGACGCAAGTAAACCACTTCGGCGACGCTGTCGACCATGATGCCAACCACTTGCTTGTCGGCTTCGATGATGACGATCCGGGTGTTGTCGCTGATCTCGGCGTTCATCAGGCCGAAGCGCTGACGGGTATCGATCACGGTGACCACGTTGCCACGCAGGTTGATGATGCCCAGCACATAGCTGGGTGCACCCGGTACCGGGGCGATCTCGGTATAGCGCAGCACTTCCTGAACGCGCATCACGTTGATGCCGTAGGTTTCGTTATCGAGCTTGAAGGTCACCCATTGCAGAATCGGATCTTCAGAACCCTTTTGAGACGACGCCTTATCATTCATACCTTGACCCCTCGAAAAACCGCCTGTGGCGGCGTGTATTCTGTCCGGCGACGCTGTGCGCCACCGGTTGTCTTATTTCGGTTTCTGGACCGGCTTCTTGCTGCCGCCCAGGTGTTTTGCCCCGCCGCTGGCGATCAACTCCGCCAGCTCGGCAACGTCCAGCAAGGCGCACATGTGCTCGATCACCGTACCGGCCAGCCATGGCCGTTGCCCTCGATGGCTGCGCCACTTGATCTCGTTCGGATCCAGGCGCAGCGAACGGCTGACCTGGTGCACCGCCAATCCCCACTCATAACCTTGCACCGAGATCACGTATTGCAGACCCTGGCGAAAATCATCGCGATAACGGTCCGGCATCACCCAGCGCGCCGTATCCAGTACCTTCAGGTTGCCCGCCTGGCTCGGCAGGATCCCGAGGAACCATTCCGGCTGGCCGAACAACGGCGTCAGCTCCTGCCCGGCCAGGGAGTAAATCGATCCCAGGCAGACCAGCGGCACCGCCAGGGTCAACCCGGCCACATCGAACAACAAACACTCGAACGGCTCGGCGGCCCAGGCCGGACGGTCGTCGCCCGGCACCGGTGGCGGTGGGTTGCTCGGCGGCAAGTGGACTTCCACCACCGGCGTCACCAGCCCCTGCAGCAACGGGGCAACGGTCGAGACCGGCGCCAGGATCGGAGCAGGTGCCTCCATTACCGCCAGTTGTGGCTTGATGAACGGTGCTTCGACCGCCGCGGCCACCACTGATTTCTGTGCGTCACGGGCCTGCTCTTCGAGCACGGCCGCTTGAAATTCATCCAGCACACCCTCGGCTTCGACGTGTTCGGGCAACGCCTCGATCACGCCTGGCGGCGGTGGCAGTTCTTCGGTCGCTTCCTGCAACAGCCCATCCAGATAGGACTGCAGGGCCATTTGCGGACGCGAGGTTGTCTTTACTGGGCGGCTCATAGGAACAGTGCGCCACTTGAAGAGGTTATCGGCATGAATGCGGCAGGACTTGAGCGTTCGCAAGCGAACACACTGCCAGTGGAAAGCCTCGTCACCTTAAGCCACCTGCTGCGAAACAAGCTGTTGGGCCAGCAGATGCTTGAGCAGCGCTCGGTAAGCCAGCACGCCACGGCTCTTGCCATCGAATTGCGAAGGGGTCACACCGGCGCGGCTGGCATCCCGCAGGCGGGTGTCGACGGGGATATAACCCTGCCAGATGTCATCCGGGTACTTGTCCCGTAATACCCGCAGGGTCCCCAGGGACGCCTGGGTGCGACGGTCGAACAGCGTCGGTACGATGTTGAAGGCCAGCGTCTGTTTGCGCGAGCGATTGACCATCGCCAGTGTATTGACCATGCGTTCCAGCCCCTTGACGGCCAAATGTTCGGTCTGCACGGGGATCACCAATTGCTGACTGGCGGCCAGAGCATTAACCATCAGCAACCCCAGCAACGGCGGGCTGTCGATGATCGCGTAATCGAAATCCTGCCACAGCTGCGCCAGACTCTTGGCGATCACCAGGCCCAGGCCGCTCTGCCCGGGCGATTGTCGCTCCAGGGTGGCCAGGGCGGTGCTCGACGGCAACAGGGAAATCCGCTCGTCGCTGGTGGACAGCAACAACTGCCCCGGCAAGCCCTCGGGCACGACCCCCTTGTGCAGGAACAGGTCGAAGTTGCTGTGCTCCAGGCTGTCGGGATCGTAGCCGAAATAGCTGGTCATCGAGCCATGGGGGTCCAGATCGACGATGACCACGCGCTTACCCGCCTCGGCCAGCAACCCGGCTAAAGCGATGGAAGATGTGGTCTTGCCCACACCACCTTTTTGATTGGCGACTGCCCAGACTCTCATTCGGATCGTTCCTCCCGGCCGAAACAGGCTCGACCGAGAAATAGCTCGGTTATAAAGCGGGTGACGGAGAATTGACGGCACTCTGTCTTCCCGGCGACTTGACCGGAGCCGGTGCAGTTTGTGTGCCAGCCCGCTTCAATGCCGCATCCGGGGTTGCATTGGCCGTACCGGTACCGGTCAGGCTACGACGTACATCGAGGTTACGCGACACCACCAGCACCACCCGCCGGTTGCGCGCACGTCCCTCGGCCGTGGCGTTGTTGGCCACCGGCTGGAACTCACCGTAGCCCACCGAGGCCAGGCGACCGGGGTTCACGCCCTGCATCGCCAGCATGCGCACGATGCTCGCCGAACGAGCCGAGGACAGTTCCCAGTTGGTCGGGTATTGCGCGGTACGGATCGGCTGGTCGTCCGTGAAACCTTCGACATGGATCGGGTTGTCGAAGGGCTTGAGGATCGTCGCGACCTTATCGATGATGTTGAACGCCATGTCGCTGGGCATGGCGTCGCCGCTGCCGAACAACAGGCTGGAATTGAGTTCGATCTCGACCCACAGCTCGTTGCCGCGCACGGTCATCTGGTTGGAGCTGATCAGGTCACCGAACGCCGCGCTGATGTCGTCGGCGATGCTTTTCAACGGATCGCTACTGCCGGCGATACCGGCATCGACCTGCTCGCTGTCCTTGACCAAGGGCTTGGCCGGAGTGGTGGTCTTGGGCCGTTCTTCACCGATGGGAATCGGCTTGAGGGCGCGGTCGGAGTCGGTAAAGACCCCGATCAACGCCTCGGAAATGACTTTGTATTTGCCTTCGTTGACCGACGAAATCGAATACATGACCACGAAAAAAGCGAACAGCAACGTGATGAAGTCGGCATAGGAAACCAGCCAGCGTTCATGATTGACGTGTTCTTCACGATGCCTGCGACGTGCCATTTCCCATGCCTCCCATCAGTCCATGAAACCTTGGAGCTTCAATTCAATGGAGCGCGGGTTTTCACCTTCGGCGATCGACAGGATGCCTTCCAGCAACATTTCGCGATAACGCGACTGGCGCAACGCGATGGACTTGAGTTTGGCCGCGATGGGCAGCAGCACCAGGTTGGCACTGGCCACGCCGTAGATCGTGGCGACGAACGCCACGGCGATGCCGCTGCCCAGTTGCGACGGATCGGCCAGGTTGCCCATCACATGGATCAGGCCCATCACCGCACCGATGATGCCAATGGTCGGCGCGTAGCCGCCCATGCTTTCGAAGACTTTGGCCGCTTCGATGTCACGGCTTTCCTGGGTGTAGAAATCCACCTCCAGGATGCTGCGGATGGCTTCCGGCTCGGCGCCGTCCACCAGCAGTTGCAGGCCTTTGCGTGAGTAGCTGTCGGGTTCGGCGTCAGCCACCCCTTCCAGGCCCAGCAGGCCTTCCTTGCGAGCGGTCAGGCTCCAGTTCACCACGCGGTCGATGCCACCGGCCAGGTCGACACGGGGCGGGAACAGAATCCATATCAGCACCTGCATGGCCCGCTTGAAAGCGCTCATGGGCGACTGCAACAGCGCCGCGCCAATGGTGCCACCCAGCACGATCAACGCCGCCGGGCCGTTGGCCAGCGCGCCCAGATGACCGCCTTCCAGATAATTGCCGCCTATGATGGCGACGAACGCCATGATGATGCCAATCAGGCTGAGCACATCCATTACAGGCAGGCCTCGACTAGGTGTCTACCGATGTCGTCCAGACCGTACACCGCATCGGCAAGATCGGCTTTGACGATAGCCATCGGCATGCCGTAGATCACGCAACTGGCTTCGTCCTGGGCCCAGATCGCACTGCCGCCCTGCTTGAGCAGCCGTGCGCCTTCGCGACCGTCGGCCCCCATGCCGGTGAGCACCACCGCCAGAACTTTGTCACCGTAGGACTTGGCCGCGGAACCGAAGGTAATGTCCACGCAAGGCTTGTAGTTCAGGCGCTCGTCGCCCGGCAGGATCTTCACCGCACCGCGGCCGTCGATCATCATCTGCTTGCCACCCGGCGCCAACAAGGCCAGGCCCGGACGCAGGATGTCACCATCCTCGGCTTCCTTGACGTTGATGTTGCACAGCTTGTCCAGACGCTCGGCAAACGCTTTGGTGAACGCCGCCGGCATGTGTTGGATCAGCACGATGGGCGCCGGGAAGTTGGCCGGCAACTGGGTCAGGACCCGTTGCAGCGCCACCGGGCCGCCCGTGGACGTACCGATCGCCACCAGCTTGTAGGCTTTGCGCTTGGGTGCCGGCGACGTTGCACTGGCAGGTGCCGAACGCGTCGGCGCAGGTGCCGGGGCGCTGCGTACCGGGGCCGGATTGAAGCCGCTCGATGCCGTCGGCGCTGGCGCGGGGCTTGGCGCCGCAACCGGGGCTGGCGCCGGTGTGCTGTAGGCACCGACACGACGATTGCTGCGGGAAATGCTGTGGACCTTTTCGCACAGCAACTGCCGGACTTTGTCGGGGTTGCGCGAAATGTCTTCGAAATTCTTCGGCAGGAAATCCACCGCCCCGGCGTCCAGCGCATCGAGGGTTACCCGGGCGCCTTCGTGAGTCAGGGACGAGAACATCAAGACCGGGGTCGGGCAGCGCTGCATGATATGCCGCACGGCCGTGATGCCGTCCATCATCGGCATCTCGTAGTCCATGGTAATCACGTCCGGCTTGAGTGCCAGGGCCTGATCGATCGCCTCTTTGCCATTAGTCGCGGTACCGACGACCTGAATACTCGTGTCCGCCGAAAGAATTTCCGAGACACGGCGACGGAAAAAACCCGAATCGTCCACCACCAGGACTTTAACTACCATAAACACTCCGTTAGACGAGGCGCGGCCCTGGGCCGCCCTCCTCCAGAATCAAATACGCCGGGCGGCGTAACGCTTGAGCATGCTTGGCACATCGAGAATCAACGCGATGCGGCCGTCGCCGGTGATGGTGGCGCCGGACATGCCCGGGGTGCCCTGTAGCATCTTGCCCAGCGGCTTGATGACCACTTCTTCCTGGCCCACCAACTGATCGACGACGAAGCCGATCCGCTGGGTGCCCACCGAAAGGATCACCACATGGCCCTCGCCCTGTTCCACATGAGCCGCGGAGCTGACCAGCCAGCGCTTGAGGTAGAACAGCGGCAATGCCTTGTCCCGTACGATCACCACTTCCTGGCCGTCGACCACGTTGGTGCGCGACAGGTCGAGGTGGAAGATCTCGTTGACGTTGACCAGCGGGAAGGCGAAGGCCTGGTTGCCCAGCATCACCATCAGGGTCGGCATGATCGCCAAGGTCAACGGGACCTTGATGACGATCTTCGAGCCCTGGCCCTTGGTCGAGTAGATGTTGATCGAACCGTTGAGCTGGGAAATCTTGGTTTTCACCACGTCCATGCCCACGCCACGACCCGACACGTCGGAAATCTCGGTCTTGGTCGAGAAACCCGGGGCGAAGATCAGGTTGTAGCACTCGGTGTCGCTCAGGCGGTCGGCGGCATCCTTGTCCATTACACCGCGTTTCACCGCGATGGAACGCAGCACGTTGGGGTCCATGCCTTTGCCGTCGTCGGAGATCGACAGCAGGATATGGTCGCCTTCCTGCTCGGCGGCCAGGATCACCTTGCCGCTGCGGACCTTGCCCGACGCTTCGCGTTCTTCCGGCGACTCGATGCCGTGGTCGACCGCGTTGCGCACCAAGTGGACCAGCGGGTCGGCCAGGGCCTCGACAAGGTTCTTGTCGAGGTCGGTCTCTTCACCCACCAGTTCCAGGTTGATTTCTTTCTTGAGCTGGCGAGCCAGGTCGCGAACCAGGCGCGGGAAGCGCCCGAAGACTTTCTTGATCGGCTGCATCCGGGTCTTCATGACCGCGGTCTGCAGATCGGCCGTGACCACGTCGAGGTTCGACACGGCCTTGGACATGGCTTCGTCCTGACTGTTGAGGCCCAGGCGCACCAGACGGTTACGCACCAGCACCAGTTCGCCGACCATGTTCATGATCTCGTCCAGGCGCGCAGTATCGACACGAACGGTGGTCTCGGCTTCGCTGGCCGGTTTTTCCGCTGGTGCAGCCGCCGGAGCCCGGGCTGGCGCCGCGGCGGCAGCGGCAGGCTTGGCGGGCTCGGCCTTGGGTTCCGGTGCCTTGGCGGCGGGTTTGGGTGCAGCAGCCTTGGCCGCCGGTGCCGCCGCGGTGGCGGCAGGCGCGGCAGACGCCGTACCGACTTCGCTGAACTTGCCCTTGCCATGCAATTCATCGAGCAGCGATTCGAATTCGTGGTCGCTGATCAGATCGCTGCCAGCGGCAGCCGCGGCAGGCTTGGCCGGGGTCGGTGCTGAAGCGATGGCCGAATCCAGCGCGTCAACGGCAAAGGTGCCCTTGCCATGCAACTGGTCGAGCAGCGCTTCGAATTCGTCGTCGGTGATGTCGGAACTGTCGCCCGCCGCTTTCGGGGCGGCCGGAGCCGTCGGCGGGACGACCGCATCCGGCGCGAACTGGCCTTTGCCGTGAAGCTGGTCGAGCAGCGACTCGAACTCGGCATCGGTGATTTCATCGCTGCCAGCCCCGGCGGCTTGCGCAGCAGGAGCGACCTGAGCGGCCGGCGCCTCGGCCTGGGCCTTGACGGTATTCAGGGAGTCCAGCAGCTGTTCGAATTCGTTATCGGTGATGTCGCCCGATTCTTCGGCGACCGGCTCTTCAACCACCGCTTCGGCAACCGGTGCCGCTTCGTCAGCCGATTGCGGCTCGGCCAGGCGTGCCAACGCGGCGAGCAACTCGGGGGTGGCAGGGGTGATCGGCGAGCGCTCGCGCACTTCGCTGAACATGCTGTTGACCGCATCCAGCGCTTCGAGCACCACGTCCATCAATTCCGAGTCAACGCGGCGCTCACCCTTGCGCAGGATGTCGAACACGTTCTCGGCAATGTGACAGCACTCCACCAGCTCGTTGAGCTGGAGGAAGCCGGCGCCTCCTTTTACAGTGTGGAAACCGCGAAAAATTGCATTGAGCAAGTCTGCATCATCGGGTCGACTTTCCAGCTCGACCAGTTGCTCAGACAGTTGCTCTAGAATCTCGCCGGCCTCAACCAGGAAATCCTGAAGGATCTCTTCATCGGCGCCGAAGCTCATTAATGGCTGCTCCTAAAACAGGGCTAAAACTCAGAATCCAAGGCTGGACAGCAAATCGTCCACATCGTCCTGACCGGACATAACGTCTTCTCTTTTATCGGCATGAATTTGCGGACCTTCACCCTGAGAGAGATGTTTTTGTGGATCTTTTTCAGCAAGCATCGCTTCACGGTCGTGTTCGATGCCTGCAAAGCGGTCGACCTGGCTGGCCATCAACACCAGTTTGAGCAGGTTGCTTTCCACTTCGGTGACCAACTGGGTCACACGCTTGATCACCTGGCCGGTCAGGTCTTGATAGTCCTGGGCCAGCAGAATGTCGTTGAGGTTGCTTGCCACGGCGCGGTTCTCGGTGCTGCTGCGCGTCAGGAAACCGTCGACCCGGCGGGCCAGCTCCCGAAACTCTTCAGCACCGACCTCACGACGCATGAACCGGCCCCAGTCGGTGCTCAAGGCCTGGGCTTCTTCGCTCAGGCCATTGACCAGCGGCGTAGCGCTTTCCACCAGGTCCATGGTGCGGTTGGCCGCGGCTTCGGTCAGCTTGACCACATACCCCAGGCGCTCGGTGGCGTCGGTGATCTGCGAGACTTCCTCGGCCTGCGGCATGTGCGGGTCGATCTGGAAATTGACAATCGCACTGTGCAGTTCACGCGTGAGCTTGCCCACTTCCTGATACAGACCGCGGTCACGGGTCTGGTTGAGCTCATGGATCATTTGAACCGCATCGCCAAAGCGACCTTTTTCAAGGCTCTCGACCAGTTCGCGGGCATGTTTTTTCAGGGTCGATTCGAAATCGCCCATTGAAGATTCGTTGTCCATAGCTCCCCCGTGGCGCCGTTAACCGATGCGTTCGAAGATTTTTTCGATCTTCTCTTTCAACGCCTGGGCCGTGAAGGGTTTGACCACATAGCCGTTCACACCGGCCTGGGCCGCTTCGATGATCTGCTCGCGCTTGGCTTCGGCAGTGACCATCAACACCGGAAGATGCTTGAGTTTCTCGTCGGCACGCACCTGGCGCAGCAGGTCGATACCGGTCATGCCCGGCATGTTCCAGTCGGTGACCAGAAAATCGAAGTTGCCACTATGCAACATCGGGAGCGCAGTGGTCCCGTCATCTGCTTCGGCCGTGTTGGTGAACCCAAGGTCACGCAACAGGTTTTTAATGATCCGCCGCATCGTTGAGAAGTCATCAACGATGAGGATTTTCATGTTCTTGTCCAATTCGACCTCCAAGCAGTCTTAAACGCGCCCAGCACCTGGACGCGCCATTTCAATCAATCCGGCACAACACTCGACAACGGTCTGGAGCACAACGGATGGAGACTGGCGCAGCACTTGCCAGGCCAGCCTCGTCGCAGTGTCCCCACACTGCCTGTCAGCGCGCTCGCCACTCCCCCAAACGCCCCCGCAAACGGGCCGCGCACTGGCTGTGTAACTGGCTGACCCGCGATTCGCTGACCCCCAGAACCTCACCGATTTCCTTGAGGTTCAGCTCTTCGTCGTAGTACAGCGCCAAGACCAGCCGCTCACGCTCCGGCAAATTGGCAATCGCATCCGCCAGCGCACTCTGGAAACGTTCATCTTCCAGGTCACGCGACGGCTCCATGTGAGCACTCGCGTTATCCTCGTGCAGCCCTTCGTGTTCGCCGTCCTGCAAGAGGTCGTCGAAACTGAACAGGCGGCTGCCCAAGGTATCGTTCAAAATCCCGTAATAATCGTCGAGACTCAACTGGAGTTCGGCCGCAACTTCGTGATCTTTAGCGTCACGCCCGGTTTTCGCTTCAATTGCCCGAATCGCGTCACTGACCATGCGGGTATTACGGTGCACCGAACGCGGCGCCCAATCGCCCTTGCGGACTTCATCGAGCATCGCCCCGCGAATGCGAATACCGGCATAGGTCTCGAAACTGGCACCTTTGCTGGCGTCGTATTTGTTCGACACTTCAAGCAGGCCGATCATGCCGGCCTGGATCAAGTCCTCGACCTGGACACTGGCCGGCAACCGCGCCAGCAAGTGGTAGGCAATACGCTTGACCAGTGGCGCATAACGCTCGATCAATTCGTATTGGGCGTCCCGTGCCGATTTTTTATAGAGATGGTTGTAACCGCTGGCTGTCATAGCACGGGCCCTGCTGTTTGTTGCACAAGACGCTCGACGAAAAATTCCAGATGCCCGCGGGGGTTGGCCGGCAGTGGCCAGGTATCGACCTTCTGGGCGATCGCCTTGAACGCCAGCGCGCATTTGGAACGTGGAAAAGCTTCATAAACGGCACGTTGCTTCTGGACGGCCTTGCGTACGCTTTCGTCGTACGGCACGGCGCCGACGTATTGTAGGGCGACGTCCAGGAAGCGATCGGTGACCTTGGTCAACTTGGCGAACAGGTTGCGCCCTTCCTGCGGGCTCTGGGCCATATTGGCCAGGACGCGGAAGCGGTTCATGCCATAGTCGCGGTTCAGCAGTTTGATCAGGGCGTAGGCATCGGTGATGGACGTCGGTTCGTCGCAGACCACCAGCAGCACTTCCTGGGCGGCGCGGACGAAACTGACGACCGAGTCGCCGATGCCGGCCGCGGTGTCGATCACCAGCACATCGAGGTTGTCGCCGATGTCGCTGAAGGCCTGAATCAGGCCCGCGTGCTGGGCCGGGGTCAGGTGAACCATGCTCTGGGTGCCGGAGGCAGCCGGCACGATGCGAATCCCGCCCGGCCCCTGCAGCAGCACGTCGCGCAGTTCGCAACGGCCCTCGATCACGTCCGCCAGGGTGCGTTTGGGGGTGAGCCCCAGCAGCACGTCGACGTTCGCCAGGCCCAGGTCGGCGTCCAGCAGCATGACCCGTCGGCCAAGCTCTGCCAGAGCCAGGGACAAGTTCACTGACACGTTAGTCTTCCCGACGCCACCTTTGCCGCCGGTCACCGCGATCACCTGTACGGGATGCATGCTGCCCATGTTCGTTCTTTACCTTGTCTTCTTAGACGGAGGCCACATTACTGGCTGCGCGTTCGCATAAGGAACAATGCATGGCAGACCATCGATGTAGGTACAAAAAATATTCATGATTACCTCAGCCGACCTGTTTGGTCGGGCTGTGGTAGATGTCAGCGAACATGTCAGCCATGGCTTCTTCGCTGGGTTCTTCCTGCATTTGCACACTCACGGCACGGCTGACCAGCTGATGACGGCGCGGCAGATGCAAATCATCCGGGATCCGCGGCCCATCGGTCAGGTAGGCCACCGGCAGTTCATGACCGATCGCCAGGCTCAGTACCTCGCCCAGGCTTGCCGTTTCGTCCAGCTTGGTCAGGATGCAGCCAGCCAGTCCGCAGCGTTTGTAGCTGTGGTATGCGGCGGTTAGAACCTGTTTCTGGCTGGTGGTTGCCAACACGAGATAATTTTTTGACCTGATACCGCGTCCGGCCAGGCTTTCGAGCTGCATGCGCAGGGCCGGATCGCTGGCTTGCAGGCCCGCGGTATCGATCAGCACGACGCGTTTGCGCAGCAGCGGCTCCAGCGCCTGGGCCAGGGATTGGCCCGGATCCACATGGGTCACCGACACATTGAGGATCCGGCCCAGGGTCTTGAGTTGTTCCTGTGCACCGATGCGGAAACTGTCCATGCTCACCAGGGCGATGCTCTGGGCGCCGTACTTGAGTACATAACGGGCGGCGAGCTTGGCCAGGGTGGTGGTCTTGCCCATGCCGGCAGGACCGACCATGGCAATCACCCCGCCCTCCTCCAGCGGCTCGACTTCCGGCGTGGCGATCATCCGCGCCAGGTGCGCCAGCAACATGCGCCAGGCCTGGCGAGGCTCTTCGATACCATTGATCAGCGCCAGCAGGTCCCGGGACAGCGGGCCGGACAAGCCGATGCGTTGCAGGCGACGCCACAGGTTGGCCTGGGCCGGACGGCTGCCTTGCAGTTGGTTCCAGGCCAGGGAGCCAAGTTGGACTTCCATCAGCTCGCGCAGGCTGTTGAGTTCGAAGCGCATCGAGTCCAGGGCGCGCGGGTCGAGCCCACGGGCAGGCGCGGCGGGTGCCGGCTCCGGACGACGCGGTTGGGCCTGGGCCTGCTCGATCAGCGGCTCGGCAGCGGTCAACGGCAGGCCGGCGGTCAGTGGCTGACCGGCGAACAATTGACGATTGGTGCCCGGGGCACCCTCGCCTTCGCTGCTGCGCAGGCTCAGTTCGGCCTGGGCGCTGGCGATGCGCGATTGGGTCTTGCGCAGCTCGTCTTCGAGTTCCATGTTCGGAACCCGCGGGGCCAGCGCAGACAGTTTGTAATCCAGGGCCGCCGTCAGCTCGACACCGCCGGCGATACGACGGTTGCCAATGATGGCTGCTTCAGCGCCCAGCTCGTCACGAACCAGTTTCATGGCCTGACGCATGTCGGCGGCGAAAAAACGCTTCACTTGCATAAACCACTACCTCAGCCGTTGGGCCCTACTGTCGCAACGATGGTCACTTGCTTGTTGTCCGGTATTTCCTGGTACGCCAGCACATGCAGCCCCGGGACCGCGAGGCGACCGAATCGCGAGAGCATCGCGCGAATCGGACCGGCCACCAGCAGGATCACCGGTTGGCCTTGCATCTCCTGCCGCTGGGCTGCTTCGATCAGCGAACGCTGCAGCTTCTCGGCCATGCTTGGCTCCAGCAGAACACCCTCTTCCGAGCCTTGTCCTGCCTTCTGCAGACTATTGAGCAATATCTGTTCCAACCTTGGCTCCAAGGTGATCACAGGCAGCTCAGACTCAGTGCCTACAATGCTTTGGACGATTGCGCGGGACACGCCGACCCGAACCGCAGCCACCAAGGCGGCGGTATCTTGACTCTTGGAGGCGTTGTTGGCGATGGCCTCGGCGATACTGCGTATGTCGCGCACGGGCACTTGTTCGGCCAGCAGCGCCTGCAGCACCTTGAGCAACTGCGACAACGAAACCACGCCCGGCACCAGCTCTTCAGCCAGTTTCGGCGAGCCTTTGGCCAGCACTTGCAGGAGTTGCTGGACTTCCTCGTGGCCGATCAGCTCGCTGGAGTGCTTGTACAGGATCTGGTTCAAGTGGGTCGCCACCACGGTACTGGCGTCCACCACGGTATAACCGAGGGACTGGGCCTGGGCCCGCTGGCTGATTTCGATCCACACCGCTTCCAGGCCGAAAGCCGGATCCTTGGCGGTGATGCCGTTGAGGCTGCCATAGACCTGGCCCGGGTTGATCGCCAATTCGCGGTCGGGGTAGATCTCGGCTTCGGCCAGGATCACTCCCATCAAGGTCAGGCGATAGGCGCTCGGCGCCAGGTCGAGGTTGTCGCGGATATGCACGGTGGGCATCAGGAAGCCCAGGTCCTGGGAGAGCTTCTTGCGCACCCCCTTGATCCGCGCCAGCAACTGACCACCCTGGTTACGGTCGACCAAGGGAATCAGGCGATAGCCGACTTCCAGGCCGATCATGTCGATCGGGGTCACGTCATCCCAGCCCAGTTCCTTGGTTTCCATGGCGCGGGCCGGCGACGGCAGCAGCTCCTGCTGGCGCTTGACCTCTTGCAGGGCCTGGACCTTCTGTGCGTTCTGCTTCTTCCAGAACAGGTAGGCGCCACCGGCCGCCATGGCCGCCATGCTCAGGAAGGAAATATGGGGCATCCCCGGCACCAGGCCCATTACCGCCATCAGGCCAGCGGCAACGGCCAGGGCCTTGGGCGAGGCGAACATCTGCCGACCGATCTGCTTGCCCATGTCTTCGGAGCCCGAAGCACGGGTCACCATGATCGCGGCCGCTGTGGATAACAACAGTGATGGCAATTGCGCCACCAAACCGTCACCAATGGTCAACAAGGCGTAGACCCTGCCCGCGTCGCCAAACGACATGTTGTGCTGGAAGATGCCGACAGCCATGCCGCCGATCAGGTTGATGAACAGAATCAACAGGCCGGCGATGGCGTCACCGCGCACGAATTTGCTGGCACCGTCCATGGAACCGTAGAACTCGGCTTCCTGGGCCACTTCCAGGCGCCGCAGCTTGGCCTGGCTCTGGTCGATCAGGCCGGCGTTGAGGTCGGCGTCGATCGCCATCTGCTTGCCGGGCATCGCATCGAGGGTGAAACGCGCGCTCACCTCGGAAATCCGCCCGGCGCCCTTGGTCACCACGACGAAGTTGATGATCATCAGGATGGCGAAGACCACGATACCGACCACGTAGTTACCGCCAATCACCACCTCACCGAAGGCCTGGATCACCTTACCGGCGGCGGCGTGCCCGTCCTGGCCATGGAGCATCACCACGCGGGTGGACGCCACGTTCAGCGCCAGGCGCAACAGCGTGGCCACCAGCAGGATGGTCGGGAAGACGGCGAAATCCAGTGGCCGCAGGGCGTAGACGCACACCAGCAGCACGACGATCGACAGGGCGATGTTGAACGTGAAGAACACGTCCAGCAGGAACGGCGGCACCGGCAGCATCATCATGGCAAGCATGACCAGCAGCAACAGCGGCACGCCCAGATTACCCCGGCTGAGGTCTACGACGTTGCTGCGCGCGGTGCTGAGTAACTGTGAGCGATCCACCGATTTTCCCCGTTCCTGTGAAGCAAACTTTTGACGCTGGTAGCGTCATATGGCCTGCTTTTGCAAAAAGCCGTCCAACTTTGGAAGCGATAGGAAATTGACTCGGATGAGAGCACCCGGCCCGGAACATAGCCCCCCCCCTACAAGCACGAAACTTCAAAAGCGTCAACCTAGTACTTCTGTGAGTGGTCGAGACGGCAACAAAGGTATTGAATGGCCACTCGGGAGGTTGCAATGATCGATTCAGCCCCCCTTAGACGGAGGCCTGTCATGACCAAGAATATTTCCCTCGTCGAACTGGCTGAACAAATGGGCGTACATCCAGACGACCTGGACGAGCATGGCGTGTTGAAGCCCTATGTGGCGCCCGAGCTTGCCCCTTATCCTCCCGCTGAATATCCCGATACCGAGCAGCCTACCCGTTGCGATCCCGCACCTGGCGATGAACCGCTCTCGACACCCAGGGTAGGCTGGTGCCCGAGCGGCAGTATCAACAGCGGAATCTGCACCCCGTTCAATAATGTGCGACCAAACTGGATGGGCTACTACCCCAGCGCCACTGCGAGCCTGCGCATCGACGAGATGATACTGCCCGGGACCCACAACTCGGCGATGGATAAACAGGCGCCCTACTCCAACAGCTATGAAACCTGCCAGGACGTATCCCCCCACAGCCAGTTGCAAACAGGGATCCGGGTGCTGGACTTAAGGGTTGAGTTCTTTTTCGGCTATGACGTGGGGGATGCGAAAAGATTCATGATTTACCACAGTTTGAACTCCAGAAGAACCATCGAAGGCGACTGCCTTCAAGCTGCCATCAACCTCTACACCGCTTACGGCAACGAGGTGGTCATCCTCGACTTCCATCAATTCAAGAACTTTACCGACGCGGCACATCGCGAGTTGGCCACGATTATTAAGAATCGGCTGGGCAGCAGACTGATCGAACCCAAGTGGAATGTCTTGTCGCTCAGGCAGCTGTGGGCTTTGCAGAAAAATGTGGTGATTGCCTACAACCACAGCCAACGGGATCCGCTGTTCTGGCCCGGGGTCAATCATCGCTGGATACAAAAGGACACGCCCTCCAGCAGCGAGCTGAAGAGTTTTATCGATCAAGTCGGTAATGAGATAAAGCCGGAGTATGAACTGCGCTCCATCCAAGCCCACAAATACACTAAAGTCGGGCAACCGGACGATATGTCACCGGACGTCATGAACTGGTTTGCAGCGGGCGCAGACGATTCGCCGATCATGAAGTTCTACATCATCAACACCGACTGGTCCTTGCGCCACCGGCATATCGATAATTGCATTCATGCCAACAGCTTCAGGAGCAAAGGTCGGACTTCTCTTTATCTGACCCCTCAGAACCTTCCCGCCAATGGCTACATTCCCCACGGTCATCAGGCAATCGCCGTGGAGACGTACGACGGTAATTGGATCGATACAATGAGGCTTCCCGCAAGCGGACTGAGAAACGCCACCTTGCTCATCATCTGCAAAGCCCAATGGAATACAAATCTGCAAGTTACCAACAGCAACATTCCGACAGGCAGCATGATCCTGGCCCAAGGCAATATTCTGCTGTTCATGTACGACAGCAGCCAAGGAAAATGGATATTGCAACCGGCGGCTGTCTATTCCCCCAACACGTCGGGAGACAACATCCCCGCCGTCCGCGCCGATGAAAAATTCATCAGCTATCGGACCGAGGACTACAACTGGACGGACCACATCTATCTACCCTCCTCTGCTCCAATCTACAGCTATGTCGAGATATCTTCCGAGATAACGGCTACCGAAGGCTGGCATAGCGAGATCCATCGCCGCCCCGACCAGAGGGTCTACCGCTGCCAACGGGGTGACCGGTACCTCTTCATGCTCAACAGCCAACTCACCTGGGAGGCCGTCAAGACCGCCATACACTCCTACGGCGCGGCCCAGGCCGGTGCCCAGATGATAGATACCGGCACTGAAGAAACGCGAGTGCACTTCAGGGACGGCGACTGGGTCAGGGAAATCACCCTGCCTGTCACAGCCTGGCAGGACGACGAAGTCATCCTGACCTCTAACGCTACCCTGACAGCCACGGTCATGGGCAGCAACCTGGAAACAGGCGCCTCCGTACAACTTAAAAAAGGCGACACGCTCGTCTTCCGATACATCGCTTCCACAAGAAAGTGGCGCAGACACCTTAGCGCCAGCGAAGAATCGGCCGCTGAGGACTAATGATGCAGGAACCCGTGCATCGCCACCGCACAATGTTCGAGCCCGCTAGGAATCACGCCGCAAATCCGGCGGAATCGGCAAATCCTTGAGCGGCTCGGGGCGCTTGCCCTTGCCCGCGCGGTGTTGGCGGATCTGGTAGACGTAGGCCAATACCTGGGCCACGGCCAGGTACAGCCCCCCGGGGATTTCCTGATCGAGTTCGGTGGAGTAGTAAATCGATCGCGCCAGCGCCGGGGACTCAAGCAGCATCACCTCATTGGCCACGGCGATCTCACGGATCTTCAGCGCCAGGAAGTCACTGCCCTTGGCCAGCAACACGGGCGCGTTGCCTTTTTCGGGGTCGTATTTGAGGGCGACGGCGTAGTGAGTCGGGTTGGTGATGACCACATCGGCATCGGGAATGGCCGCCATCATCCGCCGCTGGGAGACCTCGCGCTGCAATTGACGGATACGCTGCTTGACCTCCGGCTTGCCCTCCGCGTCCTTGTGCTCGTCGCGCACTTCCTGCTTGGTCATCATCAGCTTCTGCTTGCTCTGATACAGCTGGATCGGCACGTCGATGGCGGCGATCAGGATCAGGCCGCACGCCATCCACAACGTACTCCAGCCCACCAACTGCACGCTGTGGATAATTGCCTGTTCCAGCGGTTCGTGAGCAATGCGCAGCAGATCGTCGATGTCGCTCTGCAACACCGTCAGCGCGACGAACAGCACCAGCAGGAACTTCCCAAATGCCTTGAGCAACTCCATCAGTGCCGTGGTGGAAAACATCCGCTTGAGACCGGCGGCCGGGTTCATCCGGCTGAACTTGGGGGCCAGGCTACCGGCGGCGAACAACCAGCCACCCAAGGAAATCGGACCGATCAAGGCGGCCAACAGCAAGCAGATCAGAACCGGCTGCACCGCCAGGATCGCGATCTTGCCCGAGTGCAGCAGATACTGGGACATGGCCCCCGGAGACAGCAGCACCTCGCGGGGCAGGGAGAAATTCAGACGCATGATTTCCAGCAGGTCCAGGGCCAACCCGCCGCCATAAATCAGCAACCCGCCCGCCCCGGCCAGCATGATCGCCAGCGTGTTGAGCTCCTTGGAGCGGGCGGTCTCGCCCTTTTCACGGGATTCGCGCAGGCGCTTCTCCGTGGGGTCTTCTGTCTTGTCCTGACCACTCTCGCTCTCGGCCATGGTTCAGCGTGCCTGTGCCATGTCGCGTAGAAGCTGCAAGGCCTGGATGGCCAGCGGTTGATACTGATTGAGGATATCCCCCAGGCTGACCCAGAAAATCACCATGCCCAGCACCAGCGTGAGCGGGAAGCCAATGGAGAAAATATTCAATTGCGGCGCCGCGCGGGTCATCACGCCAAACGCGATGTTGACCACCAGCAACGCGGTGATTGCCGGCAATACCAGCACCATCGCCGCACCCAGGACCCAGCCGAGCTTGCCGGCGATTTCCCAGAAGTGATTGACCAGGAACGCACTGCCCACCGGCATGGTGGTAAAGCTCTCGGTCAACACCTCGAACACCACCAGATGCCCATTCATGGCCAGGAACAACAGGGTCACCAGCATCGTCAGGAACTGAGCGATCACCGCCGTCGTCACGCCATTGGTGGGGTCGACCATGGACGCGAAGGCCATGCCCATCTGGATCGAGATGATTTGCCCGGCCACCACGAATGCCTGAAAGAACAGCTGCAACGAGAACCCCATCAAGGCGCCAATGAGGATTTGCTCGGCCACCAGCATCAGCGCGCTGAGGTCCAGGGCATTGACCGGCGGCATCGGTGGTAGCCCGGGTGCGATGACCACCGTGATCGCCAGGGCGAAATACAAGCGCACGCGCCGGGGTACCAGGGTCGTGCCGAAGACCGGCATGCTCATCAGCACTGCGGTGACGCGAAACAGCGGCAGGACGAACGATGCCACCCAGGAACTGATCTGGGTGTCCGTCAGCGCGAGCATCGACATCAGGTCAGCCGATCAACTGCGGAATACTGCCGTACAACTGCAGGATGTATTCCATGAAGGTTTGTACCATCCAGGGGCCGGCGACGATCAGCGTCACCAGCATCACCAGCAGGCGCGGCAGGAAGCTCAAGGTCTGTTCGTTGATCTGGGTCGCGGCCTGGAACATCGCCACCAGCAACCCCACCAGCAGGCTGGGGATCACCAGGATGGCAACCATCACGGTCGTCAGCCAGAGCGCTTCACGGAACAGGTCTACCGCTACTTCAGGCGTCATATCGTCCTACCCGCACAAAAGGCCTAAACACCGCCGAAACTGCCCGCCAGCGTACCGATGATCAACGCCCAGCCGTCCACCAGCACAAACAGCATGATCTTGAACGGCAGGGAAATGATCAGCGGCGAGAGCATCATCATACCCATGGCCATCAGCACGCTAGCGACCACCAGGTCAATGATCAGGAACGGGATGAAGATCATGAACCCGATCTGGAACGCGGTTTTCAGCTCGGACGTCACGAACGCCGGCACCAGGATCGTCAGCGGCGCCTGGTCGGCACTGGGGATGTCGGTGCGCTTGGACAGGCGCATGAACAGCTCCAGATCGCTGCTGCGGGTCTGGGCCAGCATGAAATCCTTGATCGGCACCTCGGCCTTGGCCACGGCATCCTGGGCAGTGATTTTTTCTGCCAGGTAGGGTTGCAGCGCATCCTGGTTCACCCGATCGAACACGGGCGCCATGATGAACAGGGTCAGGAACAGCGCCATGCCGGTGAGGATCTGGTTCGAGGGGGTCTGTTGCAGGCCCAGGGCCTGGCGCAGGATCGAAAAGACAATGATGATCCGGGTGAAACTGGTCATCAGCATGACGAACGCCGGGATGAAACTCAGCGCCGTCATGATCAACAGGATCTGCAGGCTGACCGAGTACTCCTGGGCCCCTTCGGCGTTGGTCCCCAGGGTGATCGCCGGGATCGACAGCGGATCGGCGGCGAACGCCAACGGTGCGGCCAGCATCAGGGCCAATGCCAACAGAATGCGCAACGGCATTACTTTTTATCCTTCTGGTCTTTCCCCAGCAGCTCCATGAGGCGCTGGGCAAATTCGGGGCTGGCCGGCTCGGTGGAGGGTACCTGCACCGGCTCCTTGAGGACGTGCAAGGCGGTGATGGTGCCCGGGCTCAGGCCCAGCAGGATCTGCTCATTGCCGACCTGCACCAGCACCAGCCGGTCGCGCGGCCCGAGCGCGCGCGAACCGACGATATCGATGACCTGGCCCTTGCCGGCCGGTCCCGCCTGCTGCACGCGGCGCAACAACCAGGCGAGAAAGAAGATCAAGCCCAGCACCAACAGCAAGCCGAGCACCAGTTGCGCCAGTTGTCCGGCGACCCCACTGCCTGCCGCCGGCGCAACGGCCGCCGTGGCAACCGGTTCGGCCGCCAGCACGCTCAATGGCAGCATCGACGCTGCGGCGAAGAAACCTTTCACTCAGCGCAACTTCTTGATGCGTTCGCTCGGGCTGATCACGTCCGTCAGGCGAATGCCGAACTTCTCGTTGACCACCACCACTTCGCCATGGGCGATCAAGGTGCCGTTGACCAGCACGTCGAGCGGCTCGCCGGCCAGGCGGTCCAGCTCGATCACCGAGCCTTGGTTGAGCTGCAGCAGGTTGCGGATGTTGATATCGGTGCTGCCCACTTCCATGGAGATCGACACCGGGATGTCGAGGATCACATCCAGGTTTGGCCCATCCAGCGTCACCGGTTCGTTGCTCTTGGGCACGCTGCCAAACTCTTCCATCGGCAGGCGGTTGGAGCCGTGATTACCGCTGTCGGCGGCCAGCAAGGCATCGATGTCGGCCTGCCCGGCGTCGCCGGTTTCTTCCAGGGCCGCAGCCCATTCGTCGGCCAGCGCCTGGTCATCCTGGGTGTTCATATCGTTAGCCATCATTTGTCCTCGGCGGGCAAAAATCAGTAAAAAACGTAAAATCCGTTACAAACTTGAGAAGTTGACACCGCTCAGCGGCGTTCGATCGGCTCGATCACCTGCAACGCCAGGTTGCCTTTGTGAGAGCCCATCTTGACCTTGAAAGCCGGCACGCCATTGGCGCGCATGATCATATCTTCCGGCATCTCGACGGGGATGATGTCCCCCGGCTGCATGTGCAGGATGTCCCGCAGACGCAGCTGGCGCCGGGCGACTGTCGCGCCGATCGGCACATCGACGTCGAGCACGTCCTGGCGCAAGGCGTTGATCCAGCGTTCGTCCTGGTCGTCGAGGTCCGACTGGAAACCGGCGTCGAGCATTTCGCGCACCGGCTCGATCATCGAATACGGCATGGTCACGTGCAGGTCGCCGCCACCGCCATCGAGTTCGATGTGGAAGGTCGAGACCACGATGGCTTCGCTCGGCCCGACGATGTTGGCCATGGCCGGGTTCACTTCCGAGTTGATGTACTCGAAGTTCACTTCCATGATCGCCTGCCAGGCTTCCTTCAAATCGATGAAGGCCTGTTCCAGCACCATGCGCACCACCCGCAGCTCGGTCGGGGTGAATTCACGACCTTCGATCTTGGCGTGACGACCGTCGCCACCAAAGAAGTTGTCCACCAGCTTGAACACCAGCTTGGCGTCGAGGATGAACAACGCGGTGCCGCGCAACGGCTTGATCTTCACCAGGTTGAGGCTGGTGGGCACGTACAACGAATGCACGTACTCGCCGAACTTCATCACCTGCACGCCACCGACAGCCACGTCGGCCGAGCGGCGCAGCATGTTGAACATGCTGATGCGAGTGTACCGGGCGAAACGCTCGTTGATCATTTCCAGGGTCGGCATGCGTCCGCGAACGATGCGATCCTGGCTGGTCAGGTCGTAGCTTTTGACGCTGCCCGGTTCAGCAGCGTTTTCGGTCTGTACCAGACCGTCGTCGACACCATGCAACAGCGCGTCGATTTCGTCCTGGGACAGCAGGTCCTGCACGGCCATGTCGTGTTCCTACTGCAATACGAAGTTAGTGAAGAGCAACTGTTCGATCACCACTTTGCCGAGCTCTTTCTGAGCCACTTCCTGCACGCTGGCCGTGGCTTTCTGACGCAGCATCTCCTGGCCGACGGGCGTGGCCAGGGTGTCGAAATTCTGTCCGGAAAAGAGCATCACCAGGTTGTTGCGGATCAGCGGCATGTGCACCCGCAGCGCTTCCAGGTCAGCCTGGTTGCGACCCTGCAAAGTAATGCTGACCTGCATGTAGCGTTGACGACCGTTCACGGTGTAGTTGGCCACGAAGGCGGGCGCCATCGGTTCGAAAATCGCCGGCTGCTTGCCCACCGGCGCAGCCTCGACCGCCGCTGCCGGCTTGCTCTGAGCGCTGTGCATGAAATACCAGGTCGCCCCCACGGACACGCCGATCGCCAGGAGCAAACCCACCACGATCATGATGATCAGCTTGAGTTTGCCTTTGGTTGCAGGGTCTTTTACAGCTGCTGCTTCACTCTTCGCCATGCCAATAATCCGTCACTAATCGGGGTTTTCACTGTTGCACGGCAAGGCAGGAGCAAGTGTTATGCCAGAAGTGTCGGTCCCTGGGATGACGGGCAGATACGCTCTTCAGTCCCCATGAAACCAATGTGGGAGCGAGCTTGCTCGCGATAGCGATGAACCAGTCTCTGCATGGATGACTGGACTATCGGCTATCGCGAGCAAGCTCGCTCCCCCAGGGGTGAGCATCGTTGGATCAGGCGTAGTAGTCGACCGCGCTGGTGCCAATGACGCTGGTGGTGCTGGCGGCCACTTCGGCGATGCCGACCGGGCCAGCTTCCTCCGCTGAATCCACCCGCCCGCCAGATGACGTCGTACGCCCGGCCCGGGCCTGCTGCTGGGCTTGCTGCTCCTGGTTCTGCGAACCCCGGGATTGATCCGATACGCTGACGTCGACCTGGCCCATGCCCTGCTGGCTAAAACTATCCCGCAGGCGATGCAACTGGCCTTCGAGGGCTTCACGAACGCCGGAGTGGGCGCTCATGAACGTGACCTGGGTCTGCTGGTCCGGAACCATGTTCACCCGGATATCCAGGCGTCCAAGCTCCGCGGGCTGCAATTGGATGTCGGCCGCCTTGAGATTGACGCTGGACAGGTACATCACTCGGTTGACCACCTCTTCGGTCCAACCGCTCTGATTCATCGCGATAGGTTGGTTGACCGGCACTGCGTTGGCAGTTTTGGGTGTAGCGGCCTGGGTCAGTGCGGCCAGGCGGTTGGCGAAATCATCCACGCGGGTGTCGCTGGACGCCGCGCCCAGGTCCTTGAGACCTTCGCTGATCAAGCCGCCGAAGGCCTTGTCGCCCCCCTGGCTACCGGACTCGGTGCTGTTCTGATCGGCTTGCACGCTGAGCATGCTGGCCATACCGGCGGCAAAGGTCTGCGCCGAGGTCGGCTCACCGTCGAGCGACACCGGGGCAGCGCTCTTGGGCTGCGCCTGGCTGGTGGCGGAAACATGACCGCCCTGCTCCATTGCCAAGCGCAAGGCGGGCAATGCGTCGAGAGGGTCGGCTTCTGGGTCGAAGGCTGGATCGACGACCGGGACCGCAGGCTGGGCCGCGGCGGCCAATGGGACAACGGGCGCCGCGACTGCCGTGGCGACCGGGGCCTCAGTCGTGACCGCCACGGGGGCAGGTTCCGCCGGGGCTGTCGCGACCGGCACCGTCATGTCCGGCAGCACGCCAGGATCGAGGCTCGGATCGACCGGCGCCGCATCCGCCACGGACGTTTCAGCCGAGTCGGCGCTGGTATCGCTGGCGGCCTTGTCGTCGGTGCTGGCCGGTTTGTCCGCGGGCAAGGGTTTGCCGCTATCGGCAACCGTCGGTTCCGGGGCGGCAGGGCTTTCGTTGCCGGTGTCTTTTTTGACGGTGTTATCGGCGGCCTTGTCGCGCACCGATTTCACCACGGGCTCCGGGGCCGCCGCCGCTTTGGAAGGCGCCTGCTTGGCGAAGACTTGAGCGAAGCTGGAGGCTCTATCCCCGAGGTCCGGGGCCGCTGCCGGTGAATTGACGGCGGCCTTGGGCTTGGCCTGGACAGAGGCCTGAAGCAATGAATTGGGGGTAACGGGCATAAAAAGGTCTCCGCTGCACTGGAATCATTTGCACAGTCGAGACTAGGCAATGCAAGGCACGGGCCAACGTTTACCCGGCCGTCAAATCTCAGCAGTGGAAGCCTTCACGCTCTTCCCGGCAAAGCTTGCGGACATGGGCGAACTCGCTGTCGATTTCGTTGACCAGTTTCTCGATACCACCTAATGACGGTTGCTTGGCACGCTGTTCCAGTTCGCCGCACAGCTCGGCCAGGCGGATCGCGCCCATGTTGCTGCTGCTGCCCTTGAAGCTGTGGGCGGTGGCGCTCAATTTTTCAGCGTCCCGCGCTTCATGCAGCACGCGCAGGCGAGCCTCGGAGTCGTTGAGAAACGTATCCAGCAACTCCAGATACCCCTCCTCCATGACTTCCTTCAACGTGCTGAGCACGTCGCGGTCCAGATGAATCTCGTTCACTTGTTCGCTCCCTGATCAAGAATGACGCCAATTATGCCAGAGCCTCCCAGAAAAACTCCACGCGTGCATTACGACCATCGTCTGACCAGCGGGCCTGGTGACTCAACTGGCGCACCAGGCTCACGCCGCGCCCCGACAACCGATCACTGTCCACGGGCCGTGCCAGCACCCGGGCGACATCGAAACCCTCGCCACTGTCTTCGACCTCAATGGCCAGGCGACCACCCTCGCCGCTTGGCGAAACGTGCAAGTGCACCCGCACGTAACCGTCGCTCAGTTCATCCAGGCGTGTATTACGCTCGCTGTAGTAGCGAGCAAAACCCGCCGCATCACGCTTGAGGCTCGAGTCGAGCCCCAGCACCCCGTGATCCAGGGCATTGGAGTAGAGCTCAGACATGACGCTATAAAGGGCGCCACTCTGGGCCCTGAGCCCATGGACCTCAAGCAGCAACTGCAACAGGTAGGGCATCGGGTTGAAGCGCTTGAGGGTCTGGGCCCGGAACTCGAAGCTCACCGACCAGTCCAGCGGGCTGGACTGGCCGCTATCGGAATAGACCGGCGGCGGCGGATTGAGTTGCGTCGGTGCGACCAGTCGCACCTCGACCATGCTGAAGTCGTCACGGGCCTCACCACGAAAATCCCGCAGGGCCTGCTGGATGTCCTCGAAGAGACGGTCAGGCTCACGATTGGCCGAAAACACCTGATGCAACCGCTCCACGCCAAACGGCCGGTCATCGTGGTCACTGGTCTCGATTACGCCATCGGACAACAGGAACACTCGGTCCCCCAGGGACATCGAATGCACCTCGGTGCGGTCATCGAACAAGTGCGGCGCGAGCACACCCAACGGCAAGTGCCGCGCCGGCAATGGCGTACGCTCGCCGCTGAGGCTGTCATGCAGGTAACCATCGGGCATGCCACCGTTCCAGATCTCCACCGTGCAACGCTGGAAACTGAGGCACAACAGCGTTGCGCAACAGAACATATCCACCGGCAGGATGCGCTTGAGCTTGGCATTCATCTCCCGCAGGATCTGCGCCAGGCCGTAGCCCTTGGCCGTCATCCCGTAGAACACTTCCGCCAGCGGCATCGCACCGACCGCCGCCGGCAAACCGTGCCCGGTGAAATCCCCCAGCAGGACATGCATGTCGCCAGCCGGGTTGAACGCGGCCAGCAGCAAGTCGCCATTGAACAACGCATAGGGCGATTGCAGGTAGCGGATGTTGGGTGCACTCAGGCAGCCGGAGTGGGCGATCTTGTCGAAGACGGCCTTGGCGACCCGTTGTTCGTTGAGTAGATAGTCATGGTGCCGGGCGATCTGGTCGCGCTGCTCCACCACCGTGGCCTGCAACCGGCGCAAGCGGTCCATGGCCTTGATCTTGGCCGCCAGGATCACCTGGTTGTAGGGTTTGGCCAGGAAGTCGTCGCCGCCCGCTTCCAGGCAACGGGCCAGGGCTTCGCTCTCCGTCAGCGAGGTGAGGAAAATGATCGGGACCAATTGGTCCCCAGCCAGTTGCTTGATTCTCTGCGCGGCTTCGAAGCCGTCCATCACGGGCATCATCGCGTCCATCAGCACCAGGTGCGGACGCTGTTCCATATAGATATCGACCGCTTCGGCGCCATTGGCCGCGGTGAGCACGTGGTGACCCTGGCGGCGGACAATGGTCGACAACAGCAGTCGATCAGCGGCACTGTCTTCGGCAATCAGGACCGTCAGTGGCTCCGACGACGATTGCATGGCGATCAACTGATGTCGAACAGCTTGTCGAAATTGGAGATCGCGAGGATTTTCTTGACGTCGGAACTGCTGTTGACGACCCGGATATCCGACTCATCGCCGCCAGCATGATCGCGCAACAGCAGGAGCATGCCCAAGGCGGAACTGTCGAGATAAGTGGCTTCCTTCAAATCCACCACGATGGACTCGGGTTTCGTATCGAGCCGCTCATAGGACTCACGAAACTCCTGATGCCGCCCGAAATCGAATCGACCCTTGATCGAAATCGTCAGCTTATGCCCATCGGGGGATACTTCGGTAACGACTGACATGATCGGCTTCCTTGTCATGGACATACGTGTACAAGGTGTAGCATCTGGTAAAGGTCTGAGCAAGGTTTTGCCTCGTTCATCCGACAAAATCCTCATTTCGCCTCAGTAGGGGTTCTGCCGCGGCAGGCGCTGGGACAATTCATCGAGCAGTTTCTGTTCGCGCTTGTCTTCCAACTGACGCGCTTCATCGATATAACGCTGCACCAGTTTGCGCAACCCTTCGACTCGGGCAAACGCCTCTTGCCAGCTCTGGCGAGCCTTCTCCAGGTTGTTCTGATGCCAGACCAGGCTCTGGCGCTGCTGGTCGATGGCGGTGCCCAGCTGTGCCAGGAACCCCTGGTAACCCAGCAACCATTGCCCAGACACCCCGTGGCTGCCTCGGGCAATCCACTGCTCCTGGTATTCGAGTCGAAAGTTTTCCAGGTCTGCCAGCTTGCTCTCGGCAACGGCCACTTGTCCCTGGAAATACGCCAGTCGCTGGACAGCGGTCTTCTCGGCTTTTTCCGCCATGTCCACCACGGGTGCCAGGCGCGCCGCACGACTCGTGGCCATGGCCGGTTACGTGCCTGAGACCGGCGCGAAAATAGTTTGCAAGTGCGCCTCGCTGGCACCCATGCCGATGTTGTCGTTCAAGCTTTGGCGCAGGTAGACGGCCATGGCCGGGTAAAGACTGATGGCGGTGTCGGTCTCGCGATCACCGCCGGGCACATAGGCACCGACGCTGATCAGGTCACGGCTTTGCTGGTAGCGCGACCAGTACTGCTTGAACTGCTGGGCCCGCTTCATGTGCTCGGCACTGATCACCGACGGCATGACCCGGCTGATGGAAGCCTCGATGTCGATGGCCGGGTAGTGACCTTCTTCGGCCAGGCGCCTGGACAGCACGATGTGACCGTCGAGCACACCCCGGGCCGAGTCGGCGATGGGGTCTTGCTGGTCGTCGCCTTCGGACAGCACGGTATAGAACGCGGTGATCGAACCACCGCCTTTTTCCGCGTTGCCAGCACGCTCGACCAGTTTCGGCAGTTTGGCGAAGACCGAAGGTGGATAGCCCTTGGTGGCCGGCGGTTCGCCGATGGCCAGGGCGATTTCCCGCTGGGCCTGGGCGAAACGGGTCAGCGAATCCATCAACAACAGGACGTTCTTGCCCTTGTCGCGGAAATACTCGGCAATGCGCGTGCAATACATGGCGGCCCGCAGCCGCATCAACGGCGCATCGTCCGCAGGCGAAGCTACCACCACCGAACGCTTGAGCCCTTCCTCGCCGAGGATGTGCTCGATGAACTCCTTGACCTCACGGCCCCGTTCACCGATCAGCCCCACCACGATGATGTCGGCTTCGGTGAAGCGGGTCATCATGCCCAACAGCACACTCTTACCCACGCCGGTACCGGCGAACAGGCCCAGGCGTTGGCCGCGACCGACCGTCAATAAACCGTTGATGCAACGGATACCCACGTCCAGCGGCATGCTGATGGGGTCACGCTTGAGGGGGTTGATCGTCGGGCCGTCCATCGGCACCCAATCTTCGGCCTTCATGCCGCCCTTGCCGTCCAGGGCGCGCCCGGCCCCGTCCAGCACGCGCCCGAGCATACTCATGCCCATGGGCAGGCGACCGTTGTCGGCCAGGGGCACGACGCGCGCGCCGGGCGCGATACCGGCGACGCTGCCCACCGGCATCAAGAAGACCTTGCTGCCGGAGAAGCCCATGACCTCGGCTTCGACCTGCACCGGGTGGTAGCTGTCATCGTTGATCACCATGCAGCGGCTGCCCATGGCGGCACGCAGGCCCTCGGCTTCGAGGGTCAGGCCGACCATGCGCAGCAGACGACCTTCCAGGATCGGTTGGCCGGCCAGCTCACTGGCCTCGGCGTAGCTGCCCAGGCGCTTGCCGAAGCTGGTTCGCTCAAGGCGCATCGCGGTTGTCCGGTACAGAAGCGTCCAATTCAGGCACCTCCAGTTCCACATCGGCCGGCGTGGCATCGGCACTGATCAGGGGATCGTCCGGCAACTCCAGGCTCAGGTCGGCGGCGGCCGGATGCAGGGCCTGTTCGTGCAGTTGGTCGAACAACTTGGCCATGATCTGGCTAATGCGGGTTTCAACGGTGGCGTCGATGCGGCTGTGTTCGGTTTCCACCCGGCAACCGCCCGGCAGCAGCGCCGCGTCCTCGACGATGCGCCAGGTTTCTTCATGGCGCTCGCGCAGGGCCTTGACCAGTTCGAAGTCCTGGGGGTTGATGTACAGCCGCACGTTACCCACACCCAACGGCAACAACTTGAGCGCTTCACGCATGACGTGTTCGATCTGGCTCGAATCGATGGCCAGTTCGCGCTGGATCACTTGCTTGGCGACGTGTTGCACCAGGCCCACCAGGGATTTCTCGATCTGGCTGTCCTGCTCGGCGATGGGGTCGAACAGGTTGAGCATCAGCGATTCCAACGCACGGAGCTTGGCCGTCAGCGCCACATCGGCTTCCTGGCGAACCTTGAGCGTGGTGCTGTGGAAGCCTTCCTTTTCACCCACGGCAAAGCCTTCGTTATAGGCTTGCTGGCGAATGCTCTCGACTTCCTCGAGGGTCAGCGGCTGGACTTCTTCCAGCGGCACCTCCTCCATTTCCGGCAGTTCTTCCACCGGCTCCGGCTCAGGCTCGGGCACGTGGGGGTCGAAGCTGGGCAGCGACCAGACGTCGAAACCACCGACGTCCCGGGCGCGGATCAGGTCGCTGGGGGCTTCATCACTCTTGGCAGACATAACGACCTTAGATCATCTCTTCGCCGCCCTTGCCACCGAGAACGATCTCCCCGGCTTCGGCCATGCGGCGGGCGATGGTGAGGATTTCCTTCTGTGCGGTTTCCACATCGCTGACGCGCACCGGGCCCTTGGCCTCGAGGTCGTCGCGCAACAGTTCGGCCGCTCGTTTGGACATGTTCTTGAAGATTTTTTCCTTGACGCCTTCGTCCGAGCCCTTGAGGGCCAGTACCAGCACGTCGGACGACACTTCGCGCAACAGGGCCTGGATGCCACGATCGTCGACATCGGACAGGTTGTTGAACACGAACATGAGGTCTTCGATCTGACCGGACAGGTCTTCGTCGAATTCGCGGATCGAGTCCATCAACTGACCTTCGATCGAACTGTCGAGGAAGTTCATGATGTCCGCCGCACGCTTGATGCCACCCAGGGTGGTGCGCGAGGCATTGGAGTTGCCCGAGAACTGCTTCTCGAGAATCTGGTTCAATTCTTTCAGGGCCGCCGGCTGCACGGTATTGAGCGAAGAAACGCGCAGGATGATGTCCAGGCGCACCTTGTGATCGAAGTTGCCCAGCACTTCGCCGGCCTGGTCCGGGTCGAGGTAAGCCACCACGATCGCCTGGATCTGCGGGTGCTCGTAACGGATCACGTCGGCAACCGCCCGCGGCTCCATCCACTTGAGGCTGTCCAGGCCGCTGGTATTGCCACCCAGCAGGATCCGGTCGATGAGGCCGTTGGCCTTGTCCTCGCCCAGTGCCTGGGTGAGCATCTTGCGCACGTAGTCGTCGGAACCCACGCCCAGGCTGGTCTGATCGCCGACGATGTCGACGAACTCGCTCATCACCTGCTCGACCTGCTCACGGTGCACGTTGCCCATCTGCGCCATGGCCACGCCCACGCGCTGGACCTCCTTGGGCCCCATGTGGCGCAGCACCTGGGCGGCGTCGGTCGACCCCAGGGACAGCAGCAGGATCGCGGCTTTGTCGACCCGGGACAATTTGGCAACAGCGGCTCGATTATCACTCATCTGCGTTAATCCACTCTTTCACGACCTGGGCCACACGACCCGGGTCTTCTGCCACCAGACTCTTGATAGCGTTCAACTGAGCGTCATAGCCTTCGCTCGGGCTTGGCAGCAGAATGCTCTGCGGCCCGCCGAGGCTGACGCGATCATTGGCCAATTCGCCATCCAGGCCGCCCATGCCGCCCAGCTCCACATCACCCAAGCCGGCCAACTGCTTGTTCCTGCCGCCATTGGTGATGTTATTGAGCACCGGACGCAGTACGCCGAACACCAGTATCAGGATGAACAGCACACCCAGTACTTGCTTGACCACATCCCAGAACCAGGGTTGCGAATAAAACGGAATATCGGCAATCACCTCACCACGCTCAGAAGAGAACGGCACGTTGATCACGCTGACACTGTCGCCGCGGCTGGCGTCGAAACCGACGGCGTCCTGCACCAGACGGGTAAAGCGCGCCAATTCGTCGGCGCTCCATGGCGCACGGCTGGTTTCGCCGTTGGCCGGGTTGACCTTGACCTGGTCGTCCACCACCACCGCGACCGACAAGCGATTCAAACGGCCCTGCTGTTGCTTGGTGTGGCTGATGGAACGATCGAGCTCGAAGTTCTTGGTCGACTGCTGACGCTTGTCGGCCGGGTACGGCGCCAGCATCGGCTGGCCGGTGGCCGGGTCCATGATCTGCTGGCCATTGGCATCGATCAGCGGCTGGCCTGGCTGCACCATGCCGGCAGCCGCCGTGGCGCCACCGGTGGTTTGCGGCGCGCTGGCCGGCGACGGCGGCTGGTTGCTCAGGGCACCCGGGACACCTTGCGGGCCATTGCTGGCGGTACGTTGTTCATTCACCGACTGCTCGCTGCGCAACGCCGGCTGGTCCGGGTTGAACTGCTCGGAAGTGGACTCGACGGCGCTGAAGTCGACATCGGCCGACACTTCGGCTTTATAGCGATCATTACCCAAGATCGGTTGCAGGATGTTGTGCACCCGCTGGGTCAGCATGCCTTCCATGCGACGGCTGTAATCGAATTGCTTGCCGGCCATGGTCAGTTCGGAGTTTTCCGCCTGGTCGGACAGCAGGTTGCCCTTCTGGTCGACCACGGTGATCTGCGATTTGCTCAGTTCGGGTACGCTGGTCGCCACCAGATTGACGATGGCCACGACCTGGCCTGGCTCCAGGGAACGGCCCGAATACAGCTCGACCAATACCGAAGCACTGGGCTTGCGCTCGTCGCGCACGAACACCGAGCTTTTCGGGATCGCCAGGTGCACCCGGGCACCCTTGACGTTGTTCAGGCTGGAAATGGTCCGCGCCAGCTCACCTTCCAGGCCGCGACGATAACGGGTCGCTTCCATGAATTGGCTGGTGCCCAGGCCCTGGTCCTTGTCGAGGATCTCGAAACCGATGTTGCCATCGGTCGGCGTCACGCCGGCCGCGGCGAGCTTGAGGCGCGCACGAGCGACGTCATCGGCCTTGACCAGCAAGGCACCGGAATTGGGTTCAACGGTGTAAGGAATGTCGGCGGAAGCCAGGGTCTCCATGACTTGCTTGGCGTCCATGCCCGCCAGGCTGCCATACAGCGGACGATAGTCCGGCTGCTGGGACCACAGCACCACGGCAAAACCAATCGCCACGCTGGCAGCCAGGCCGACCAACAGGCCAACCTGACGCAGCATGGTCATCTCGGAGAGATTTTCCAGGAAGGACAGGCCGAACAACGGCGGTTTGCCGTCTACCGGAGTGGCCTTGGCTGGAACGTTATCAACGGCTGCTTCTGCCATGACTCAATAATTTCCTTAAACCGGCATCTGCATGATGTCTTGGTAGGCTTGAACCAGTTTGTTGCGAACCTGGGTCAGCGCCTGAAACGAGACACTGGCTTTCTGCGAGGAGATCATTACGTCCGTCAGGTCGACGCCACTTTTGCCAATCTCGAAAGCACTGGCCAACTGGTTCGACGCCTGCTGGGTATCGTTCACTTTATTGACGGCCTGACCGAGCATGTCGGAAAAGCTGCTGCCACCCACTTGGGGGACCGCGACCGATTTAGGCTGGGCCATGGCGTCCATTTGCATGGCCCGCATGTCCAACATCAACCGATTAAATTCAATACCTTGGCTCATGGTCTACTCTCTCTGGCGGCCCGCATTTTTTTGACACTTACTCAGCGGGTATTCAGGTATTAGCAACAAGGGTGCCAGCTCCATGGCGATGGAAAACAAATGCGCGCACAAGCCCATTGCGGGAGCGAGCCTGCTCGCGATTACCCCATCACATCCGCCCCCAACTTGACTGACCCACCGCTATCGCGAGCAAGCTCGCTCCCACAGGGGTTTTTGGTGCTTATTCAACTGGCGAACAGATAAGCCTCGACATCCATGCCGGCGTCACGCATTTGCGCCAACTTGTAGCGCAGGGTGCGCGGGCTGATCCCCAGGCGTTCGGCGGCCTCCTTGCGACGACCGCGTTCGGCGCGCAGGGTGTCGATGATCATCTGGAACTCGCGACGCCGCAGGTCATCGCCCAAGGCGCCGACCGAATCGCCCTCGACATCCATCGGCGGCATGGGGGTTGCGGTCGGTGGCGGTGCCAATGCGGGCAATGGCGCGCAGGCCACCGGACCGGCCAGGCAGAAATCCTCCGGCTGGATCAAACCGCCCTGTTGCAGGATCAACGCCCGCTGAATGGCGTTATCCAGCTCTCGGACATTGCCCGGCCACGGGTAGGCAACCAGACAGGCCCGGGCCTCGGCTGAAAGCCGTGCCGCCGCGTGCTTCATTTTATTGACGTGTTTGTTCAGCAGGCGCTCGGCCAGCGGCAGGATATCGGCGGTGCGCTCGCGCAACGGACGCCAGGCGAGCGGGAATACCGACAGACGGTAATAGAGGTCCTCACGGAAACGCCCCGCCGCCACTTCGCCGGCCAGGTCGCGGTTGGTGGTCGCCACCACGCGAATGTCCAGGCTGATGGGCTTGCGCGCCCCCACCCGCTCCACTTCCCGCTCCTGCAATACCCGCAACAGCTTGGCTTGCAGGCCCAACGGCATTTCGGAAATTTCATCGAGCAGGATCGTGCCACCGTCGGCCTGCTCGAACTTGCCGGCCTGGGCCGCGATGGCGCCGGTGAACGAACCCTTTTCGTGGCCAAACAAGGTCGCCTCGAGCATGTTGTCGGGAATCGCCGCGCAATTGATGGCAATGAACGGTTCCCCGGCACGCCGGGATTGTTGATGGATGTAGCGGGCCAGCACTTCCTTGCCCGTACCGGACTCGCCGGAAATCAACACGGTTGAATCACTGCGAGCGACCCGTGCGGCCAATTCCAGCAGTTGCGCACTGGCCGGTTCGATGGCCACCGGGCCTTCGCCCTCGACCGCGAGACTGCCCAAGGCATGGCGCGCGACCAGATCCAGCAGTGCCTTTGGCTCGAACGGCTTGACCAGGTAATCCGCCGCGCCCTGGCGCATGGCATCCACCGCTCGCTCGACAGCGCCGTGAGCGGTCATCAGCAAGACGGGCAGTTGCGGCTGACGGGCACGTAACAGGCCGAGCAATTGATGGCCGTCCATGCCCGGCATGTTGACGTCACTGACCACCAGGCTGAACGCTTCCCGGCCCACCGCCAGCAGCGCTTCCTCCGCCGAACCGACGGCGGCGTAGTCGTGCCCGGCCAGCACCAGGGTATCGGCCAGCGCCTCGCGCAGGGCCCGGTCATCCTCAACCAGCAACACCTTGATCGCCATTGCTTTCACTCCACCCCTGGCGCATTGGAAAACAGCGGCAAGCACACCGTCGCACACGTGCCACGGCCCAACCGCGAGCGCAATTGCAATTCTCCCTGATGAGCACGGGCCACGGCCTTGACCACGGTCAGGCCCAGGCCCGTGCCGGTGGTCTTGGTGGTAAAGAATGGCTCGCCCAGGCGCGCTAGCACGGCCGGCTCGATACCGCTGCCGTTGTCGCTGACAGACAGGCGCAAGGTGTTGTCCCGTGTGTACAAGTGCACTTTCAGCCGGACGTCGCCGCGGCTGGCCTGGATCGCGTTTTCGATGAGATTCAACACCGCGCCCACCAGTGTGTCGCGGTTGCACAGCACTTCACCGACATGGCTGTCGCACTGCCAGCGGATCGGCAGCTCCTGCACATGAGTCAACGCCGCGGCCTGCAGCGATTGCAACAAGGCCTTGGGGGTGACGCGGTCGGTCAACGGCAGCTCGCCGCGAGCGAACACCAGCATGTCCCGCACCTGGTGCTCCAGTTCGTGCAGGCGCTCTTTCAAGCGTCCGGCGAAGCGTTGCTGGGTTTCCATCGGCAATTGCTGCTCGGTCAGGTGACTGGCATAGAGCAGCGCGGCGGACAGCGGCGTACGAATCTGATGGGCCAGCGAGGCCACCATCCGTCCCAGGGAAGACAGGCGCTCGTGGCGAGCCAACTGGTCTTGCAGGTGACGGGTTTCAGTCAAGTCATTGAGCAGCACCAATTGCCCAGGCTCGGCGTCCAGCGAGCGCGTCGAGATGGACAAGCGCCGACCGTCCTTGAGGGACACTTCATGGCCGTCGTCGTCCCGGGGCGCAAAGCAGCGGGCGATGACGTGCCGCCACAGCTCGCCCTCCAGGGGCAGGCCGAGCAACTCGCAGGCCGCCGGGTTGGCTTCGCGCACACGGCCGTGGGCGTCGATGACGATCACGCCACCGGGCAACAGGTCGAGGAGATTTTGCAGGCGATTGGCCAGGCGTTCCTTTTCCGCCAGCTCCTGCATGCGCTGGGCGCTGACCACGGCCAACTCGCCCTTGAGCTCGGTGACCCGGGCTTCGAGCAGGCTGTAGGAATCCGTCAGTTGGCTGGACATCTGGCTGAACAGCGAAAATGCCTGCTCAAGTCCAAGCCGGCTTGCCTGTTCGGCGGACGGCATGTGTCCCGGTTCGGGGACAGGAGACATCTGGGCGGCTTGGGTCATCGTGCTCTCTCGCTTGGCTGACCGTCAGTTAAACGGAACGTTGCGAGGGCTATAGCAATACCCGTGCCGAAAAAAAACCGCCCAAGAATCAGGCGGTTGGAAAACAGGCGTCAATCATCCGCCTGTTCATCTCCTTCGCGACGGCTCATGCCGTACTTGCGCATCTTCTCCACCAGGGTGGTACGACGGATGCGCAGCCGTTCTGCCGCACGGGCCACGATACCGTTGGCATCGTCCAGCGCCTGCTGGATCAGCCCTTGTTCAAGGCCTCCCAGGTAATCCTTGAGATCCAGGCCTTCGGGCGGCAACAAGGCATTGGCGGTAAAGTCTGGCGTGTGACCGTTGATCGCCACCCGCTCCTCCAGGTCACTGCGCAGGCTGTCGACCATTTGCTCGTCTTCGTCGTCGACGTAGCGGAATTTCTTCGGCAACTCATTCACGCCGATCACCCCGTACGGGTGCATGATCGCCATGCGCTCCACCAGGTTGGCCAGCTCGCGGACGTTGCCCGGCCAACCATGGCGACACAAGGACATGATCGCCGCCGAATTGAAGCGGATCGAACCGCGCTTTTCATGCTCCATGCGCGAGATCAGTTCGTTCATCAGCAACGGGATGTCTTCGACGCGCTCACGCAGTGGCGCCATTTCGATCGGGAAAACATTGAGGCGGTAATAGAGGTCTTCGCGGAAACTGCCGACCTCGATCATGCTCTCGAGGTTCTTGTGCGTGGCGGCAATGATGCGCACATCGACGCTCTGGGTCTTGTTGCTACCCACGCGCTCGAAGGTGCGCTCCTGCAGGACCCGCAACAGCTTGACCTGCATTGGCAGCGGCATGTCGCCGATCTCGTCGAGAAACAGCGTACCGCCGTTGGCCAATTCGAAACGCCCGGCGCGACTGGTGATCGCGCCGGTGAAAGCACCTTTCTCATGGCCAAACAGTTCGCTTTCCAGCAACTCGGCCGGGATCGCGCCACAGTTGACTGGCACGAACGGCGCTTCGCGACGCTTGGAGTGGTAATGCAGGTTGCGCGCGACCACTTCCTTGCCGGTGCCCGACTCGCCCAGGATCAGCACGCTGGCGTCAGTATCGGCGACCTGCTGCATCATCTGGCGCACATGCTGGATCGCCCGACTGGTGCCGACGAGGCTTCGGAACAGGTTGGGTTCGCGATGCCTGCCGCGCTCGCGGGCCTGATCGTACATCTCGCGATAAACCTGCGCGCGGTGCAACGAATCGAGCAGCTTGCTGTAGCTGGGCGGCATTTCGAGCGTGGAAAGTACCCGGCGACGCTGGTCTTCAGGCAAGTCAAGGGAAGAATTTTCGCCCATTAACAAAACCGGAAGGAACTCATCCCAGGTCGAGAGTGTCTTTAGCAAGCCCAAAAGCGTTGCGGGAGCATTTACGGTCCCGATGAGGACACAGATGACTTCACGACTGGACGACAACGAGCCGACAGCCTGCTGCCAATCATGGCTTCCGCAGGGTAAATTTTCTTCGCCAAGAAAATTCAGGATCACCGCCAAGTCGCGGCGGCGGACGCTATCGTCATCGATCAGGAGAATTTTGGTTTCACGCCACATGCAATAGCAACTTCCCTAGTCAACCCAATGCCCGAAATTAGGGGGCAAGCTAGACGCTTGCAGACTTGTCATGCCTGTAGACGCCTTAAATCTGTAAACAGCTACTAGTTAAGTCAAAAAACCGTGCACAGTCAAATTTATGGCGCAACGGACTCGGATTAACTGAGTATTAACCGAACAGATGGTAAACCTTTGCGGCGTTCTGTGCTTGATGGATCTGTTGCATCTCGTCGACGATCGCCTGACGCTCTCCTGTCGCCGCCTCCAGCAATTGCCGGTACACCCCCAGTAACTCCTCAAGGTTACTACGCAACGCCGCCTCATCCACCTCGGACTCGCTCAGGACGTCTTCCATGCAGGAACGGCAGGCCAGGTCCAATTGTCCGATGGCCTCCCAGTTGCGCTCAGCCAAGGCATCGACCAGGGCATCACGGGTTTGTTCGATTCGCTGCAGGACAAGACTCATGAGCGTGCTCCTTAGAATTGCGGGCCAGGTGCGGCAATGGCATCCCAGCCTTCCTTGACCGTGCGAAGCAGATCAGCGACTTCGTCGAGGATCTTCGGGTCGGTCTTGGCGTTGGCTTCGGCCAGGCGCTTCATCATGTAGGTGTAAAGGTTATCCAGCTCAGTCACCGCTTCAGCCTGGTTTTCCAGGTCCAGACCTTCACGCAGACCACCGACGATTCCGATGGCCTTACTGATCAATACGCCTTTGTTGGCGATATCCTTACGTTCCATCGCGCCTTTGGCCTGGGCGATACGGTCCAGCCCGCCCTCCATGAGCATTTGCACCAGACGATGGGGGCTTGCTTCGGAGGTTTGCGCCTGGGCGCCAATCTTCTGGTATTGGCGAAGGGCTAACATCGGATTCATGTTCTACCTCATCTGAAAACTTCGGTTCGTATAAACAGCGTATCGACGTCACGTCAAAAAACTTTAGATCGAAAAAGCCGAAAGCCCGGAGCGCTGTCAAAACGCTGCCGGGCTTTTTTCATCGGTCGAAAATCAGCTGTTTTTCTGCTGGGCCGTTATCGCTTCGAACATGGAAGTGATGTTACTGGCGGTGGCTTTCAGCTTGCCGACCAGGGTGTCCATGTCGTTGTACTTCTTAGTCAGAACCGCAGTAAGGGTTTCGATCCGGCGATCCAAGGCCAACTGGTCATCGCTCAGTTTCGCCTTGAGGACTTCAAGGTTCTTGGAGCGCGCCGTCAGGATGTTATCGACAGGCTTGCCATTGGAATCCGTCTTGCCAGTCTCAGTGTAAGGCTTGAGCGCGTTCTGCATACGCTCGATCAAACCGTTTTCACCGGTGAACAACGTCTGGACTTCCCCTCCCAACTGCTTGGTGTCCAAGGCTTCGGTGAATTTCGCACTGTTGAAATCAAGCGCACCCGTTGTCTGGTTGGTGGTGATACCCAACTGAGACAATACGGTGAGCTTGTCGCCCGCTCCGGTTTCGGACAAAGGCGCACGAATAGCTGCCAGCAGAGAACGCGGCAACGAGTCGCCCGTCAGCGCCGCAGGGACCGAATTACCATCAGCGTCCGTCGTGGGCTTGGTCAACGAGGTGACTGCCTTGGCAATGGCGTTATAAGCATCGACGAATTTCTGGATCGAAGCTTTCAAGCCATCGGCGTTGGTGGCGACGGTAACAGTCGTCGGTCCGGAGCCGGCGACGAGCAATGTCATGTTCAAGCCTGAAATAACATTATCCAACTTGTTGGTTGGACTGGTCATCGACAGCCCATCGACCGTAAAAACCGCGTCCTTGGCGAGGCCGATTGATCCCGAAGAGGTTGCGCTAGGCGTCCCCATCTCCACAGAACCGTTGGCAGCCAAGCTGGCAATACCGCTGAGCGAAATATCACTGCCGGCGCCGGTTTTTGTCGACCCTACTACTAGGCGGGAGCCAAAATTGTCCGTGACGATGTTGGCAGTCAAGCCACTGGAAGAATACTTGCTATTGATCGCGTCCCGAACCGACTGCAGCGTCGCGTCGGCTGGAATATCAAGCGTGTAATCCTTGCCACTTTGACTAATGGTCAGCGTGCCAGCCTCTACGGCACTGGAAGCGCCACCGGCGAACGCAGCGGTAGCGACTTTCGATGACGTCGCCAACTGAGTGACGTTTACCGAGTAAGTGCCGCTTACCGCCGAGTTGCCGGCCGTCACCGTCAAGGCACTGTTGTTGGCCGACGTGGCAGCAACCCCGGTGAATTGAGGCGTGGTCGTGCTGCCCAGGCTTTCAAGCGCAGACTGGAAGGTAGCCAGCAGCGACTTCAGGGTACCGATCCCCGAAATATTGGCCGTGTTGGTCTTGGTGGCACGATCAATCTGACCTTGCTTGGCCGCTTTGTCAGAATCCACCAATGCCTTGACGATAGCGGTGGTATCGAGGCCAGAGCCTAAACCCAAGCCGGGTAGAATTGGACTTGCCATACGGGACTCCCTTCAGTGTGTCGCCGGCCTTTTGACCTTTACAACGCCCAAAAGAACATAACAACAGAATTCGTGCCGGTTGTCAGGCTTCTGCGCTGAACAACAAGCTGTTTGCATCATTCAAACTGTTGGCCAGTTTCAGAACTTCTTCGTTCGGGATCTGGCGAATCACTTCACCGGAATCACTGGCAATTACCTTGACTACTACTTTGCCTGAAGGCTCATCGATAGAAAACTCCAGGTTACGCTTGACCGACTGGACGAACTTCTCGATTTCCTGAACGGCTTTCTTGAGTTTGTCCTGCTCGGCAGCAGCATCCTTAGGGGCTTCTTTGACCGGAGCTACCACAGCAACCTCGGCCCGAGGCTTCTCCACGGGCTTATCGGCAATATTGAGCGCCGGGTTCGCCGCCGGATAAGACAAGTTCAGCTTCACGCTCATATCCATGTCCATCACCTCTTGAACGGAAAAAGCGAGAGAGCACGCAAGCGCACCCCCCCGCTAAAACTCATCCGGCTATTACTGAAGCAGCTTCAGTACAGCGGATGGCAGTTGGTTGGCCTGGGCCAGAACCGAGGTAGACGCTTGCTGCAGAGTCTGCTGCTTGGTCAGTTGTGCAGTTTCAGCAGCGAAGTCGGTGTCTTGTACGCGACCCAGTGCAGCACTGGCGTTTTCGTTGATGTTCTGCAGGTTGGAGATGGTGCTGGTCAGACGGTTTTGTGCAGCACCGAGGTCAGCACGGCTGGTGTTGATGGTTTTCAGAGCCGCGTCGATTGCGTCGATTGCAGCCGAGGTGGCGCTCTCTGCCGTTGCACTGTCAACAGCACTGATAACCACGGTGCCGGAGCCAACGCTCAGGGTCGCTGCGTCGAAGCTGCTGCCCAGGGTCAGGGTGATCTGGTTGTCAGCACCGGTGTTGGAACCGACCTGGAAGGTCATGGTGCCAGCGGAACCGTCGATCAGGTTCTTACCGTTCAGGTTGGTGGAGTTGGCGATACGAGTCAGCTCGTCCGACATGGTAGCGAACTCTTTGTTCAGAGCGATACGGTCGTCGGTGCCGTTGGAGTCGTTTCGTGCCTGAACAGCCAGCTCACGCATACGCTGCAGGATGTTGGTGGACTCTTGCAGTGCGCCTTCAGCGGTTTGCGCGATGGAGATACCATCGTTGGCGTTTTTGATCGCCATGGTCTGACCGCGGATTTGCGAAGTCATACGAGTGGAGATCTGCAGGCCAGCGGCGTCGTCTTTGGCGCTGTTGATTTTCAGGCCGGAAGACAGGCGGGTCATCGAAGTGGAGAGAGCATCGGAAGCCCGGTTCAGGTTCTTCTGAACGTTCAACGATGTGACGTTGGTGTTTACTGTTAAAGCCATGACGAATTCCTCGTTGGTTGGGTACTGCGGCTTCCGGCCCTGGCAACCGCCGGGTGTGGCCTAGAGAACCTTCGTAATAGTTATCGTCGTAATCGGAACTTGCTTTAGCAGTTTTTTCAAAAATTTTGCCATCAGGGTGCCACCCCTCGAAAATCAAGGACTTGGCAACGCCCGGGGAGTAAGAAAATGACGCCAGGGAACTGTCGCAATCGAAACCCAACCGGAAGGTGGCAACGATCAACAGGCCAACGACTTAAATCGCCTGACCAGCGGTCAGCAGATCAACCCACTCGTACTCAAGATAATCAGCCAGCGAGAGCCAGTTCTGGCCCTGTTGATCGTTGAACATCAACGCGAGCAACCCGCTCCACGATGATTGGAGGTCGCCAGGCATAGGCTCGATAAAAGCCTGTGCAGCTTCAATCATCGCCACCATCGCCAGCCCCGCCTCGACATCGCGCCCCAGACGAAACAAACGCGCACACTCACGGGCATCAACAATCACAGCTTCAAGCCCGGTCATTGCGCAAACTCCGGATGAAAATAAGTGCCGACGATCATCGCCCCATCCCGACTGCTGTTATAAAAACGCACGTGGGGGTGCCCGGCGATAAAACGCTCCAGCTCACACAGATAGCTGCGGAAGTTGAGCTGGGTCTTGACCCGCTGGCCATGACCATCCAGCACCCAGTGTTTTGCCGCGCCCAGTTGCGGCCCAAGCTCGCCATCCGCCCATCCGGCATGGGTCTTGTCATGGGGGAAGGCGAAATCGGCCCCGAATAGAGTGATGTGTTCCGCCCCCATTTTTACCGCCAGGTCCACCGCCGGGTGGATCACGCTACCGCCCATATGCAGTTCGCCTCTGCGCAATTGTTGACGTAGCCGTTCATAAATGGGGCTGAAGGAATAAGCACAGTAACGTGGCCCCCGCCAGGCGTTGAGGACCGTGGGGTCAGCCATTGGCATATAGACCAGAGCAATGGCATCAGTATCTTGTGGCGGAAGATGTTGCATCGAGATGCGCTGATCGATGCTCACGACAACATCCGGGTGGATGCCATGGTTGATCAACGGTCGGTAGGCCGTATCGACACAAATCAGCAAGGGGCGCCCAGGTTGCTCGTTCAGCCCGCGCAGCGTCTCGAAGTGCTGCTCGAGACTGGGGCCGGTGGCAATGACAAACGCTTCCCGTCCGCCCAGGGAGTTGAACAACTCGGCAACGTCACGATCTGCTTGCACCAGGCCGAACGTGGCTTGCAGGCGCTCGATGATTTGCGGTGCCTCCGGGTGGAATTCACAGTTGTTGAACGCCAGATGGGTTTCACTGATCAATCGATCGCGAATTTTCGCGTTGAAATCATCAGCCAACACCAGCTCGGCAGGCAACGCGAAAAATGGTAATTGGATCTCTGTCAGATCGCCCGCATAAAGCAGTTCGACCCGTGAATCGACGAGCCACGGCGATTGGTCCATGACCTGCAACACCAGCGCGAATACCGAACCGTTAAGAATATGCACATAGAGCTTCTCAAGCCCCTCGCGCTCCAGCAGCCGTTGTTGCAGATCGCCCAGCCCAGTGCCATAGACATGCACAACGACGGCATCCAGCGCCACACTGGCGGCTTGCAGATCGGCCTCGGCGAGTCGGTCATGCCGGCTGGTCAGTTGAATGCCGTTGATGCTCAGGGTCGACCCAAGCCCCTCGACCAGATCGGCCTTCAACGCGCCAGCATTCTCCAGCAGCAGACGTTCGGCCAGGGCCGGCCAGCGCCGTTGAATGACTTGGAGATTGCGCTCAAAGAACTCGCTCATGGCGTCTCGCTTTTTCATCAGGCAAAAAAATAGCGTTCAAGGTTACACCTTGGACGCTATTTTTGTGCCTGGGTTTTAGTGGCTCAAGGACGATAAATGATCGCCGAACCCCAGGACAGGCCTACGCCAAAACCGCTCAAGGCCACGCGCTTCCAATCGGAATCGAGCACGTGCTTCTCCAGCAGCAATGGAATGCTCGACGACACGGTGTTCCCGGTCTCGACCATGTCCTTGATGAACTTCTCCGGCTCACCCTCGAAACGTCGTGCCACGGCATCGACAATTGCCGCGCTACCCTGGTGAATACAGAACGCATCGATATCACTGGCTTGCAGGTTGGAATCGGCGAGCAACTCATGCAAATGAGCCGGCACCTTGAGCAAGGCGAAGTTGAACACCTGGCGGCCGTTCATGAAGAACACACCATCGCTGACCTTCAGGTGCGGCGCACCGGAACCGTCAGTGCCAAACTTGGCCTTGCCCAATTGCCACGGTGCATCTTCACCCATCCAGGTGGCGGTGGCGGCATCGCCGAACAGCATCGTGGTGTTGCGGTCTTCCGGATCGACGATTTTCGAATACGGATCGGCCGTCACCAACAGGCCATTCTTCAGACCAGCGGCCTCCATAAAGCCCTTGATGGCGTAGATGCCATAGACATACCCCGAGCACCCCAGGGAAATATCAAACGCTGCCACTGTGGTAGGCAAGCCGAGCTTGTCCTGGACGATTGCTGCCGTATGAGGCAAGCCTTCTTCATCGCCATTCTGCGTAACGACGATCAGCACGTCGATGGATTCGCGTTTCAGGCCGGGATTGTTGGCAAACAGCGCGTTGACCGCTTCGACACAAAGGTCAGAGGTTTCCTGCCCGTCATCCTTGCGTGGCAAGAAGGCCGAACCAATCTTGCCAAGGATGAATTCTTCATCCTTCTCAAATTTTGCACCTTGTGCGTAATTGTCCACGCCGGCTACAGGAACGTAGCTCGCAATGCTTTTTATGCCAATCATTACGGCTTCCCAATCAAAAACAGCCCAATACCACCGCTCGCAAGGAATCGAGGGGCGCCGACAAGCGAGAAGTGTAAAGGGCTATCACTGGTCCTGATAAGGGCCAGGCGCCATCTTCCCGGTCAATACAATACAGTGAAGATGCGCGTTATGACTCGCAGGTCACGCCAATTTTTCCGAATAAGCCCTTTTTGAAAGGGCTATTCAACCAGCGACCAGGCCAATGGAGTGCCGCGTTTGATGGCTTGACGAGCACAACGGCCCATTAGAGAGTCGGCGTACTTGGGAGGCAGTCCGAGACCTGGGCGAATAGCCCGGACGTTCTGTGCTGTAAACGCGTCGCCAGGGCTCATGTCTTGCGTCACGTACAGAGAACGCCGATAGACCAGCGACTTGCGCTCAGCCTCGGTCACGCCATAGTGCACCTGCCCCATCGCTTGCCAGGCACGCTCGGTTTCGATCACCAGCGCCGTCAGCTCCGCCGGCTCAAGGGAGAAGCTGGCGTCTACCCCACCCGCCGCGCGGTCGAGAGTGAAGTGTTTCTCGACCACGGTTGCCCCCAACGCCACTGCGGCGACAGACACACCAACCCCCATGGAGTGGTCCGACAACCCCACCTCACAGCCGAATAATTCCCGTAGATGAGGGATAGTGCGCACATTGCTGTTGACCGGGGTAGCCGGATAGGTGCTGGTGCACTTGAGCAATACCAGATCCTTGCAACCGGCCTCCCGAGCCGCCCGTACAGTTTCGTCGAGCTCAGCAACGCTCGCCATGCCGGTGGAGATAATCAAGGGTTTGCCGGTGGCGGCGACTCGCCGGATCAGCGGTAGATCGGTGTTTTCGAAGCTGGCGATCTTGTAGGCCGGCACATCGAGCGCTTCAAGGAAATCCACGGCCGTCTCGTCAAACGGCGTCGAGAACGCCAACATGCCCAGCGCCTTGGCCCGGGCGAAAATCGGAGCGTGCCATTCCCACGGTGTGTGGGCCTTTTCATACAGCTCATAAAGCGACGTTCCAGCCCACAGACTGTTGGGATCCTTGATGAAGAATTCACCTTCATTCAGATCCAGCGTCATGGTCTCGGCGGTGTAGGTCTGCAGTTTCAAAGCGTGCGCACCAGCCTTGGCCGCGGCCTCGACGATCTCCAGCGCCATCTCCAGGGACTGGTTATGGTTGCCACTCATTTCGGCAATGATGAAAGGCGGTGCCTCGGCCCCAATGACACAGTGGCCAATCTTGAAGCTAGTCATGAACGCGATCCTTCAATATGCGCGTAAACACGCAAGTGTTCTGGATGAAGCCAGCCTCGCGAAACAGGCTCAGGGAGGCTTGATTGGCCGGCAATATATGAGCGCTGAGGCTTCGTAATTGAGGCCAGTGGGCAACGGCAAACGCTTCACCGCGGGCCAGCAATGCCCTTCCCCAACCAAGCCCGATGCGGCCTTCGAACAGATAAATGGATACCTGCGCGTCACTGCCTTGCAGGTCATAGCGCAATACGCCTACCGGTCCATCAGCCGCTTCGCCGACCAGTAGCAGGCGTTGCCCGTTGAGCAAGCTGGCTTGCAACCATTGGCAATGACTGCTCCAGTCAATGCATGATGTATCCAACGATACGCGGCGTACAGCCTCGGCGTTACGACCTTCGAAAATCAATTGGGCATCGGCCTGTGTAGCTGGGCGAATCCTCAATAATGCACCGGCCAGCGTGGCGGCGATCCGCTGGACGCCCAAGCCATCGACCAACCGCCGGGAATGCTCAGCCAGGCTTTTGCGCAAGCCTTGATTGCCCGCCACGAAGCCGATGGCCTGGCGCAACTGTGCGACCGTGACGTTCTCTCGAGGGCCGAGATAAACGTGGGCTCCAAACGTCGCCATCGCCTCGCTATTGGCATGCTGATTATTCGACACCGCGATGCAGATCGTTGGCAGGCCCAGGGCGGCGCGCTCCCAACTGGTGCCGCCACCAGCCCCAATGAACAAATCAGCTTCGATCATGAGCTGATGGAAATGGCCGACAAAGCTATGCAACCGCCAGTGGGGTCGACTTGCTGCCATCAGTTGCATCCGAGCCCACGCCGGGTTGTCCGCACCGGCAACAAAATCGACTTCAAGCTCCGAAAAATCCGCCAACGCCAACATGGCGTGATGGGTTTGGATCGCCGCGTCAAACCCGCCGAAGTTAACCAGCACTCGCCGGGCCCTGGGCTTGATGTCAATCGCCTCACAGCGAAACTCATCGCGCAACAGGGCGTAACGCGGTCCGAGTAGCGTTCGGCAAGACTCGGGCAACAAACCCGTGTAGGCGGCCCGGGTACCAGACAGGTTCTGGTTGAGCAGCAGATCGACGCTGTAGGTACGGGTCGCCAGATCATCCACTGCCATGACTCTTGGGGCAAAGCACCGGGCAGCCGTCTGCCAGTGATGGTCCAGGCCATAATGATCGACGATGACCCAATCGAAACCAGGCTGGTCGCTCGATACCTGTTGCAACGCTGCGATATCCGCCTGCCAGGGCAGCAAGGATTCAATAGCCTGCTGCGGATCCTCCCCAGGATAGAAATCCGGTAAGGCGAACGTCTCGAAGCCCTCCTCCTCCAACGCTTGTAAGCGATGTCCTGGCAATTGGCGGCAGGCAAACGTGACATGCGCGCCGTGCCCACGCAACACGCGAGCCAGGGTCAGGCAGCGGGCGATGTGTCCGCTGCCGATGGTTGGCGAAGCGTCAGCACGGATCAAAACCCTCATTCCAGCTCCCCACCCGCCTTCAATACGGCGTAGAGGTATTCGGCTCGCTTCCAATCCTCTGGTGTGTCGATGTCCTGTACCAGATGACGAGGCAGGACCACCGGCAAGCTCTTGGGCGAAAACAACACGTCACCGCGCAACCAAGCCTCCCGGCGCCCCCAGTAGAATTGGCCCGCGTCCTGGAACGCTTCGGGCAAGTCCTGGGAGCGAGTTTCACGAAACTGAGGATAGAGCGGCGTCAGCGCGCCCTGTTCATCCAGCGTCAAGGCACGTTGTACAGGAAAGCCGAAACCCGTCACCGAAAATGCGTACGACTTGTCAGGATGCGTGCGTAGCGCTTCATACCCCTGACGCAGGAACCTCCCCTGCAACAGCGGCGCGGTAGCATAGATGCAACAGGCGAAATCGAACGAGCGCTCGTGCAGCTCAGTCAATGCATGGGCAATCACGGCAGCCGTCCCGGAGAAATCATCAGCCAGCGACGCCGGGCGCATGAACGGAACTTGCGCACCATGAGCCTGCGCCATATCGGCGATTTCTTCGTCGTCCGTGCTGACCACTACCTCATCGAACAGCCGAGAGGTCAACGCGATTTCAATCGACCGGACAATCATTGGCACGCCATCGAACAGCTTCAGGTTTTTGCGTGGAATCCGCTTGCTACCGCCACGGGCGGGGATGATCGCGACTGTGCTCACCGTCACTCCTCAAGCATTCGGCGCAGTTGCTCGACCACATAGTCCTGCTGTTCATCACTGAGGGTAGGAAACATGGGCAAGCTGATGGCCTCGGCGTAATAACGCTCGGCCTGGGGGAAATCGCCTGCGGCAAACCCAAGGTCACGATAATACGGCTGCAAATGAACCGGGATGTAATGAAGGTTCACGCCAATCCCGGCTGCACGCAAGCCCTCGAACACCTGGCGATGACCAGGCGTGATGCTATCGAGTTGCAAGCGCACCACATACAAATGCCAGGCCGACTCGGCTTCAGGTTGCAAGCCGGGCAAAACGAGCGGCAAAGCTGCCAGCAGATGATTGTAGCGTGTAACCCGTTCGCGACGCCGAGCGATGAAGTCATCCAGTTTGCTCAGCTGCGAAAGCCCCAATGCAGCCTGCAGATCGGTCATGCGGTAATTGAAACCCAGCTCGACTTGTTGGTAGTACCAGGGGCCGTGACTGGGTTCGGTCATCTGCTGCGCGTCGCGAGTCATCCCATGGCTGCGCAGACGTTGCAGCCGCTGCGCGAGTTCCGGGCGATTGGTCAGGACCATGCCGCCTTCACCGCTGGTGATGATCTTCACCGGATGGAAACTGAACACGGTCATGGACGCAAACTCGCCACACCCCACCGGGCGACCGGCATAAGACGCCCCGACAGCGTGGGACGCATCCTCAATCACTGTGAAGCCATATCGCTCGGACAACTGGGCGATCTTGCGCATGTCACAGCTTTGCCCTGAAAACGCCACCGCCACCAACACCTTGGGCAGCGTTCCGTCACGCTCGGCCTCTTCAAGCTTGGCAGCCAGGGCACAAGCGTCAAGATTCCAGGTCAGCGGATCAATGTCGACAAAATCCACCAGCGCACCGCAATACCGACCGCAGTTGGCCGAGGCCAGGAACGTATTGGGGGTGGTCCACAGACGATCCCCAGGCCCCAACCCCGCTGCCAGACAGGCGATGTGCAGTGCGGCCGTCGCGTTGCACACCGCCACGGCATAAGCGGCCTGACAACGATTGGCCATGGCCTCTTCGAAATGTTCTAGGGTCGGCCCCTGGGTCAGCCAGTCGGACCGCAATACGGCCACCACGGCATCGATGTCAGCCTGATCGAGGCTCTGCCGACCATAGGGGATCATGCCGATAACCGCGCGTGCAGGTCAGCGATCTGCTCCACCGACAAAAAGTGCGGGTTGGTGTCAGAACGATATTCGAAGTCTTCTGCCACGGGCTTGCCTCGCTCACCCAGATTGTCCACACCAAAATCCACATCCACACTGGTAAAGCGAATGGACGGCTGGATAGTGTAGTGATCGGCAAATTCGATGGTCATGCGTGCATCGTCCAGCGGCACCATCAGTTCGTGGAGTTTTTCACCGGGGCGAATCCCGACGTTTTTGTGGGGCAGATGCCCAGCCATGCCTGACGCCAGATCGACGATGCGAATCGACGGAATCTTTGGCACGAAGACTTCGCCACCGTGCATGCGGGCAAAGCTGTCGAGCACAAATTGCACGCCGTGATCGAGGGTAATCCAAAAACGGGTCATACGTTCATCGGTAATCGGCAGCTGCGTCGCACCGTCCGCAATCAGCTTGCTGAAGAACGGCACCACTGACCCCCGCGAGCCGGCGACGTTGCCATAGCGCACCACGGCGAACCGGGTCTGCTGCTCGCCGGCGATGTTGTTGGCCGCCACGAACAGCTTATCCGACAGCAGCTTGGTTGCACCGTACAGATTGATCGGGCTGGCGGCCTTGTCGGTGGACAGCGCAACCACTTTCTTGACGCCATTGTCGATGGCCGCGGCAATAATGTTTTCGGCGCCATTGACGTTGGTGCGAATGCATTCGGTAGGGTTGTACTCCGCCGCTGGCACCTGTTTGAGGGCCGCGGCGTGCACGACATAGTCAATGCCGCGCATGGCCTGGCGCAGACGATCGGCATCGCGCACGTCCCCCAGGAAATAGCGCATGCATGGCGCATTGAAGGTTTGTTGCATCTCGTACTGCTTGAGTTCATCGCGGGAAAACACCACCACGCGCTTGGGCTGGTATTGCTCCAGCAACCGACGGATGAAATTGCGCCCGAATGAACCGGTACCGCCTGAGATGAAAATCGATTTACCGTTAAACATACCTTTGATCCTTTACCTGACAGCCAGGCTTAAGCAAGCAACCGCGCCCAATCCACCGCAGTGGCGGTGCCCAGCGCGAAGCCAGTGTCGATCAGGGCCAGATTGGGGTTGCGAACGGTGTCGTGGTCGAAGCGCGCTTGCCATTTGTCACGCAGGGCGTCGGTCGCCTGGGGCGCCTCGGCAAATGAGACTGAATGCAGCATCTGGGCCTGGGGCGTCCAGACCGTGAGATAACCCGCATCTGCCGCTTTCAGGCACAGGTCGACATCGGCGAAGGCGTCGGCGAAATGTGCCTCGTCCAAACCTCCCACAGCTTCGAACAGGTCCTTGCGGATCATCAGGCAAGCACCCGACACCGCCGAGTAGTTCTGCTCCACTTGATGCCCATTGAGATAGCCCTTGGCGTCCTTGCGTTCGCCAACGAACACCGAAGCGACCCGGCCATCGGGCTTGAGCACCAGGCCCGCCTGGGTGGTAATGCCGCGCATATCCATCTGCTTGCTGCCGACGATCCCCACTTCCGGTCGCTGGGCCTGATTGAGCAGGCTGTCGAGCCAGTTGGCGTTGATCACCTGCGCTTCGGCCGACAACAGTACCAGGTACTCGCCCTTGGCCTGCGCACTCGCCCAGTTGTACAGGGCCGACGCACTGAGGCGCCGGTCGCTGCGCAGGATGCGGATCCGCTCGCCCTTGCCTTCCAGGCTATCGAGCCACTGAGCCAGTTCCTCGGATTGGCTGTGGTTATCAGCAACCAATATTTCGTGCCGATGGTAGCGGGTGCGTTGCAGCACGCTGACCAGCGCCTGCTGTACCTGCTCGAAATTGTCTCGACTTTCGAGGATGATCGACGCCAGTGGCCGCTCGGCATGCTGGTAATCGATCTGGTATGTCAGCGGTAGCGCCGAGGTGACCTGGGCGCGATAGCCGCGGGCGGCCAGGTGGCGCGTCAGTACCTGACGCTCCTGGGGATTTTCCTCTTCCGACGGGGCGGCGCAGATCAGCAACGGCTCGGCCAGGTGCGCCAGGCCGGCCAGCCCTGCGTCTTCAATCAGGCGCAACAGCAGATCCTGCTCCAGGGCCTGGGTGTATTCGGGCGTGAATCCGCGGGCCTGGGCCAGCACTTCGCGATTAATCAGCCAATGCCGCGCCATCAGCGAAGGCACCGATTGCAGGAAATCGAGATTGACGCCAGGGCGGAACACATCGGTGAGGCTGCCATCGGCCTTGCGCTGGATTTCATCCATGGCCACCGCGCGCACGCCGTCGGCATCGATCAACTCGAGGCTGGCGCGCAACAGGCCGCTCGGGGTGAACAGGTCACCGGCCTCGGCAAGCACCATCCAGTCAGCCGTCGATTGCCCGATGATCTGATTGACGCGCTCAACATAATTGGAGGTGCTGACTTTGACGAAGTGCACGGTGTCGCGCACGGTGGTGGTCGCCGGCAGGTCGCCGGTGGTGAAGACCACCACGTTGAACGCCTTGCAGTGGCCGTTGACCAGGCTGTCGAAGGTGGCCTGTAGCTTGAACATGTCCGCGTCCAGGTCCAACAGCAGGATACCGAAACGCGGCCCGCCCTGATGCTCGGCCAGGCGAGCGTGAATGGATTTGAGTTGCCCGGCATCCGGATCACGCGCTTCGAGCCAGTTCAACAGGCGGCCAGAGTGCATGTTCTCCAACAACCGGCGGCCCTGTTGCCCGGGCACCGAATCCAACCGCTCGGCCCAAGCCTGCAACTTGATCGCTTCCTCAGGCTCATCGCTGCTTTTCAACGACTCTGCCAGGCGCTTGACCACGGTACGGTTGAACGCATAAAGGCCCTGGGCCTCCCAGAGACGACTGCGCAAGGTACGTTCGTTGTCGTTGGGCTGCACGCGCATCAGTTCATGCTGGCGCACCAGAATACCTTCCAATTGCTGAAGCTGAAGACGCCCGGCCGGCATGGCATGCAACAAAAATTCAAATTCGGTCAGCAGATCGAACACCCGCTGATTATAGAAAGGCATTTCGACAAACTGCTGCGGTCCGAACGAACGCACCGGTTCGCCCCCCGCCTGCGTCCAGACCGAATTGATGATCTGTGTACCCTTGAGTGAGCGCCCCTGCAGCAGGCAGTCGGCCATGGCCGCAAAACTGTCCAGGGCGATCTGCTTGACACGTCCCGGTGCCTGCTCGCGCAGCGGTGTTGGAAGCGACGCCAGGAACTCGGCGAACTGCTCGCGCTCCGCCACGCTTTTGGCGTCCTTGTAGCTCAGCACCGTCAACACGTTGGTGTTGTGCTCGGAACCGCCGTAATTGAGCTCGCGAACAGCGAACGGGATCGGCAGGATCCGGGCCTTCGCACAGGCCAGCAAATAAAAGGTATGACCGATCTCCTGCCATTCGAAACTGGTCCCGGGGGGCAACAGGCTATACCACTGCTGCAGCAGATCGGTACGGGTCACGGCGTAGAACGGGGGCAGGAAATGATCCATGAAACGAATCACCCGGTCTTCGGCCAGCTCGCTGTTGTAATCCTCATGCACCTTGCGATCACGACGGAAGTAATTCACTTCGGTCGCACAAGCCACGTACATGAACCCATAGCCGTGGCACAGGCCATAGTCGGGATTGGCTTCAAGGAATTCCACGGACTCGGTCAAGGCGTCGTGGAGCAGGAAGTCGTCATCGGCGGCGAACACCATGTAAGGCGTTTTGACCTGGTTTACGCCATAAACCAGCTTGTCCTGCAGCCCCTTATAGGTGAACTGGGGCAGGTGGCGGTAATCGACCGATGGGAAATCCAGGGCAATTTGTTCATCGCGCTCGACCGACGAATCAAGCACCAATACCGAACAGGGATAGCTGCTGTAGTAGTGCAATGTACGGCGCAAGAATGCACTGCGATTGTGGGAAATCACCACCACGGTGAACCGCTCGCTCAGCGGTGCCACGTTGCTTTGAAGCATATTTCGAACCTGCATATTTCCTAGTCCCCACAACCTGCCAAACGCCAATGACTTGAAACGGATGAATCAACGAACCCGGCGCAGATAGCCATCCGGTGCGACAGTGATCAGCAGCTTGTTCTGCAGTTGCTGGTCGATTTCGAAGTCACCGTTTTCTTCAAGGTATTTCCATACCGCGGTTTTCGGATTGTCGCCCGGGCCCCATGGCCGATCCGGGAAGAAGTCGGCCGGCATGTCTTCCACCACCGTGTCCATCACTACGCAATAACTGCCCACCGAAACCAACGGCGCATACAGGCGCAGCTCTTCAAGCACATGGTCATGGGTGTGGTTGGAATCGAGCACAAGGATGACTTTCTTGCCTTTGGCCGCTGCATGGACCTGCTCGGCGATGGCCGGATCGATGCTCGAACCTTCAATCATCGAGATACGCTTGCTCATCGGGTGGCTCTCGATGGCTTCGCGGTTATGGGGACGGATATCCAGGTCGATGCCCAGCACTTCGCCGTGGCCCTGCAGCTCCAGCAACGAGGCGTAATAAATGATCGAACCGCCGTGAGCGATGCCGCATTCGATGACCAGGTCAGGCTTGATCTGCCAGATCAGCTCCTGCATCGCCATCATGTCCTGTGGCAACTGGATGATCGGTCGGCCCATCCAGGAAAAATGGTAGCTGTACTTATGGCGCGCCGATTCGTTGAAGAACGCCTTGGCCAAGCCGACGAGTTTCTGGTCTTGGCCTTGACCGGCGATTTCGGTCTGGCATTGGGCTTCGAAAGCTTTATGGATAGTGTTGTCGGTCATGTTCGAATCTCGCGGTTATTGGAACGAAGCGCTGTCAACGGCATGGTAGACGTAGCGCCCACCGGTCATCCGCTTGATCTCTTCGAGGTAATTGGAATTCATTACAAATACATGCGCCCCTTCAGGCAGAGCATCCATTGCCTCCTCAGGCGAGGAAACCCGTACACCACTCAACGGCAGATACCGTCCCTGCTTGGCGGGATTGATATCCACCACGCAGTCCACCGCGACACCGGTTCGTTGCAGAAACAGCGAATAGATCACTCCCTTGGAGGATGCCCCCCAGATCGCGGCCCCCTGCTGCGGCGAAGCTTGGATAATCTGCACCGCCCGCCCGAGACTGGCGGTAAATTCGTCGGGTAATTGCAAGGCTGGAACGGGCTGTTCCGGCTTCAGGCGCAACGTGGCCAGGTCAGCGACGATGTACATGTACTGACCGCCGAACAGGTGTCCAGCCTCATGTACCGTACCGAACATCCGGCGTAGGTCATCGAGGCGGAAATAATTGACGTGCTCGTAGAACAGATCGAACCAGGCCCGGTGGTCCAGGATCCAGTCCAGACACGGCACCTCGATGTAAATCTGTCCGCCCTGGTTAGCCGCTGCGATTTCAGCAAGGAAAGCCACTGGGTCCTGGATATGCTCCAGCACGTGACGCAGCACCACCGCATCGGCCGACAGGCCCAGATCGCGGGTGAACGGCGCCTTGATCACGTCGGCGTTATCGCCCTCATAGGCCGGGTCGATACCCGTGATCGCGTAACCACGTTCCTTGAGCAGTTCCAGGAAATAGCCTTTGCCGCAACCGACCTCGATCAATTCCTGGCCGCTGAAATGCCGGGCGATGATGCCTTCCACGTCAGTGAGATGCTGCTGGAACTGACCGGAATGGGCCTGTTCATTCTGGTAGTCGCTGTCATAGCTGAGCTTGTCGGCATCGAACGCTCGATTGAAAACCAATCCGCTCACGTCGTCCTGGACCAACACCATGTCGGCACTCGCCGAGGCTCTGGCCGACAGCTCATCGGCGAAGGTACGGTTCTGCAGAACCGGAAGGCCGGTGGCCCGGTACAGCTCACGCATCATGTTCGGCTCCCAACAAGGTGTGCAAACGCTTGGCCACGCCCCAGAACGCCATGGGTTCGTGAGTCGGGTAGGGGTAATGGCCCAGGTTCAGGCGAATGGCCGCGCCACGCTCGCGCAGCCGTGTTTCCACCAGTGCGCGAACCGACACCGGTTCGCCACTTGAGCAATTGACGACACCATTGAATTCGCGCCGCAACAGCAGCCCTGCCAGGTAAGCAGCGGCTGTTTCGATTGCCAGGTAATCGCGCAGTTGCTCGCCCCCGGACATATCGAAGACCGAGGCTTGGGCATCAATGGCCCGGTCCAGCGCCGCGAGCAGACTGTTAGGGTTCTGACCGGCGCCGTGCAGGTAGAACAAACGAGCCCACTGCAGGGTAAACGGGTGCTCGCGTTGAAGGTGTTCAAGAAACAGGCGCAAGGTATTTTTTGCCAACCCATAAGGGTTGGCCGGTTGAGGCGCAGTCTGTTCGTCGAGTGGCCCGCTCTGCAGGCCATATTCGAAACAGGTACCCGTCACCAGCACCTGCCCAACCCCCGCCACAATGACCTGTTTGATGAACTGATAATCGGCCATCAAGTTATGTTCGTAATGAAACAGTGCCTGGTAATTCGGTAGGCCCGGCCACGCCAGATGCGCCAAGGCATCGACATCCTCGACCAATGCAGCGATATCCAGTTCTTCGGCGTGGACATCGGCCGCGACGAATTCAACCCGGTCGAACCAGGGCAATGCCCTGGCCGGCTCCAACCGGCGCGCGACGGCTCTAACCTGGCAACCGCGCGCGAGCAAGGCCGCAACCAGATGACGGCCGACAAACCCGGTGGCACCAGTCACTAAAACCTTCATAGCACCGTCAACTCAGGCACCGCGATGACGAATTGCCCGCCCCATTGGCGAACCTCAGCCAACTGCTGGCTGACTTCGTTCAGCAAGTTCCAGGGCAGGACGAGAACGTAGTCAGGTTTCTCTATCGCGATACGCTCGGGCGACACGATAGGAATCCGACTGCCCGGCAAGTACTTGCCCTGCTTGTGCGGGTTTGCATCTGCCACCCAGGCCAGCAGGTCCGGCTTGACCCCGGCATAGTTGAGCAAGGTATTGCCCTTGGCCGCGGCACCGTAACCGACCACACGCTTGCCATCGGCCTTGGCCTGCAACAGAAAGCGCAGCAAGCCATGCTTGGTGGCCTCGGCGGCCGGCGCCAGGGTGGCGTAGTACGCGGCGGTTTTCACGCCGGCATCCCGTTCGGCCTGCAATTGCTGTTGCACCGTCGCCAGCACTGGCCGGCGAATGCCATCGGCACGCTGGACAAACACCCGCAACGAACCGCCGTGGGTCGACAGTTGGCTGACGTCGAACACCTCCAGGCCATTGCGCTCGCACAGGGTCTGCACCGCCGTAAGCGACAGATAGGAAAAGTGTTCATGATAGAGCGTATCGAACTGCTGCCCGGCCATCAGCGTCAGTAGCTGTGGAAACTCGAACGTGGCCACGCCAGCGGGCTTCAGCAACGTGGCAAAACCTGCGAGAAAATCATTGATGTCCGGCACATGGGCCAGCACATTATTGGCCGCCATCAGATCGGCAGCCCAGCCTTCGCCTTTCAATTGCGACGCCGTTTCGCGACCAAAGAACAGCTCACGAATTTCCAGGCCTTTCCCACGGGCAGCCTCGGCGGTGCTGCGGGTCGGCTCGACGCCCAGGCACGGGATATCGCGCCTGGCGACGTACTGCAACAAGTAACCGTCGTTGGCGGCGATTTCCACCACGCGGCTATCGGCGTTCAGGTCAAACCGCTCGACCATCTCGACCACGTAGCGCTCGGCATGGGCCAGCCAAGTGCTGGAGAACGAACTGAAATAGGCGTACTCGGCGTCGAACAGGCTGTCGGCACGCGTGTAGTCTTCGGTCTGCACCAGCCAGCATTGCTGGCACACGGCGACCTTGAGCGGCACCCATTGCTCGGCCTGTTCCAATTGGTCGGCACGCACATAGGCGTTGGACGGCGGCGACGTACCGAGGTCGATCAGTGGCAACGCCAGGGCAGTCCCGCAACCTCGGCAATTCATAGACGCACTCCAGCGAAACGCTCGTCGAGCAGGGGATGATTGCTGTCCCGGGTCGACAGATTATTGACAGGCAGCGGCCAGGCAATCGCCAGCCGCGGATCGTTAACCGACAGGCCGCCCTCATGCTCCGGGGCGTAATCGGCGCTGTGCAGGTACAGCAGCTCGGCATCATCGGTCAGGGTCTGGAACCCGTGGGCAAACCCGGCCGGGATCAACAGGCTGCGACCATCACCCGCCTTCAACTGCTCGGCGTGCCAATGCAGGAAGGTTTCGGAATCGGGTCGTAGATCCACGGCCACGTCCCAGACTTCACCGCGCAGACACGTGATCAGCTTGGCTTCCGGTTGTGCTGCGTTCTGATAATGGAGGCCACGCACACTGCCCCGCTCACGGGTGCAGGAATGGTTGATCTGACGAATATGAAACGGCTGGCCGAACGCGCTCAGGCTGCCTTCGCAGAACAACCGGGCGAAATGCCCGCGCTGGTCTTCGAAGCGCTTGTGCTGGACGCTGAACAAGTCGGCCAGCGGCAATGCCTTCAATGCGAACTCGCTCACAACGTGCCTCGGTACAGGTGCAACTGACCCAGCGTGACCTGGCGCATGTCATCGCCGTTCTGCCAGGCCAAGTGCCAATCAAGGGTCTGGGCCAGACATTGCCGCAGCGACCAACGCGGCTGCCAGCCCAGCAATTGCCGGGCGCGGCTGCTGTCCAGGCGCAACAGACCGGCCTCATGCAGATCACTCGGTTCGATGCGCAAGCCAGGCGCTTGCGGCCAGTGCTCGGCCAGCAACTGAACGACGTCCCCGACACTGCACATGTCCGCTTCGCCGGGGCCGAAGTTCCAGGCACCGGCACATTCCGGTCCCTGCTCATAGAGGGCAGCGGCCAACTGTAGATAACCGGCCAGCGGCTCCAGGGCGTGTTGCCACGGGCGAACGGCTTGGGGATAACGCAGTGTCACCGGCTCGTCCGCCGACCAGGCCTTGAGCACGTCCGGAATCAGCCGTTCAGGGGCGAAATCACCGCCGCCCAATACGTTGCCAGCCCGCGCCGTGGCCAGGGCCAGTCCGTGTTCAGCGTAACGATCGGCGGAGAAAAACGAGGCGGCATAGGACTGCGCCAGCAATTCGCAGCAGGCCTTGCTGCTGCTGTAGGGGTCGTGACCACCCAGGGCTTCGTTTTCGCGGTAGGGCCACAGCCATTCCTGATTGGCGTAGACCTTGTCGGTAGTGACCAGGACACAGGCGCGCACGCCGCCAATCTGACGGATAGCTTCGAGCAGGTTGAGGGTGCCCATGACATTGCTGGAATAGGTACCCAACGGATCACGATACGCCTCACGTACCAGCGGTTGGGCTGCCAGGTGCAGGACAATCTGCGGTTGCACGTCAGCCAGCACTTCGAGCAAGGCACCGAGGTCACGCAGATCAGCACGCCGATCGTCGATACCCTCGCCCACCCTGGCCAACTCGAACAGGCTCGGTTTGGTGGCCGGGTCCAGGGAAAAACCGCTGACCTGGGCGCCCAGGCTTTGCAGCCACAGCGTCAGCCAACTGCCCTTGAAACCGGTATGACCGGTAACCAGCACCCGCTTACCGCGCCAGAATTCCGGGCTCAGCCCCATTGCTTCCATGGGGCCTCCCCGCTTTGCCACAGGGCCTCGAGGTGGTTTTTATCCCGCAGGGTGTCCATCGGATGCCAGAAACCGTCGTGCTGAAACGCCTGGAGCTGCTGCTCGGTCGCCAATTCCGCCAGGGGCTCGGCTTCCCAGGAAGTCTGGTCGTCAGCGATATAAGGCAGGACCTTCGGCGAGAGTACAAAGAAACCACCGTTGATCCAGCCCCCGTCACCCCGAGGTTTTTCAGTAAAGCCCAGGACCGTGTCGCCATCGCGCTCTAGCGCGCCGTAGCGTCCCGGCGGCTGGACTGCGGTGACCGTGGCGAGCTTGCCGTGCGCCAGGTGAAAATCCACCAGCGCACCGATATTGAGGTCCGAAACACCATCGCCATAGGTGAAGCAGAACGCCTCTTCATTTTCCAGATAACGGGCCGCACGACGCAGCCGTCCGCCGGTCATGGTGTCTTCACCGGTGTCGATGAGCGTCACGCGCCACGGCTCGCTGTAGTTCTGGTGAACGTCCATGCGGTTGTTGCACATGTCGAAGGTGACGTCGGAGGTGTGCAGGAAGTAGTTGGCGAAGAAATCCTTGATGGCGTAGCCCTTGTAGCCCAGGCAAATGACGAAGTCGTGGATTCCATGGGCGGAATACTGCTTCATGATGTGCCAAAGAATTGGCTTGCCACCGATTTCGATCATCGGCTTGGGCTTGAGGTGCGACTCCTCGCTGATCCGCGTGCCGAGGCCACCCGCCAAGATAACTGCCTTCATCGTCTCCCCTCTTGTTCATCACCGGGCTCGGCCAAGCGTGCTTCGCTTTTGCGGGCGCGGGATTACACCTTCGATGCCGTTCGGAGCGCGCCGATTTGCCGGGAAGCGCTCGTTTTATGGCGATATAAGGGGAGCTTGCAGGAAACGCGCCACCTAAAGGAGCGCTCAGTAGAAGGGCCAGCCAAAAAATGAAAAGAGGCCAGAAGCCGGGGAAAAGCCTGCTCGCCATGGCGGCGAGCAGGCTCGCTTGTGTCAGGTGCTCAGTCCGGCAGCCACCCCCACAGCCAATGCTGCAAGTTATCCCCACTGAGCATGAAATCGCGAAACACCGCTTCGCGCAGCTCATCTCCCATGCGGTAGCTGGCGTCAGGATCGGCCAAGTGCATGCGGATCGCCGCGACCCATTCCTCGGTACTGTTGCTGCGTACTTTGGTACACGGCAGGAAACCGTCGTAGGCCTTGGTGTCGGTGCAGATCACCGGGTAGCCGCAGGCGCCATATTCCAGCAGGCGCAGGTTGCTCTTGCAGTCGTTGAAGATGTGGAATTCCAGCGGCGCCAGCGCCAGGTCGAGGTTCAGGCTCGCCAGTTTGAACGGATAGGCGTTCAGCCCGACTGCCTCATGAAATTCATGAAGGTAAGGACGTAGCTCGTCTGGACACATGCCGAAGAAAACCCAGTCCACTTCGTTGGCCAGCTCACGCACCACGTCGGCAATGATTTCAAGATCGCCGCTGTGACTGGTCCCGCCACCCCAGCCAACGCGAGGCTTGGCAGAGGTGCTGCGGCGACTGGTCAAACGCGCCCAGGGCTCGGGTTGCAGCATATTGGGCACCACACGAATCTCGCTGTGCATGCTCGACAAAGCATCGGCCAGCGACTGCGTCGTCACCACGACACGGTCACACAAAGCGATACCCTCGCGCAGCATTTGTTCCGTGTTGACTGGCTTGTTACGGGTGTGAGTATTTTTCTTCGGAGCACTGACAATGTAGTCATCCAGCTCAAAAATCCGCAGAGCGCTGGAGTACTTTTTCATTCGCAGGATATCGCCGGCGGAGCCTTCACTGTAGCGTCCCTGCAAAACGATTGTGTCTGGGGACAAACGCTCGATCTCCACGGTCGAAGGCGACTCGTAGGCGACACGGGCTATTACCCGTCCAGCGGCTTCGAGCTCAGCCAACGGGGCGGTGACTCGATAGTGGCCAACCGCGCTAGAGTTAACCGGCAAGCCGAGCACCAGCGGTAACGCCCGGCTGCAAAACGGGTTCCAGTTGTTACGCAACGAAGGCTCCAGGCTGAAGCTCGACGCCACCAGGCTCAGAGAGGGATTGTAGGCCGGGTCACGGGCAATCTGGGGCAACCAACTGCGGTAAAAGATCTCGCGTTCGCGTTCGCGCTCAAGCGATGCCGTGTCTTCAGCCAGGCCCCGGGAAGGTTGCGGGCCAACCTGCATGACCTTGGCATAGGGCGTCCAGACCACCAGATAACCGTCCTTGCCAGCTCGCAAGCACAAATCGACGTCGCTGAGCCCAAGGGTGAAAGTTGCATCATCGAGCCCTTTGAGGTCCTCGAATACCTGTCTGCGCACCATCAGACAATCGCCGCTGACCGAACTCCAGTTCTGAACGGCATGCAAGCGTTGCATATAACCACGGGATGCGGCCGACTCGCCGGCAAAGGGCGAGCCCACCGGACCGGTCAAACCGAGCACCTGCCCGCCACCGATGATGGCACCCTCGGGACTAAGTATGCTCGCGCCAACCACCGCGACCTCTGGACGCAGGGCATGATTGATCATCTCATCCAGCCAGTCGTCTTCACAAACGACCGTCTGCGGACTAAGAAGAAGCAGGTATTCGCCTCGGGCCTGGTCCGCGGCGAAGTTACGCACAGAGGCTTCATTGTCATCACCGGCGTAGCGCAGTACGCGCAGCATGCTCGAACCCAACTGTGCGATGCTCGCCAGCCAGTCAAGCATGGCTGGATTCTCAACGCCGCTGTCCACAACCAGGATTTCATAGTGCTTATAGGCAGTGCGCTCGATCAGGCTTTCAGTGCAACGCTGCAGTGCTGCCAGTGAATCACCGGTACGCAGGATGATCGACACCAGCGGGCGAGCCCCATATCGATAGTCGATACGATTGATCAGCGGCAACACATCCGGGCGAATCTCATGGGTCACGCCAATACGGTCCAGGTGCGCCCCCACCATCAGTGCATTACCCTCGATGACCTGGGGCCAGGACAACCACTGGGCGAAGTTCAAGGCGGACTCCACCTGGATCTCGGCAATGTGTTCAATGGTCTGCGGGCCAGCCTCTTCCACCAGTCGCCAGAGCAGATCATGAGGTGCCAGCTCACCGCGGGCCGGGTCGAAACCTCCCAGCGTCATGAAGTGCTCTCGCTCGAACGCCAGGGTCCGGCCCACGTAAGGATAGGCACGCATCAAGTCGAGGTTGAAATCGGGCTTGAATACCGGCTCGAGGGACTCCCCCCCCGCCAGCGCTCCTTCGTCGCTGTAGGCACAGAGCATCCCAGGCCGCCCTGCTACATGCTCTGCCAGGATCAACAGCGCCGAATCGCGCAAGACGTCGCCAGCTCGTAATAGATAGAACCAGTGCGCGCCTTCCAATTGCGGAACGATGGCATTGAGTTGACGCGCCCAGTCAGACTGATAAGGCACTTGCAACACGCGGTCACGAACCTCACAAGCAGCGTTGGAAAGCACCACGACGGCTTGCGCGGGATAGAGCTGGTCGTTGATGCTGCGCAACGTTGCCGCCAGCGCAACGCCCTCCCCAACGCTGTCAATGACGATGGGGACAATGTTCGCACGCACGGGCCAGCTATCGATTCGCGCGGGCATGACTCGCCGCTCCACGTCGCTGAATCGCCGGATCGACAACCACTCACGATAAAATTCGGCGTAGCTGTCGCTCTGCGCACCTACCCGACCGTTGATCACGGTATTGCGATTACCCAGGACCCGGGTCACGCACAGCTCCTGCCAGGCATGGGGCTGATCCGTGATTTTATCCAGTTCGATATAGCGTACCCAGCCTGCGAATGGCGCCGCTTCGCCATTGCGAGCGGCGAGCATCTGGACCAGCCACTGCCACTCCACTTTCGCGGCCTTGAGCATTTCCGGGGTTTTGCTCAAACGCACCGGGTAACGACGATCGATGCTCAATACTGTGTTCAGCGCAACCAGATTGCCGCGGCGCATCAAGCAGACGAACAGGGCAAAGTCGAGCATGGCGACGAATCCGGCCCCATCCTGGATCAGCGCCGGCAGGAGCTCCAGCACATCGTTCCGGCGCATGAGGGCCGAGCTGAAGTTGCCGATGAAGTTCGTCGGCGTACTCTCGAAAATTGCCAGCATGTCGTCGCCCTTGAACAAGGCGTCACTCGGTGTAAACCGGCAATTATCGATGCGAGGCGGCAAGATGAAGTTACCCGCGTCACACAGCAATCGAAGGGCGAATACCACGCTGACCTCAGCCTGCGCGATCAATGGCTGGACCTGTTGGGCGATGCAGGGCGCAAACAGCCGGTCGTCGTCACACAGCACCTTGATGAATTCACCTCGCGCCTCCTCGACACAGCGCAACAGGTTGCCCTGAAGCCCCAGTCGCCGCGGGTTACGCAGATAGCGGATCGGGTGAGACGACTCGGTAAAGGACTCGACGATCTGGCGAATTTCGTCGTCTGACGAATCGTCACACACAACGATCTCGATGTGCTCGTACGTCTGGGCCAAAGCACTGAGCAGTGCCTGGTCAAAAAACCGAGGGTTGTACGCGGGGATGACGATGCTGACGAGGGGAAGTGATTTCACGGTTAAGACTCTCGAGCGGCGGGCGCCGACCCTTTCGGATCGGCGCCCCGGAACCGCTTAAAAAAGACGGTTGGCGGCTCGGTGGAACCGGCTCAGATCTTGTTGAACAGACCCAACTGGGTGATCTTGCTGAACGCCAGTTGCGAGGCTTGCAACATGGTCTGTTGCAAGGTCAGGCGAGTCATCACTTCGGCCGCGTCGGAATCACGGATCGACGATTGAGTCTGGGTGTTGGCCTGGATCAGGCTCTGGTTGGTGTCGCTCTGATTTTCCAGGGCCTGTCCGCGCCCGCCCACCGAACTCAAGGCGCTGGACAATTGATCGGTACCGCTCGCCAGGTTACCGATACCGGAGGCCAGCGATGCCTGCAATTTCTGCAAGGCAATCGGATCGTTGTTGGTCGGCGTGCTCAGCGCGGTTTTCAGCTGACTCACGGTATCCAGGATGTTCTGGGTCTCGTGGGTGTTGACCGCGATGCTGAACTGATCGTCGGCAGCCGGCGTACCGTCCAGGGTGAAGCTCACCCCTGAAGCGGTGGCCACGTTGCCGGCCAGGGTGCCGCTGGACACCGGCTGGCTGTCGGCGGTCAACGGCGCAGCGTACAGGTCGAAATCAGTGGCGCTGGTGAACTTCAACACAGCCGAACCGGTAGGGAAGCTGGCGTGATACGCCACCGGGTCAGTGATCGTGCTGTTGGTAACCTGAACCGGGGTCGGGTTGCCCGGGCTGCGGGTCGCGACAAAAGTGTCCGGCTTGGCGGCCAGGGTGAAACTATGACCGGGCAACACGGTGCCAGCCGTATCACCGGTTTGCAGATTGATGTTCAGGGTCAATTCCAGTCCCCGGAACTGCACCGCCTGGCCGCTTTTGCTGTTGGGGTCGAAAGCACCACCCTGGCTGGCTTCTGCGGTGACATCATTGCCGCCGGAGTCAGTGATTCTCAGTTGCGTGCCGCTGACGAACTCGACGGTGTACGGTTCGCCGCTACGGAATTTACTGTTGTAGCTGACACTGGACGAAACCTGACCATTGGACAGCACCACACGGCCATCATCCACCGCCGGAGCGGTCATGGTCACCTGGCTGCGGCTGGTATTGACGGCCTGTTGGAAGGCTTCCCATCCAGTGCTGTTGGTGGCCATCGACATGGTGTCGCCAACCGGCAGGTCGAGGGTCACCTGGTCGCCGTTGTAGCTGTAGCTGCCATCGTTGTTGCGGGTGAACGGAATGGTATCGCCCTTGGAACCTGCGAAAATGTACTTGCCGTTTTCGTCCTTGCTGTTCATCAGGCTCAGCAACTGCTCTTCGATCTGTGCCAGCTCCGAGGCGTTGGCCTGGCGGTCGGCGTCGGTGTAGCCGGCGTTGCCGGCACCGACGGCCAGCTCCTTGGCGCGCTGCAGTACGTTGCCGATGCTGGTCATCACCGCTTCAGTCGTGCCCAGGGTCGCCTTGATAGTGTTGGCGTTGGTTTCGTACTGGGCGAGCATCGAGGCCTGGGTGCCCAACTGCAGCAGACGCGAAGCCCCCACCGGATCATCGGCGGCAGTATTCACACGCACCAGGCTGCTGGCTTCTTCGCTGGTCTTGACCACCTTGGCGAAGTTTTTCTGGTAGTTCGCAGCCGTGCTCTCGTAAAACTGGGAGGTGGAAATGCGCATGGGCTACGGCTCCTTAAAGACTGTTGATCAATGTACTGAAGATTTCCTGCGCAGCCTTGATGATCTGCGAAGACGCGGTGTAGTACTGCTGGAACTTGACCAGGTTGCCGGTTTCTTCATCCAGGTCCACGCCCGACAACGAGTCACGGGCGCTTTTGGCGTTATCCAGGATCGCACCGGTGGCGGCGCTGTCGAGCTTGCCCTGGGCGGCCTTGGAGCCGACGCCCTCCACCAGTTTGCCGTAGGCGTCGTTCAGGGAAATCCCTTTGCTGGCGGAATTGGTATCCACGGTCTTGGCCGTCTGCAAACCGGCCAGAACCGTACCGTTACGGTTGTCCAGGCTGCCGGGCTGACTGAGGTTGACGTCAATGCCAGCACCGTTGGATGGCGAACCGGCGATGGACATGTCGAAGGTGACGGTACGCTGCACCGGCGGTATGGATGAATCCATGATCGGGGCGCCGCTGGCGTCCTTGAGCGGAACGCTCAGGCTCAGGGTGTTGCTCTGGCCTGGCTTGATCGTACCGCTGCTGATCGTACCGCCCTTGGCATCCAGCAGTTGGTAAGCCTGGCTGGTGCCGTCGGAAGACGTCGCGCCAAACACCACCTTGACCGGCATGGAGCTCTTGATGCCGTTCTGGATGATGCTAGTGGTGGCTTCGTCGTAGATGTCCAGCTTGGTGGTCATCGTCGGCTGGCCACTGGCCGGAATGGTCAGCGTACCGCTGCCGCCCGGTGTGATGGCTGCGCCCAGCGGCGCGGCGATCGCCAGCCGCTTGGAGTCGGTCATCTCGGTCTTGATGCTGCTCGCCGAGTTGCGGGTCGGGGTGATCTTGAACGAATCACCGGTGGCCGCGGTGCCATTGGCGAAGGTCAGCGAGAAGCCATCGACGACCGGTGCTGGCGTGGTCGTGGTGCTGAATGCGCCCAGCGAGGTGTTATCGGGCAAGCGCTGCACGGTGTAGTTGGTGGCGCTGGTGAAGGTGATCTTGTAGTCGTTGGTGGTCAGCTTGCCGGTGTCTTCGATGGACACGTTGAAGTTGCCGGAGCCTGCGCTGTTGCCCAGCGAGGCGACGCTGCGCTGGCTCATCTGCGCGGCGCTGTTGATGTTAGTGAACAGGTTGGAACCAAACGCACCGTTCTTGTCGATGCCTGAAGCCTGGATGCTGTTCATCTGATCGGCGACGACCAGGGCCACGCGGCCCAGCTCGTTCATGGCCGGATCGAGCACGGTGCTGCGGTAGCGCATCAGGCCGCCGATCTCGCCGCCCGTGAGTACCTGGGTGATGTCCATGACGCTGGAGCCGCTGTTGAGCTGGATGCCGATGCGCCCTGGATCGTTCTTGTCCGGCACCGCTTCAAGTTTATTGGTGATGTTGCCCATCACCAATGGCTGGCCGGACCCCAGGTAGATATCCAGACTGCTGCCGTTCTCCACGACCTGAGTGCCGGTGAAGGTGGACAGCTGGCGGATGGTCTCGCTGCGGGCGTCGAGCAAGTCGTTCGGCGCGCCGCCGGCGTTGGAGACTTCGGCGATCTTCTTGTTCAGTTGAGCAACGGTAGTAGCCAGGTTGTTGATCTGCTCAACCATGTTCGTCAGGTTGCCGTTGATGTTCTCGTTCTGCGCCGTCAGTTGGCTGGCGATCGAGTTGAAACGGTTGCTCAAGGCCTGGGCATCGCTGAGCAGCAACTGACGGGAAGCATCGTCACCTGGCTTGGCATTGACGTTTTGCACCGAGGCAAAAAACTTGGTCAGCGCGCCGTTCATGCCGGTGCCGCTGTCCGACAGCAGGGAGTCAAGCGGGGTGATCTGCCCCTGATAGGCCGCCGCATCGCTGTTGAGCGAGGTGGTGGTTTTCAGTTGCGCTTCAAGATACGAGTTATACACCCGGCGCACATCGGCCAGGGTCGTGCCGGAACCAATGAACACGTTGCCGTACTGGTTCGACGCCTTGGTGGTCTGCACGGTCTGCTGACGCGAATATCCAGCGGTATCGACATTGGAAATGTTGTTACCGGTGGTCACCAACGCGGTCTGGCTTGCGGACAGACCCGACATCCCTATATTGAGCAAACTCATGGTTCAGACCTTATAAAGTCGTGGTGGCACCAGCCGAAGCGTAGTTTTGGTAACTCGTCATCTGCCGGGCTATGTTCGAAATCTTGCTGGCGTATTGCGGGTCGGTGGCGTAACCGGCCTTCTGCAATTCGCGTACAAACTGTTCGGGGTTATCGGCCGACTTCAGCACATCTTGATAGCGACTGTTGCTTTGCAGCAGGTTGACCAAGTCATGGAAACTGTCGCGGTACGAGGCGTAGGAACGGAACTCGGCCGTCTCCTTGACCATCTCGCCATTGCGGAATTCGCTGGTGATCGCCCGCGCCGAATCGCCTTTCCAGTTGGCGCTGGCCTTGATACCGAACAGGTTGTGACTGCTGCTGCCATCGGGCTGGCGCATCACCGATTTGCCCCAACCGGTTTCCAGGGCGGCCTGGGCCACCAGGTAGCGTGGATCGACGCCGATGCGGTCGGCGGCTTCCTTGGCCATTGGCAGCATGGCGTTGACGAATTCATCGGCATCGCGGAAGGCCTTGCGCGCCGGTGCCAGCGGTGGCTGGGCCACGGCGCGACCATAGACCTGCATGTCCCCTTTCGGCTCGGAAGCCTTGAGCGCGGCCAGCCAGTCGCCATTGGCCAGTTCGCCGGCGGCCGGCTTGACGGCGGCGATGGCGCGATCCGGCAGCAGGTTCTGCACAGGGACATCGGCATTGGCCGAGGCCGAAGGCACCAGCCCGGCGAGCAGGCGGTCAGCCAGTTTCGGCGGCAGGGCCAGGCGACGCTGGTTGAGCAGTTCCATGTCGTTGCGGTGGACGCCCTCGGCGCCTTGCGGCGCACTCACGGCCCGCGAAGCCCACAACGGACGCTGACCGTTGGTGCGCGACAACGGGCCGTCGGTGGGCAAGGTCCCGGCCGCCACTGGTGTCTGGACCGGCGCCTTGGCGACCTTGTCCAGTACCTCTTGCTGTTTGGCCGCCGACAACGTCGCCGCTTCACCGGGCGCCAGTGGCTTGTTCTTCGACATCTGGCGCAGCAGGACATCGGCCAGGCCGATACCGCCGCCTTCGCGGGACATGGAAACGGCCAATTGCTGGTCGTACATTTCCTGGTATTGCTTGGCTTCCGGCGTGTTCAGCGGGTTGTCCTTGCCCAAGGCCTCGGTGGCCGAACGCATGGACTTGAGCATTTCACCGAGGAACAGCGATTCGAATTCCTGCGCCACTTTACGCAGGTTGCCGTCGCTGTTCTTGTCGCCGACCTTGAGCTGGTTCAGGCGATTCAGGTCCGAGTAGGAACCCGAATCCCCGCTGATCAAAGCGCCCTTGCGCATATCCATGACTCGCCCCTCAAATCACGATCAGGTCGGCTTGCAACGCGCCGGCCTGTTTCAAGGCTTCGAGAATCGCCATCAAGTCGCCCGGCGCCGCGCCGACCTGGTTCACCGCCCGGACGATTTCATCCAGGGTCGTGCCCGGGCCGAACTTGAACATCGGCTTGGCTTCCTGCTCGGCATTGACCCGCGAACGCGGGACCACGGCGGTCTGGCCGTTGGACAATGGCCCAGGCTGGCTGACGATCGGGTCTTCGGTGATGGTCACGGTCAGGCTGCCGTGGGTCACGGCGGCCGGGGAAACCTTGACGTTCTGGCCGATCACGATGGTGCCGGTACGCGAATTGATGATGACTTTCGCCACCGCCTGGCCCGGATCGACCTCGAGGTTCTCCAGGATCGACAGATAGTCGACCCGCTGGCTCGGATCCAGCGGCGCGGTGACACGGATCGAGCCGCCGTCGATGGCCTGGGCCACGCCTGGGCCAAGCATGTCGTTGATCTTGTCGACGATGCGCTTGGCGGTGGTGAAGTCGGAACGGTTGAGGTTCAGCGTCAGGCTGTTGCCCTGGTTGAAACCGCTCGGCACCGCACGTTCCACCGACGCACCGCCGGGGATGCGACCGGCCGACGGAACGTTGACGGTGATCTTCGAACCGTCGCGTCCCTCGGCATCGAAACCGCCCACCACCAGGTTGCCCTGTGCGATGGCATAGACGTTGCCATCGATACCCTTGAGTGGCGTCAGCAGCAACGTACCGCCACGCAGGCTCTTGGAGTTACCGATGGACGAAACGGTGATATCCACTTGCTGGCCGGGCTTGGCGAATGCCGGCAGATCGGCACTGACCGACACCGCCGCGACGTTTTTCAACTGCACGTTGCCAGAGCCGGCCGGCACCTTGATGCCGAACTGCGACAGCATGTTGTTGAAGGTCTGCAGGGTGAACGGGGTCTGGGTGGTCTGGTCGCCGGTGCCGTTCAGGCCCACGACCAGGCCGTAGCCAATCAACTGGTTGGAGCGCACGCCGGAAATACTGGCGATGTCCTTCAAACGCTCGGCCTGAGCGGTAAAGGCGGCGGACATCACCAGGACACCGATCAACAGCTGCTTAAGATTCAACTGGGCCACCTAGAAAGGGAACTTCGGGCTGAGGAAGAAACGGTCGAACCAGCCTGGCTGACTCGCATCGGCAAAGGCACCGGTGCCCGAATAGGTGATGCGCGCATCGGCCACACGAGTTGACGGAACAGTATTATCGGTAGAGATGTCATCGGCGCGAACCATGCCGGCGATGCGCACCAGCTCGTCACCTGTGTTGAGGGTCAGCCACTTCTCGCCCCGCACGGCAATGATGCCGTTGGGCAGCACATCGGCGACGGTCACGGTGATCGAACCGGTCAGGCTGTTGCTCTGGCCCGACTGACTGTCGCCCTTGGTGGCCCGGTCGGCGCTGTAACCGGCGTTTAGGCTCAGGTCATTGCTGCCGATCGGGTTGTTGGTGGTCAGGCTGGAGCCGAACAACGAGGTCAGGCCGACGCTGGTTTCGCTGGTCTTGTCGATCTGCGAGTTGGCATTCTTGCTGGCCTGAGTCCGCTCGTTCAGGGTGATGGTGATGATGTCACCGACCCGGAAGGCCTTGCGGTCGCTGTACAGGTTCTGCTCGAAGCCGGCCTGGTAGATCGAGCCATTGTTGGCGGCAGCCGGCAACGGCGTGCGTGGCAACACCGGAGCGTAATACGGGTCATTGGGCCTGGGTGTCGGCGCGACACAGCCCGCGAGTGCGGTGATGCCACTCAGTGCCAGAACAGATACGAAGCGTTTCATGACCCTACCTCTTGGTGTTGCAGGCGACCCTGGGGCCGCCCTGTCTACGTGGTGACGGACGTTGTGACGATTACAGATTCTGCGTAACGAACGAGAGCATCTGGTCGGCGGTGGAGATCACCTTGGAGTTCATCTCGTAGGCACGCTGGGTGGTGATCATGTTGACCATCTCCTCGACGGTGCTCACGTTGGAGGTTTCCAAGGTGTTCTGCAGCGTGGTGCCGAAACCGTTCAGGCCCGGGGTGCCGATTTGCGGTGCGCCACTGGCAGCGGTTTCCAGGAACAGGTTGTTGCCCACCGCTTGCAGGCCGGCCGGGTTGATGAAGTCGGCGGTCTGCAGGTTGCCGATCACCTGGGCGGCCGGGTTGCCCGCCACGGTGATGGACACGGTACCGTCACGGCCCACCGTAAAGGTCTGGGCATCGTTCGGAATGACGATCGCCGGCTCCAGGGCGAAACCGCTGGCGTTGACGATCTGACCGTTGGAGTCGAGGTGGAACGTACCGTCACGGGTGTAGGACGTGGTGCCGTCCGGCTGCAGGATCTGGAAGAAACCGCGACCGTCGATGGCCATGTCCAGCGGCTGCTCGGTGGTCTGCAGGCTGCCGGCGTTGAAGTTTTTCTGGGTGCCGACAATGCGTACACCCGTACCCACTTGCAGGCCCGACGGCAATTCGCTGTCTTGGGTCGATTGGGCGCCAGGCTGGCGTTTTACCTGATACAGCAGGTCCTGGAACTCGGCGCGATCACGCTTGAAACCCGTGGTCGAAACGTTCGCCAGGTTGTTGGAAATGGTCGTCAGGTTGGTGTCCTGGGCGGACAGACCTGTTTTGGCAACCCATAGAGCCGGAAGCATTCGATTCTCCTCGTACGCCTGTTTTTCGGCGCAACGCTGTAATTAATGATTAGATCTGCAAGACCCGAGCCATGGCTTCATCGCCTTCTTTGGCGGTGTTCATCATCTTGACGTGGAGCTCGAACTGCTTGGCCAGGGCCAGCACCGAAGTCATTTCATCCACGGCATTGACGTTGCTCGCCTCCTGGAAACCCGACACCAACTGCACGTTGGCATCGATCGGCGCCGGCTGGCCGTCCTTGGTACGAATCGAGCCGTCCAGGCCCTTGGTCATGTTCTTGAGGTCCGGGTTGACCAGCTTGATGCGGTCCACTTCAGCCATCACCCGCGGGCCTTCGCCCATGGCACGAATGCTGATGGTGCCGTCCTGGCCGATTTCGATTTTCTGTTCCGGCGGCACGGCGATCGGACCGCCGTTGCCCATCACCGGCATGCCGTTGCCGGCCCGCAGTACGCCCAGGGCATCGACATTGAGGCTGCCGGTGCGCACGTAGCTTTCACCGCCGTCGGGGTTTTGCACGGCCATCCAGCCCGGCCCGCTCACCGCGACGTCGAGGTCACGACCGGTTTCCACCAGTGCGCCCGGGGTGAAGTCAGTGGCAGGTCGCTCGGATAGGGCAAAGGCCCGCGCCGGAAAGCTGTCACCGAATACCGGCATCGAGCGCGCCTGCTCCAGGTCTTTCTGAAAACCATTGGTGGAGATGTTCGCCAGGTTGTTGGCATGGGCCCGTTGCGCCAGGGCGTTCTGGCTGGCGCCGGTCATTGCCACATAAAGGTACTTGTCCACTGTCGTTCCTCTGCATGCCGGACGTTTGCCGCCCACTGCTGTGTTGCACAGCCTTAAGCAATTTGCAGACCAACTTTTTTCTGGCGCCCCGCGCCCCGGCAAACAAGGGGTTCAGGATTGTGGGAGGGACTTTTGAAATGTATCGAAGACGAAAAACCGGCGGTGTCGTGCCGGTGAGTGGCAATGCTTGTCCTTCGATAACGGCCACTGCCGCCATCGCGAGCAAGCTCGCTCCCAAAAGGTTATCTGGATGCCGACAAATCCAGTGAACACTGAAGATTCATGTGGGAGCGAGCTTGCTCGCGATGAGGTCCGTAAAAACGCAACAGATAAATAGCTATGACTCGGTTTTACCTACCTCATACTCCCGCAGTTTATTGGCAATGGTGGTATGGGAGACCCCCAACCGCTTGCCCAATTGCCGGCTGCTGGGATGATCGGCGTACAGGCGCTCCAGCACGGCTTTCTCGAAGCGGCCGACGATCTCGTCCAACCCGCCTTCAAGGGAAAAATCGCCAAGGGGCTGGCGCACGCCGTAGTCCGGCAGGCGGATGTGCTCAGCCTTCACCTTCCCGCCGTCGCACAGGGAAACGGCCTGGAACAGCACGTTTTCCAGCTGTCGGACGTTGCCCGGCCAATGATAGTGACTGAGGCGGTCCATCGCCGCCGGGGCCAGCTTGGGCAGCGCACAACCGATCTGGCGGCTGGCCTGGTCGAGGAAATGTTCCACCAACGGCGCCAGGCCATCGAGGCATTCGCGCAGGGGTGGGATGTGCAAGGAAAGCACGTTCAAGCGGTGGTACAAATCCTGACGGAATTCGCCCCGGGAACAGAGTTCAGACAAGTCCACCTGTGTCGCGCAGATCACCCTGACGTCCAGGTACACCTCTTCATCGCTGCCGACTCGGCGGAAGCAACCGTCCTGCAGGAAGCGCAGCAATTTCACTTGCAGGCGCGGGCTCATCTCCCCGACCCCGTCGAGGAACAGCGTTCCCCCCGCAGTCAGTTCCAGCAGACCGAGCTTGCCTTCGGCCCGGGCGCCTTCGAAGGCACCCGGCCCGTAGCCGAACAGTTCGGTCTCGGCCATGGACTCGGGCAGCCCGGCGCAGTTGAGTGCCATCAATGGCGATTGCCCGCGCGGGCTCGCCAGGTGACAAGCGCGCGCCAGCAGTTCCTTGCCAGTGCCGGTTTCGCCTTCTATCAATAGCGGCGCGTCCAGCGGGGCCATGCGCCGTGCCTCGCGGACCACCGCCGCCATCACTTTCGAACTCTGGAAAATACTGTCGAAGCCGCGCAACTCCTGCTTGCGCACGTTATAGATCCGCTCGCCCACCCGGTCGGCCCGGTGCAACGTCAGCACCGCACCGGCCATGGCTTCGCTGTCGTCGTGTTCCGATTGCAGTGGCGCGATGTCCGCCAGGAACACATCGCCCTTGACCTTGACTCGCAGGCCATTGATACGCGACTGGTTGGCGCGTACCAGTTCCGGCAAGTCGAAATCCTCGGCGTAGCGGGACAGCGGAATGCCCGGCACCTCGTCGACACGCACCCCGAGCAACTGCGCCGCCGCCCGGTTGGCCGCGACGATGGAGCCCCCCATATCGATGGACAGCACCGGAAACTCCAAGGCGCCGAGCAAGGCGTTGAGTTCCATGTGCCGACGCTCGCTGGGCATCAGTCCTACGCGCTTGACGCCAAACACCCCGGCGATGCCCTCGAATTTCGGACGCAGCGCCTGGAACTGGATGTTGATCAGGTTGGGGCAGTGCAGGTAGATCGCGTTGCCATGCTCGCCACCGACCTCCCCTCGGGCGACGTTGATGCCGTATTCCACCAACAAGTTGAGGATGTCCCGCAGGATGCCGATGCGGTTCTGGCAATGGGCTTTGATGCGCATGGAAAGGCCCGGGTGCGTATGAGATGGAAAGGTGCGCCGTTCAAGTCCCCTGTGGCGAGAGCCACAAAGGTTTCTGCATGGCAGCGCAAATAGTCGTCAAGATTATGTGACAGTTGTAGGCCGATTCCCACCGGAAAATCCCTAGAGCATCGTAGTTCAGCTCAATTCGTAACGAAAACTTTACGGATTTGCTTTTCTTTCCCCTGTCCCGCCCTTGTCAGCGTGCGGCACAGGCCGCCGCTTCGCGTTATCTCTATTGCATCGCTGGACATAACAACAAACACATCATCCCCCTGAGGGAAATCAGCAGGAGAGCAGCATGAAGCAGACGCAGTACGTGGCCCGTGAGCCCGATGCGCAAGGTTTTATCCACTACACCGCTGAAGAACACGCGGTGTGGAACACGCTGATCACCCGCCAGCTGAAAGTCATCGAAGGCCGTGCGTGCCAGGAATACCTGGATGGCATCGACAAGCTGGGCCTGCCTCACGACCGTATCCCGCAACTGGACGAAATCAACAAGGTGCTGGGCCAGACCACGGGCTGGCAAGTCGCCCGGGTGCCAGCGTTGATTCCCTTCCAGACCTTCTTCGAATTGCTCGCCAGCAAACAGTTTCCTGTGGCGACCTTTATTCGCACCCGGGAAGAGTTGGATTACCTGCAGGAGCCGGACATTTTCCACGAGATCTTCGGCCACTGCCCGCTGCTGACCAACCCTTGGTTTGCGGAATTTACCCACACCTACGGCAAACTCGGCCTACAGGCGTCCAAGGAAGAACGGGTTTACCTGGCGCGCCTGTATTGGATGACCATCGAGTTCGGCCTGGTGCAGACCCCGCAAGGCCGGCGCATCTACGGCGGCGGCATCCTGTCTTCGCCCAAGGAGACCGTGTACTGCCTGTCGGACGAGCCGGAACACCAGGCCTTCGATCCGCTGGAAGCCATGCGCACCCCCTATCGCATCGACATCCTGCAACCGGTGTATTTCGTGCTGCCCGAACTCAAGCGTCTGTTCGACCTGGCCCACGAAGACATCATGGGCATGGTCAAGCGCGGCCGGGAGCTGGGCTTGCATGCCCCGAAATTCCCACCAAAAGCGGCGTGAACCGCCTCTTTTAATCCCAATTGAGTCTGTTGCACGACGCCGCTTTGCTTTAGCGTGGGTGCATCGACGTTTTCCAAATATTCGATCCAGGAACACACCATGAACACTCTGAACCAAGCCCATTGCGAAGCCTGCCGCGCCGATGCCCCGCAAGTGAGCGACGAAGAACTGCCAGTGCTGATCAAGCAGATCCCCGACTGGAACATCGAAGTGCGCGACGGCGTCATGCAGCTGGAAAAAGTTTTCCTGTTCAAGAACTTCAAGCACGCCCTGGCGTTCACCAACGCCGTCGGCGAGATCTCCGAGGCCGAAGGCCACCACCCTGGCCTGCTCACCGAATGGGGCAAAGTCACCGTGACCTGGTGGAGCCACTCCATCAAGGGCCTGCACCGCAACGATTTCATCATGGCGGCCCGCACCGATGACGTGGCCAAGACCGCCGAGGGCCGCAAGTAATGCATTTCGATGCCATCGGCCGGGTCCCCGGCGACCCGATCCTCGGCCTGATGGAGGCCTACGGGGCGGACAGCAACCCGAGCAAGTTCGACTTGGGCGTGGGTGTCTACAAGGACGCCCAGGGCCTGACACCGATTCTTGAGTCGGTGAAGCGGGCCGAGCAGCGACTGGTGGAACGCCAGACCACCAAGACCTACATCGGCGGTCATGGCGACGCCGCGTTCGGCCAACTGATCAATGAGCTGGTGCTGGGCGCCGACTCGCCGCTGATCAGCGAAAAACGCGCTGGCGCCACCCAGACCCCGGGCGGTACCGGTGCCCTGCGCCTGAGCGCCGACTTCATCGCCCAGTGCCTGCCGGGCCGTGGCGTATGGCTGAGCAACCCGACCTGGCCGATCCACGAAACCATTTTCGCCGCGGCCGGGGTCAAGGCCAGCCATTACCCGTACGTGGGCGCCGATAATCGCCTGGATTTCGAGGCGATGCTGGCGACCTTGAACCGGGCGCCCAAAGGCGATGTGGTGCTACTGCACGCCTGCTGCCACAACCCCACCGGGTTCGACCTGTCCCATGAGCAATGGCGCCAGGTGCTGGAGGTGGTGCGCAGCCGCGACCTGCTGCCGTTGATCGACTTCGCCTACCAGGGCTTTGGCGATGGCTTGGAGCAGGACGCCTGGGCGGTCCGGTTGTTTGCCCAGGCCCTGCCGGAAGTGCTGGTCACCAGCTCCTGTTCGAAGAACTTCGGCCTGTATCGCGACCGTACCGGTGCGTTGATCGTCTGCGCCCGGGATGGCGAGAAGCTGGTGGACATCCGCAGCCAACTGGCAAACATCGCCCGCAACCTCTGGTCGACACCGCCGGACCATGGCGCGGCCGTCGTGGCGACCATCCTCGGCGACCCGGAACTCAAAAGCTTGTGGGCCGATGAAGTCCAGACCATGCGCCTGCGCATCGCGCAATTGCGCAGCGGTTTGCTGGAAGCCCTCGAATCCCATGGCTTGCGCGAGCGCTTCGCCCATATCGGCGTGCAACACGGGATGTTTTCCTACACTGGCCTGACGCCGGAACAGGTCAAGCACCTGCGCGAGCGCCACAGTGTCTACATGGTCGGCACCGGCCGGGCCAACGTGGCCGGCATCGACGCCACGCGCCTGGACCTGCTGGCCGAGGCGATTGCGGATGCGTGCAGATAACACCTGTGGCGAGGGAGCTTGCTCCCGGTCCCTGTAGGAGCTGGCGAAGCCTGCGATCTTTGATCTTCCACTTGAGACTCAAGTGTCTGAAAAAGGATCGCAGCCTCGCTTCGCTCGGCAGCTCCTACGAGCCCGTCCACTCCCGGACAAACTGCCCGAGATCTTCCTGCGGCGCCGTGCGCGCTTCTTTCTGCGGTGTGCCCAAGTAGAGGAAACCGATCACCTCTTCCCCCTCTTCAAGGCCAAGCCCCCTGGCCACATGCGGTGAATACGCCAGCTCACCGGTACGCCATACCCCACCCACCCCTTGGGCATACGCGGCCAGCAAGATGCCATGGGCCGCGCAGCCGGCCGCCAGCAGTTGCTCGGATTTCGGGACTTTGAAATGGTCCTGCAGACGGGCAATCACCACCACGACCAGCGGCGCGCGCAATGGGCCGTTGAGGGCTTTTTCCACGACAGCTTCCGGGACGAGCGGGTCATTGAACTTCGCCGCCTCGGCCAGCAGTTCGCCCATGCGATGCCGCGCCTGACCCTCGACCGTCAGAAAGCGCCATGGCCGCAACTGGCCGTGATCCGGCGCCCGCATGGCCGCGGCGAACATGACCTCGCGCTGTTCCGGCGTGGGTGCCGGCTCCACCAGGCGCGGGACGGAAACACGGTTGAGCAAAGCGTCGAGAGCCTGCATCGGCCACCTCCTGAAAAAATGTTTGGCTATTCTAGCGGGAAGCGCGGCCGGCTGCCGGTTTACATGCCGCTTGTCGCGGGTAGAATGGCGCCCTTCCCTTTACAGCCTGAGCGGACTTCATGGCGTTGCCGACCCTGCGGATCATTGGTTTCATCATCGGCATCTTCCTGATCACCCTGGCGATCTTCATGGTCGTGCCCATGGCCACCCTATTGGTCTTCGAGCGCACCCGCGACCTGCCGTCGTTCCTCTGGTCGAGCATGATTACCTTCGTCGCCGGCCTGGCGCTGGTGCTTCCCGGGCGCCCGGAACACATCCACCTGCGTCCGCGGGACATGTACCTGCTGACCGTCAGCAGCTGGCTGGTGGTATGTATCTTCGCCGCCCTGCCCTTCCTGCTGACCCAGCACATCAGCTATACGGATTCGTTCTTCGAAAGCATGTCGGGCATCACCGCCACTGGCGCCACCGTCCTGAGCGGCCTGGACACCATGTCCCCGGGCATCCTGATGTGGCGCTCGCTGCTGCACTGGCTCGGCGGTATCGGCTTCATCGGTATGGCGGTGGCGATCCTGCCGCTGCTGCGCATCGGTGGCATGCGGCTGTTCCAGACCGAGTCGTCGGACCGCTCGGAAAAAGTCATGCCCCGGTCCCACATGGTGGCGCGGCTGATCGTGGCGTCCTACGTGGGCATCACCATCCTCGGCACCCTGGCGCTCTGGTGGGCCGGGATGAGCCTGTTCGATGCCATCAACCATTCGATGTCGGCGATCTCCACCGGCGGTTTCTCCACCTCGGACCTGTCCCTGGCCAAATGGACCCAGCCGGCGGTGCACTGGGTCGCCATCGTCATCATGATCCTCGGCAGCCTGCCGTTTGCCCTGTATGTCTCGACGCTGCGAGGCAATCGCCGGGCGCTGATCAAGGACCAGCAGGTCCAAGGGCTCATCGGCGTGCTGCTGGTGACCTGGCTGGTACTCGGCACCTGGTATTGGGCGACCACCGACCTGCATTGGCTGGACGCGCTGCGGCACGTGGCGCTGAACGTGACGTCCATCGTCACTACCACCGGCTTCGCCCTGGGCGACTACAGCCTGTGGGGCAATTTCTCGTTGATGCTGTTCTTCTACCTGGGGTTCGTCGGCGGCTGTTCGGGCTCGACGGCCGGCGGGATCAAAATTTTCCGCTTCCAGGTCGCCTACATCCTGCTTCGGGCCAACCTCAACCAACTGATCCACCCCCGTGCGGTGATCAAGCAAAAGTACAACGGTCATCGCCTCGACGAAGAAATCGTCCGCTCGATCCTCACGTTCTCGTTCTTCTTCGCCATCACCATCTGCGTGATCGCCCTACTGCTGTCACTGCTGGGGGTGGAGTGGATGACGGCCCTGACCGGCGCGGCCAGTACCGTGTCCGGTGTCGGCCCGGGGCTGGGGGAAACCATCGGGCCAGCCGGCAACTTCGCACCGCTGCCGGACGCGGCCAAATGGATTCTGTCCGGGGGCATGCTGCTGGGCCGGCTGGAGATCATCACGGTGTTCGTGCTGTGTATCCCGGCGTTCTGGCGCCACTGACCGGTTCAGGCTCGCTCGTCAATCGCGCCCGGTATTCGCCGGGCGTGGTGTCGAACCAGCGGCGAAAGGCCCGGAAAAAATTGCTCGGGTCGGCGAACCCCAGCAGATAGGCGATTTCCAGCAGCGTCATGCCTGGCTGCGCCAGGTACTGCTCGGCCAGTTCACGACGGGTGTCTTCGAGCAGGCTCTGGAAACTGGTGCCCTCTTCCTGCAAGCGCCGCTGCAAGGTGCGCTGCGACAGGTGCAAGGTCTGCGCCACCACGTCTCGCTTGGGTTCTCCCTGGGGCAACAGCCGACACAGTACTTGTCGCGCCTTGTGGGTCACGCGGCTTTCCGAAAAACGCGCAAGGTACTCCCCGGCAAACCGGTCGTGAAGCTGTGCCATGGCTTCGTTGGCCGTCGGCAGCGGCGCCTCCATGTCGGCCCGCTCAAAGATCAGCGCGTCATAACGCGCGCCAAACACCAACGGCGCGCGGAAGGCTCGGTGATAAGGCGCCAGGTCCAACGGCTCCGCGCCCTGGAGCAACACCTTCACCGGATGCAGGGTGCGCCCGGTCAACCAACTGCACAGGGCCAGCGCACACGCCAGGGATGCTTCGGCACTTTGACGGGTCGGGGGCAGATGGTCGCCATGCACCGTCAGGATCAGCCCGTAGCCATCTTCCAACTGGCGAAAACTCAAATCGGCGCTTTCGGCAATGATCCGCTGGTAACGCACCAGCCGTTGGAAACCCTCCACGAGGGTGCGACTGGACATCAAGGCGTAGCCAACCACATGGAACGAGGCCGGGCGTACCACCTTGCCCATGTTCAAGCCAATGGCCGGGTTACCCGACAACTCCACGGCCCGTTGCCAGAGCCGGGTCATCGAGTCCTGGGGGAAACGCGCATCCGGATCTTCCAGCGCATCGAAGTCCAGCCCCAGTTGCTTGAACAGCACCCGACAATTGAGGCCGTCCATTTCCAACGCCTTGACAATCCCCATCGCCCAGCTTGAAGAAGTGGTTCGTTCGCTCATGACGTTTTACTTGCATGACGAGCCGCGGGGTACGGCTGGATTTGCGAAGGATAGCAGTGTCCGGACTTATCAATAACGCCCCTTTTTGTACGAGCGGCTGTTGTTGTCAGGCAAGGCGCCACGACCGAGTCATAGCCCGCTATGGCGAGGAGTGGCAACACAGCATGACGGCAACAGAAGCCGTCCAAAAGGGGCGTTATTGGTAAGACCGGACACTAGAGTGGCGCTGATTGTCACTGGCCGTAGCGATTGATGGTTCTAGACTTCAAATATCAGAACAATAACCACAGAGCCAGCCGTCGTGGAAAACGCTAAACGATTCAATAGCTTCGCCGAGTTCTACCCGCATTACCTCAGCGAACACAGCAACAGCACCTGCCGGCGACTGCATTTCATCGGCACCTCCCTGGTCATCCTGGTGTTCGCCCTCGCTCTGGTCGTGGGTAACGGGTGGCTGTGGCTCGCCCTGCCCGTGGCCGGCTACGGCTTCGCCTGGGTCGGGCACTTCTTCTTCGAAAAGAACCGTCCCGCCACCTTCCAGCATCCGCTCTACAGCCTGCTCGGCGATTTCGTCATGTACCGTGACATGCTGCTGGGCAAGGTCGCGTTCTAATAAGGATTGCCGATGAGCAACCACGCGCGCTTTACCCATATGAAAGAAGGCACCCAACAAGACTGGGCGATCATCGCGGCCGACTTCAGCGCCTACGCGCGACAATTGCCGGCCCGGATCCTGGCCCACTTGAAACTGCTGGACGGCGATTTTGGCGGGTTCCCGGTGGATCGCCTGACTCATTCCCTGCAAACCGCCACCCGCGCCTACCGTGACGGGCGGGACGAGGAATACGTGGTCTGTGCCCTGCTCCACGACATCGGCGACACCTTGGGTTCGTATAACCACCCGGACATCGCTGCGGCCATCCTCAAGCCCTTCATCAGCGCCGAAAACCTGTGGATGGTGGAAAAGCACGGGATTTTCCAAGGCTATTACTTCTTCCATCACCTGGGCATGGACCGGCACCTGCGCGAGCAATTCAGTGGCCATCCGCAGTACCAGGCGACCATTGAGTTCTGTGCGAAGTACGACGCGGCGGCATTCGATGCCGAATACGACACCCTGCCGTTGAGTTTCTTCGAGCCGATGCTGGAAAGGGTCTTTGCCACGCCGAAGCAATCGATCTACAAGGCGGCGATGGCTGAATAGCCCTCTGGCTGACAGATTGCTGGGGACCGCTGCGCGGTCCATCGCGGGCAAGCCTTGCTCCCACAAGTGTTGCCTGCTCTCATAGGCGGTGAGTACTTGTGGGAGCAAGGCTTGCCCGCGATGGCGTCATGAAGACCTACACCGGCTCAGTCACTTTCAACTCAGTCTTGGCCAGCGCCTCCCGCGCCTGGGCTTCCGCCAGCCGATACAGCTCGATCGACCCGTCCCAATGCTCGATCAGCGCCGTGCAGGATTCGACCCAATCGCCACAATTGAGGTATTCCACCTCGCCCACCCTGCGCATCTCCGCGTGGTGGATATGCCCACAGACCACGCCATGCAGTTCGCGCTTCACACACTCGTGGGCGATGGCTTCTTCGAAATCGCTGATGAAACTGACGGCGGTCTTGACCTTGTGCTTGAGGTACGCCGACAACGACCAGTAGCCGTAGCCATAACGGGCCCGCCAATGGTTGAGCCAGCGGTTCAGCGTGAGGGTGAACTCGTAGGCCGAATCCCCAAGGAACGCCAGCCAACGGTGGTAACGGGTGATGACATCGAACTGGTCGCCATGGATCACCAACAAGTGCCGACCATCGGCGGTGACGTGCACCGCTTCGTCCACCAACTGGATATTGCCCAGGATCAGCTTCGAATAGCGCCGCAGGAATTCGTCATGGTTGCCGGTGACGTAGATCACTTCGGTGCCGCGCTTGCTCATGGTCAGCAAGCGACGAATGACGTTGGTGTGGGCCTGGGGCCAATACATGCCGCCGCGCAGTTTCCAACCATCGATGATGTCACCCACCAGGTAGATCTTGTCGGCGTGGTAGCCCTTGAGAAACTGCGACAAGTGCTCGGCCTGGCAATCCCGGGTGCCCAAATGCACATCGGAAATCCACAGGGTGCGAACACGCTGCTTGCGGCTGGGTTTGGCGAGCTCGGCGCTGGTCATTGGGCAACCCTCTGATCGTTTTCGCCACTGTGCACGCCGGCGGTTAATGGCCCATGACAAACACAAGTCCATTACATGACAGCGCGGGGCGGTGTGCCCTCGGTGTATGCTGGCAGCCTGACACGGGAGACCGCGATGAGACCGATCCTCACGCTACGCCACTACAGCCACGACTTGATTGTCCACAGCCACGACCACGCGCAACTGGTGTTCGGGTTGTCCGGCGCGCTGGATTTCGAAGTCGAAGGGCGTGGCAGCCAGGTGGTGCAACAGAGTTTCGTGGTAGTACCCGCCGGCGCCCATCATGCCTGCGGCAGTCCCCAGGGCAGTCGCTGCCTGGTGCTGGATGTGCCCAGTGACGATTGGGTCGGGCAATGCCTGGGGGATCACGCCGACGCCAGCCGCCGCTTGCTCGACGACACCGCTCGCCTGCCCCTGGACGCGGGACAAAGCCAGTTGGTCAGTTGGCTGGCGGGCAGCCCGGTGGACGACCCGTTGATCGCCCAGCAAGGCGCGGTGCTGCTACTGGCAAGTCTCAATGGCGTTCGCCAGCGCCCCCTCGGTGGCCGGCGCCTGCCCTACGCCGCGCTCAACGCCCACATCGACCAGAACGCCGCCTACCCGCTGCAAGTGGCGGACCTGGCACGGGTCGCCGGCCTTTCCAGCGCCCGCCTGCATGCGCGCTTCATCGCCGAATGCGGACAAACCCCGATGGAGTACATCCGCAGCCGCCGCTTGCACCAGGCCGTGGCGTTGTTGCGCGAGTCGGACCTGCCCATCGGCGAGATCGCCCACCGGGTCGGCTACAACTCCCAGAGTGCTTTCGCCGCGGCGGTGCTGCGGGAATTCGGCGCCTCGCCGGGCAAGCTGCGGCGTCAGCGCTAGATGCGCGCTAAAAATCGCTAGGATCGCGACAGACACAGCCGCCTCACCCACGCTTAAATACTGACATCCGTGACGCGGCGGTCCTGTGGGAGCTTGCTCCGGGCGGCAGTCCGACGATTGCTATCTGTCAGTCAATATCTGCATTGCCTGAACCACCGCTTTCGCGAGCAAGCTCGCTCCCACAGAAGACACTCGCCCGTTGCCCCACTGTCTGTTGAAAGGATTGAAATGACACCCCGTACCGCCCTCGGCGCCCTGCACATTGGTGCACTCATGTTTGGCCTGACCGGTGTCTTTGGCAAACTCGCCGCGGCTTCGCCTGCGGTCATCGTGTTCGGGCGTGCTGTCTTCGCCGTGCTGGCCCTGGCGGCGTTCGCCCGGTTCGCCAGCAGCAGTCGCTGGCAGAAACTGCGGGCACAGGATGGCCGGCGATTGCTGCTGGGCGGCCTGTTGCTGGCCGGGCACTGGGTGAGTTTCTTCATCGCCGTGAAGGTGGCCGGCGTGGCGATCGCCACGTTGGGGTTCGCCAGTTTCCCGGCCTTCACGGTATTGCTCGAGGGGCTGATCTTCCGCGAGCGGATTCGCGCCAATGAAATCTGGCTGGTGGTGCTGGTGAGCGTTGGCCTGGTGTTGGTCACGCCGAACTTCGACCTGGCCAGCGGTGCCACCACCGGCCTGCTGTGGGCCGTGTCTTCGGGGCTGTTGTTTGCCCTGTTGTCATTGACCAACCGTGCCGGCTCCGCGCATGTACCGCCTGTGCAGGCCGCGCTGTGCCAGAACGTAGTGGTCGGGTTGTGCCTGTTGCCGATGGCCGCGCCACAACTGAGTGACGTTCGCCCCCTCGACTGGTTGTGGATCGGCTTGCTCGGCGTGTTCTGCACCGGCCTGGCCCACAGCCTGTTCGTCGCCAGCCTGGCGGTGATCAAGGCCCGCACGGCGGCGGTGGTCTTCGCCATGGAACCGGTCTACGGCATCGCCATGGCCTGGTGGCTGTTCGACGAACGCCCGACGCTGCGCATGCTGCTGGGCGGCGTGGTGATCATCGCGGCCATCGTGATCTCGAGCCAGTCGGGCGGCTCGAAGAAACCGGGTGTCGGTGCCCAAGCCGCGTCTCACTGAACCCGGTCGTTGTGGCCCAGGTCCCGCTCCGGGTCGATCCGGTCGCGAACCCGCTGCTTGAGGACCTTGGCCTCGGGAAAACCGCCATCGGCCTTGCGCTCCCAGATTTGCGCACCGTCGCAACTGATGTGGAACACACCGCCGGTGCCCGGCACCAGGGACACTTTGCCCAGGTCGTCGCCGAAGGTGCTGAGCAGTTCCTGGGCCAGCCAGGCGGCGCGCAGCAGCCATTGGCACTGGGTGCAATAGGTGATGACAACTTCGGGCTTGTGCTCGGTCATTGCGGGTGAACTCCTGGGTTCGAAGGCGTCGTTATAATACCTGCCTTTGATCGCCCGCCCCGAGATAGACGATGCGCCGCCTGCTCCTGCTTCTGCTGCTGTTGCCCCTGTCCGGCCATGCCAACGAGCCCGCCGTCGAAGCGCCACGCCCGAAAATCGGCCTGGTGCTGTCCGGCGGCGCGGCGCGGGGCCTGGCCCACATCGGCGTGCTCAAGGCCCTGGAGGAGCAAGGCATCAAGATCGATGCCATCGCCGGCACCAGCATGGGCGCGGTGATCGGCGGGCTGTATGCCTCGGGCTACAAGATCGACGAACTGGAAAAGCTCGCCCTGGGCATCGACTGGCAACAGGCCTTGTCCGATGCGCCGCCACGCAAGGACGTGCCGTTCCGGCGCAAGCAGGATGACCGCGACTTCCTGGTGAAACAGAAACTGAGCTTTCGTGACGACGGCAGCCTCGGCCTGCCCTTGGGGGTCATCCAGGGCCAGAACCTGGCCCTGCTGCTCGAAAGCCTGCTGGCCCACGCCAGCGACACGCGGGACTTCGACAAACTGCCGATCCCGTTTCGCGCCGTCGCCACCGACATCGCCACAGGCGAAAAAGTCGTCTTCCGCAAAGGCCACCTGCCCAAGGTCATTCGCGCCAGCATGTCGATCCCAGCGGTGTTCGCCCCGGTGGAGTTGGACGGCCGGCTGCTGGTGGACGGCGGCATGGCCGACAATATCCCGTTGGATGTGGCCCGGGACATGGGCGTGGACGTAGCCATCGTGGTCGACATCGGCACGCCGCTGCGCACCCGCAAGCAACTGGTCACGGTGGTCGACGTGCTGAACCAGTCGACCACCCTGATGACCCGGCGCAACTCTGAAGAACAACTGGCCACCCTGAAAAAAAGCGACGTATTGATCCAGCCGGCCCTGGCGAGCTTCGGCTCCACCGACTTCGGCCGGGCCCGGGACATGATCGACGCCGGCTATCGCGCCACCCGGATACTCGAGGCACGCCTGGCCGCGCTACGCCCGCCCGAGGCGCCCGACGCCGAACTCATGGCCGCGCGCGCGCCCAGCGAACGCACGCCGGTCATCACCGCCATTCGCGTAGAGAACGACTCGAAAGTCGGCGATGACGTGATTCGCTACTACATTCGCCAGCAGATCGGCGAGCCGCTGGACCTGGGCCGCCTGCAGACCGACATGGGCACGCTGTACGGCCTGGACTACTTCGAACAGGTGCAATACCGCGTGGTCCACAAGGGCCCGGACCACACCTTGGTGATCAGCGCCCGGGGCCGACGCACCGGCACCGACTACCTGCGGCTGGGGCTGAGCCTGTCGGACGATATGCGCGGCGACAGCGCTTTCAACCTGGGGGCCAGCTATCGGGTCAACGGCATCAATCGCCTGGGCGCCGAGTGGCTGACCCGGGCGCAGATCGGCGACAGGCAGGAGCTGTACAGCGAGTTCTACCAGCCATTGGACGTCGGTTCGCGCTACTTCATTGCCCCCTATGGGCAATTCGAATCGCGCAATGTGGAATCCATCCTGGACAACGATCCGGTGGCCCAGTATCGCGTCGAACGTTATGGCTTCGGGCTCAACGTGGGCCGCCAGATCGGCAACAGCGGCGAAATCCGCTTCGGTGTCGGCCAGGCCTGGGGCAAGGCCGATGTGCGCATCGGCGACCACGACCAGCCCAGCGAGAATTTCAACGAAGGTTTCTACGAACTCAAGTATTCGTTCGACTCCCTCGACAGCGTCTACTTCCCCCATGAAGGGGAAGACATCGGCCTGAGCTGGCGCCAGTACGAACCGGGGCTGGGCTCCGACCAGCGCTACCGCCAGTGGGAATTCAAACTGGACAAGGCGCTTAGCAGCGGCCCGGACACTTTCATCCTGGGCGGACGCTACGGTCGCACCCTGGACACCGCGCAGATCGTGACCTCCAGCTTTGTGCTCGGTGGCGCGCGGCAATTGTCGGGCTTTCGCGAAGATGGGGTGTCCGGACAGAACATGAGCCTGATGCGTGCCGTGTATTACCGCCGCCTCACACCGCGGGCCTACCTGCCATTGGATTTCCCGTTGTACATCGGCGGCTCGTTGGAACGCGGCCGGGCCTGGAACAACGATAACGAATTCGACAGTGGCTACATCAACGCCGCCAGCATTTTCCTCGGTTTCGATACACCGCTGGGGCCATTGAACTTCAGCTATGGCTTCAACGACGACGATGAACAGGCGGTGTACCTGAACCTGGGGCAGACGTTTTGAGGGGCTGGGTGTTTGCCTGGGCTGGCTTGATAACCTGACAGGCCGTCATCGCGAGCAAGCTCGCTCCCACATGGGGGCGCAGACTCCTGTGGGAGCGAGCTTGCTCGCGATAAGGCCAGCCGCTACAACCTCGATGGCGCTTAGCGAATCCCCGCCAGCAGTACCCGGGCGGTCTGCTTGAGGGGTTCGTCACCTTCTTCGAGCAGCTCTTCAAGCAGGGTGACGGCGGTCTTCAGGTCGCCATCGTCGATGCAGTTCTGTGCCTGTTCCAGCTTGACCGAATGTTCCGGGACCTGAGGTTCGAGGGACAGGGTGTCCAGGGAAACAGGTTCAAGGGCCAGCGGCTCAAATTCCAGTGCCTGTTCTTCATCGGCAAAGCCATCGAGGAAATCATCGTCCAGCGACTCGGTTTCCAGGGGCGCTTCCCATTGCAACTCCGATTCGTCGAAACCTGAAAGCGACAAGCCCTCGACACTGTTGTCGGCCAGGGGCGTTGCAGGTTTTTCTCCGGCGTGGGCGGCCTGGTCATCCGCCAGGTCCCAACTGGTGTCCATGGACAGTGCATCCAGGTCCAGCTCGAACTCGTCACTGGGTGCCTGTTCACGTTCAGGCGCAAGAACCGATACCTGGGGTTGCGCCTGTTCCACTATCGGTGCGGTGATCAAGGCAACCTTGGGATAGCGCCCGCGGATATCCTCCAGCGTTCCGGCATCGACGCCTTGTGCCAGCAGATGATGTTCCTGGGCCTGGAAACCGATGACATCGCCCTGCTTGCCCAATACCTCCAACAACTTGAGGCCCAGGTCGGTGCGTTCCGGTTCGGCCAGCAAGGCCGCGCGCAACAACCCGGCGGCCTCGGTGAAACGGCCGTAGGTCAGGTAGATCCCGACGCCCTCCAGCACATCCCCCTGGGGCGCATCGCCGTTGTTGAACGAGCTCGCAGCCTCGGATGGCTCCGTGTCGGGGATGGACGCAAAGGTTTCGTCACCCTTTTCCAGCATCGGCTCGGGGCGCTCGGTCATCGGCTCCAACTCGTCCCGCTGCTGCCGACGCCGAATGAACAGTAACAATGCGAGCAATGCCAACAAGGCCACCAGCCCCGCCACCCATGTCCAATCGATGCCCTCTGGCTCTGCAACCGGTTCGGTCACGGGGGAGGCGTCCGGAGCCGGCTCCGACGCAGGCTTCGCCGGTTGCGGTTGCGCCGACGCAACGGGGGCTGGAGTCTCTGCCAGCCGGGTCTGCAATTCGCTGATCTGCTTGCGCTGGCCGGCGATTTCCTCGTCCTGGGCCTGGAGCCGCGCCTGCAGAGCCTCGATGGTCTTCTGTTGCTCCTGGCTCTGCAGCACGCTGGCGGCCAACTGCTCATCGGACGCGGCGGAGGCCTGGCCAGCGGTGGATGCCGCCGATGTCGGCAGCACGGCCGAGTCGGGCAATAACAGGCGCTGGCCGATGGAGAGCCGGTCACTGCCGGGATTCAGGGCCTGGATCCCTTGCATCAACTCGTTGACCGACGCGTTGCTGCCGGCGTCATGCAGGCGCTGGGCAATCACCCAGGGGTTGTCTCCCTGCACGACCGTGTAACGCTTGCCCTGCGCCGCCGGGGGCGGCTTGATGGCCGGGGTCGCAGGCTCCGAGGCCGGTTCGTCACGGGCCGGCACGATACCCGGTGAGCCCGGAGGGTCGATCAGCACGGTGTATTCGCGCAGCAGGCGCCCATTGGGCTGATTGAGCTGCACCAGGAAATTGAGAAAGGGTTCTTCCACCGGTTTGCTGGACGTCACCCGAATGAAGCTGCGTTCACCACGCAATACTGGCGTAAAGCGCAGGTTGCTGAGAAAGAACACCCGCTCCACACCCGCACGATTGAAGTCGTCCGGGCTCGCCAGGCTGGCCGACAGATCCCCTTCACCGATCCCGGCCACATCGACCAGGGCGATATCGGCGCGCAACGGCTGGTTCAGGGCGGAATGGAGCGTGATCTCGCCAAGGCCCAGCGCTGACGCCAAGGCCGGAAACCCCAGGGCACCCACGACGATCGACACGTTGACCCAACTGCGCAACGTGGACTGCAAACTTACAAGCATGGGCATCCCTTTCGATTACCAGAACCAACCGCAGCGTAAACGCTTCCATTAGGAACGCTTACTACTGGTTATAGTTCGCTAACCGGCGAATCTCAAAAGTCCGACGCCAGGGATCTGCCTCAGGATTTTTCCAGGTTAGCCAGGATCGTGCCGTGAACCCGCATGCACACACGCATGTCCGCCTCGTCGACACCTTCAAACAGCTCCCGCCGCAATTGGGTGGCAATGGTTTCGATCTGTTCGATCAACGGTAGGGCCGGTGCACAGAGCACGATTTTCTTGGCCCGACGGTCTTCGGCCACCGCCTGGCGCTGCACCAGCCCCTGGGTCTCCAGGCTGTCGAGCAACCGGGCCAGGGTCGGGCCTTCGACGGCGACACTCTGGGCCAGTTCACGCTGGGTCGGCGCCTGTTCGAAACGGGCCAGGTGCAGCAGCACCAGCCAGCGCGCCTGGGACAGGCCCAGCCCGGCCAGGCGGCGGTCCAGTTCGGCGCGCCAGCCTCGAGACATTTGCGCCAACTGCATGCCAAAACGGTGTTGATCGGTTAACGGCATAAAAAACTCATCAGATCTGAAATAGAGAAAAACTAATTATTAGTCAGCTAAGCATGAGCTTTGGATTCAAGCAAGGTTCGCCTTGTACTGAATCGTTAAAGGAGCGCAACTCACTGATCAGACTTCAAATTCCGACTGCAACGCAGCCCTGACGCAATACAGCACACCTTCGGGCACCCGTCCGACAAACAGCGCGGCAACTTCGGACACCGGCGGTAACTCGCCTTCGCCGTCCAGGAATGCGTCCTGTACCTCGCCCATCAGTTCCTCGGGCAAATCCAGTGCCTGTTCCAGGGACAACTGCTGTTTGCCGATGGCCTCGGCCAGCATCGTGTAGACGTTTTTCTCCGAGCACTGCAATTGCCCGGCGATCTGCAACGGGGTCATGCCGGCCCGGGCCAGCGTGATGAGCTCGTGGCGCACATCGGCCACCGCTTTCGGCGGTTCGCCCTCGCCCCCCAGGACTTGGAGGAAGGCTTCGCCATAACGCTCCAGCTTGCGCGCCCCCACGCCGCTGACCCGGGCCATTTCCGCCAGGGAGGTGGGCTGGCTGCGGAGCATTTCCAGCAGCGTCGAATCGGGGAAGATGACGTACGGTGGCACGCCGTGTTCCTCGGCCAGCTTGCGACGCAAGGCGCGCAAGGCTTCCCATTGATCGCGCTCTTCGCCACGGACCAATTGGCTGGCCTGGCTCTTGCTGCTCTTGATCGCCGTGGCCGGCTTGAGGTCGCGGCGCAGTTCGAGGGTCACCTCGCCCTTGAGCAAGGGCCGGCAGGTTTCGGACAAGCGCAGGCCGCCGTAGCCTTCCAGGTCAATGTCTGCCAGGCCGCGGGCCACCAATTGTCGGAACAATGAGCGCCATTCACTCTCGGAGCGCGCCTTGCCCACGCCGAACACCGAGAGGTGCTGGTGGCCGAAGTTGCGGACCTTCTCGTTGTCCTTGCCCAGCAACACGTCCACCAGGTGCCCGACGCCGTAGCGCTGGCCGGTGCGGAAAATCGCCGACAAAGCCTGGCGGGCCGGTTCGGTGGCGTCCCAGGTTTCCACGCCATCGACACAGTTGTCGCAGTGCCCGCAAGGCTGGGGCATGTCTTCGTCGAAATAGGCCAGCAGGGTCTGGCGACGGCAGCGGGTTTCTTCGCACAACGAGAGCATGGCGTCGAGCTTGTGCTGCTCCAGGCGCTTGTGGCGCTCATCGCCTTCGGAGTTCTGCAGCATCTGCTTGAGCATCACCACGTCTTGCAGGCCGTAGGCCATCCAGGCGTCGGCCGGCAAGCCATCACGGCCGGCACGCCCGGTTTCCTGGTAGTACGCCTCGAGGGACTTGGGCAAGTCCAGGTGTGCGACAAACCGCACGTTGGGCTTGTCGATGCCCATGCCGAACGCCACGGTGGCCACCATGATCAGGCCTTCCTCGTTGAGGAAGCGCTTCTGGTGGTAGGCCCGCAGGTCGTTGGGCAGGCCGGCGTGATACGGCAACGCCGGGAACCCCTGTTCACACAGGAACGCCGCCACTTCATCGACCTTTTTGCGCGACAGGCAATAGACGATACCGGCATCGCTGCGGCGCTCGGCGAGGAACGCCAGCAGTTGCTTGCGTGGCTGCTCCTTGGGCACGATGCGGTAGAAAATGTTGGGACGGTCGAAGCTGGACAGGAACCGCTCGGCATTCTGCAAGTGCAGGCGCTCGACGATTTCCTCGCGGGTGCGTTTGTCGGCGGTGGCGGTCAGGGCGATGCGCGGCACGTCGGGGAACAGTTCCGCCAATTGCCCCAGTTGCAGGTATTCACGCCGGAAATCATGGCCCCATTGCGACACGCAGTGGGCTTCGTCGATGGCAAACAGGGCGATTTCCAGGCTCTGCAGGAACGCCAGCATGCGCGGCTGCACCAGGCGTTCCGGGGCCAGGTACAACATTTTCACTTCGCCGCGCTTGATCCGCGTCGCCAGGTCCCGCTGTTGCTCGGCACTGAGGGTGGAGTTCAGCGAAGCGGCGGCAACCCCCAGTTCCTCGAGGGTCGCGACCTGGTCGTCCATCAGCGCGATCAGCGGCGAAACCACCACTGCCAGGCCGTTGCGCAGCAGCGCCGGCACCTGGAAGCACAAGGATTTGCCGCCGCCGGTGGGCATGAGCACCAAGGCATCGCCACCGTTGGCCACGCGCTCAATAATGGCACCCTGGCGGCCACGGAAACTGTCGTAGCCGAAGATGTCCTTGAGGACGCGTTGAGCCTGTTCGAGCATAGAAACTCCAAAAATCACCGAAACATCCCTGCAAGGCTGGTTCAGAATCGCAAACGCCGCACCGGCAAATCGTAAGTGCGCGTTTCGAACCGGCGGGACGCCGCAGGGCATCACAAAACGCGGCAGTATACCCGAGGCCTTCGCTGCGAAGGGCGCTGCTGACAAGAGGTGCTTGCGGCTGGGATGGCCAACACATGGCTTCTGTTGCCACAAGCCCCTGTGGGAGCGAGCTTGCTCGCGATAGCGGTGGGTCATTTTGAGAAGATGTGGAATGTAACGCCCTCATCGCGAGCAAGCTCGCTCCCACATTTGCTTTGCGGTGCCCTCCGCATTTGTATCCTCCCCCCAGGCCTCCAAGAGGCAAATACGCCACGCGGCTGGCCTGTACGCTCAAGAAGGCCTAGAATTCCCGCATTGTTTATTCCCCAAGGTAGCCCGTAATGTCCTTCGCTGAGCAACTGACCCGCCTGCAAGTCTTCCTCGACGCCGATGAGCTGCACGAGGAAGCGCTGGACTACGTGGCCGCTCACGGCTATCTGACCGCCCTGTCGATCTGCGCCGAAACGGTGCCGGATCGTGAGTGGATCGACGCCCTGTTCGCCGAGGAGCCGCATTACAGCGACGAAGCCCAGCGCGCCGAAATCGAAGCCACCCTGGTCGGCCTCAAGGCCCATATCGCCCGTCAGCTGGCTTCCGACGAAGAATTCGAATTGCCATGCGAACTGGACTTGGGCGATGACCCGGACGATTCGGAGCTGCGTGGCTGGTGCATCGGCTTCATGGAAGGCGTGTTCCTGCGCGAAGCCGCCTGGTTCGAAACCGCCGAAGAGGAAGTCAGCGAAATGCTGCTGCCGATCATGGTGGGTTCCGGCCTGTTCGACGAGCAACCGGAATTTTCCGACATCGCCGCCGACGCGAACCTGATGGACGACATGATCGTCCAGATCCCCGAAGCCCTCACCGCCCTGTACCTGCTGTGCAACGCCCCGGACGAGAAACCGGCGATCCTCAAGCCTCGCCACCACTGAGTGACCGGGTGCCCTCGCCAGTTGGCAATCGCCCGCTGATCCTGCGTTACGCTCTACTGGCCATCGGCTGGCTGAGCGTGGTGCTGGGAGTCATCGGCATTTTCGTTCCCGTATTGCCCACCACCCCCTTCCTGCTGCTGGCCGCGGCCTGCTTCGCCCGCAGTTCGCCGCGCTTCTACCGATGGCTGGTCGAACATCCCCGCCTCGGCCCGTGGATCAGCGACTACCTCAGCGGCAACGGCATCCCGCTCAAGGGCAAGGTCTATGCCATCGGATTGATGTGGGCGAGCATTCTCTTTTCCTGCTACCTGGTGCCCCTGCCGTGGGCGCGAGGATTCATGCTCACCAGCGCAGTGCTGGTGACAATTTACATCCTCAAGCAAAAAACCCTGCGCAAACCTTAAGCAAGCCCCGACCATCCGTCTGACCTGCTTAACCCTGTCAGCTCTGACAGTAGGCAGTCAACCCATTCCACCGCATAAATCGCTCCATCGTCCCTACGCGAACGGAGCGTCTGCCATGCTGACCCGACTGAAAAAAACTCCGGTGTCGCTGGCCTTGCGGTCGGCTGCCCATGGGTTGATACAGGCCTGTGTTGGGCTGGTAATGGTCGCGGGGGCGGCCGTCGCTGCCGCCGCGCAGCCTGCGCCTCCCATCCCGATCACTCCGGGCCAGATCATCGGCGAGAGTCAGCTCGAGAAGGCTCGGTGTGTACAGGAGTCGGAACCGGCAAAATACCAACGCTCACGCGCCGTGGGCCGGCTTTATACAGGGAGCAGCTACGGGACTGCGTGGCGGGTAGGCCCTGGAAACCTGGTGCTCACCAACCTGCATGTCGTGGGTGAGAACCCGGATCTGGCTCGGATGGTCGTGGAGTTCGATTACGAGGAATCCAGCTGCGACTCGGATGCAGTTCAGCCTGCTGTCCGGGTTCCGGTCGAGCGGCTCCTGGCCTCCGATGGGTCGGCCGATTTTGCGCTGCTGGCCTTGGATCAGGAGGCGGTCGACAGCGGCGTATTGGATGCCTTCGGCTACCTGGGCCTGGATACCCGTATCTCGGAGGTCGGCGACCCGGTCTACGTTGCAGGGCATCCCTTGGCGGGGCCGAAACGGATTTCGCGTCTTCATGATGACGGACATCCCTGCTGGGTAACCGAAGTACGCGACAACGGTCGCACTGATTTCGCAAAATACAACTGCGATACCGACTCAGGGTCTTCCGGATCGCCAGTGATCGATGCACGAACCAACGCAGTGATTGCCCTGAACTTTGGTTTCAGTTCGGGGTACAACGCTGGCGCGCAGATGAGCAGCATCTGGCCCGCTATCGCGGAATATTTCGACGAGAAGTTGCCTGAGGGCAGTGTCCCGGTGGAGCAGCCGGGCGTGCCGATGGCCAAGCCGGGAGCGGTGGGCGTACAGGTAAACGTGCGCGTGACGCAGGTGGATGGGCAATCCCCGGTGGCCGGGGCACCCGGTGAACAGCTGTATTATCACGCCCCCACACATACCACGATCACCGACGTGTCCTGCCAGAGCGGAACCACCCAATGGATCGCCGAGAACGGCAAGGCCGCGTCATGCACCTTGTCAGGCGCAGCGAACTGGACCACGGCACAGTCGGTGGCGCTGCGCGTGGATAACACCGCCCCCGACGGCCTGGTCAGCGATGGCCGGGTACGACTATTGTCCGATACAGGACAGATCCGCGGAGCGAACAACCTCACCCTGAACGTGATGTCGCGGGGCCCAGGCGAGGTTCAGTCACTACGAGCACAGGCGGGGAATTTTCAGGCCGCCCCACTGCACAGCCGGTTCCCGGAACCCTTGACCGCACGGGCGAAAGACCTGATGGACGCGGCGGTCGTGGGCGCGGATGTCACCTTCGCGGTCACTGATGACGGTGGAACAGGGACGCGGTTCGAAGGGGACAATCAGACACCCACCGTGCAGACGAACACCGTGGGTGACGCGACGTCGCCAACGCTGGTCGCCGACTCCAGGGCCGGTACATTGCAGGTTACTGCCATGTCGAGCGGCACGACGGCCACGTTCCACTTGCGGGTGGTGTCGCAAGACGGTGACCCGACGGATGAGGTGGAACACTTGTCCGTGATAACCGGGCAAGGGCAGATCGCACCGGAGGGAACCGAGTTCCCCCTCCCCCTCCCCCTCCCCCTCACGGCACGGACACTGAATCAGGACCGGGATCCGGTAGAGGGGGCCTGGGTCACCTACACGATCATCGATGACAGGGAGACCGGAACCCGATTCGTCGGGGCCGATCAGACCCCGACAGCGACGACTAACAGGAATGGCGATGCGGTGTCACCCAAGCTGATCGCCGGCAACAGATACGGTTTCGTGACAGTCACCGCGACTTCCAACGGCAAGGCGGCGACGTTCATCATCATTGTCGGCACGATATGACGCGCGAGGACCAGCGCCCGGAAATCGTCGTCAGGCGCTGGCAGTGGGGCGACCTGAACGCCGGGATAACGTCAGTCCGCTTCAGCCGCCCTCATATCCTGCAGCAGGCGCTTGCTCCCGGCAGCCCCAGACGGACGCCGCGATCCAGCTCACCTCACACCGTGTCCACCTTCAACGAATGATCATTCAACATGCCATTGATGATGGTCGCCGTGTCCGCCCCGCCGATGATTCCCCCCGCGCCTGGCGCGACGCCGTAGTGACTGGCGAGGTTGACGCCGGCCAGGTCGATGGTCTGATTCGGCGTGGCGCCGGCGATGGCGCTGACGTCGATGCTGGTGATGACCGACGCCCCGCTGCCGCTCACGCTGAAATGCAGGTAATCATCCAGTGACGCCGCGCTGCCATTCTCCCCTTGCAACAGCTGGGACAGGTCGAGCTTGTCGATGCCGGGCGTGAAGTCGGTGATCACGTCGTGGCCATTGTTGCCCGCCAGCCATTGGAAGGTGTCGGCGCCACTGCCGCCGGTGAGGGTGTTGTTGCCCAGGCCACCGATCAGCAGGTCGTCGCCGCCACCGCCATTGAGCACGTCATGACCCAGACCACCGTCGAGGCGGTTGCTGGCCCCGTCGCCGGTGAGGGTGTCGTTGAAGTTCGAGCCCACGAGGTTTTCGATGTGGCTCAATGTATCGGTGCCCGCCCCCAGGGTGTTCTGCGCCGCCAACAGGCCCAGGTTCACCGTGACTGCCGACGTGGCGTGGGCGTAGCTGACGGTGTCGTTGCCCGTACCGCCATCGAGCAGGTCGTTGCCCGTGCCGCTGTAGAGCAGATCATTGCCTGCCCCACCGTTCAGGGTGTTGTTGCCCGAACCGGCACTGAGTACATCGTTGCCGTCGCCGGCGTTGAGGATGTTGTCGCCGTTGCCAGCCAGCAGCACATCGTCGCCACTGGTGCCCGTCAGGGTATGGCCCGCCTGATAGCTGATGCCTACCGCTGCGCTGTCGCTGCCGCCGTGGTTGTCGCTGGCGGTGTAGCTGCCGTGGTAATCCGGCGTTTTGTCTTGCGCCCCGGCATAGTCGACGGTGAGGGTCAGTTGATAGTTCTCCGCAGCGTTGGAATTACCGCCGCCGGGATTGGCGATGTTGGTGACGTGAATCTGGTAATTGCCATCCGCTGCCGCGGTGAAAGAAGCCCCGTCGTTGATGGCAATGAACGGCCCGCCGTTGAGTGAATACTCCAGCGCAATGTGACCGGCCGACAGGTTGTGGTCCAGGGTCAGGGTTTCGCCCTGTTTGAGGCTGATGTTGAGCCGGTCTTCATCGTTGGTGTTGTTATTGGACACCATCCCCAATGCACCGCTGACCACCAACATCGCCGTCATGCTCGCGGTATTGGCGACGAAAGCGCTGCGGCTGAGGTTGATCGACTGCACGTTGTTGCCGGTGAAGCTGGCCGTGCCGGTGCTGCCGGTGAAGTCCGCGCCTTTGGCGACCCAACCGGTATTGAAACTGGTGGGTGACGCGGTGAGCGGATCGCCGTTGGCATCGCTGTCGTTACCCAGCAGCAACTCGCCCGGGATCACGATGTTGCCCGACAGCACGTTGGTGATGATGTTGTCGTCGGCAGCGATCGGTGGACTGTTGGGCACGACGTTGATCACCAGGTTGGAGCTCGCCAGGTCACCGTCATGGTCGCTGACGGTGTAGCCGATGTGCTCGGTGATCAGGGTGCTGGTGGCCGTCTGCGACGTATAGCTGAATGCACCCGTGTCGAGGTTGACCACCAGGGTACCGTCGTGGGCGGTGGCGATGCTCAGCGTGTTGCCAACAGTGTTGAACGTGCCGTGGTTGGCCCCGCCACTGGCGGTCAGCGCACCTTGCCCACCGTTGGCCGCCGGGTCATAACTGTACGTGGTGCCATCGACCACCAGGCTCTTGATGAAGCCGCCATCGGCGCCGAACGAGCCCCCCTCGCCCAGCAGGTTGCCGGTGACCGGCGCGCCTTGCACGGTACCGGAAAGCACCGAGTTGAGCTGGTTCAAGTCGGTGACCACCACCGCATTGGTGTCGGTGTGGGTGCTGCCGTCATAGGCCAACGGGTCGAGATTGACGTTTCTGGCGCCGCTGCCCAGGCCGACGGCATAATTCTTGATGCCGTTGGCATCGAGAAAGGCTTTCCACGCGACCTCGTCCGCCGAGCCGATTTCGCCCAAGGTCGGCTTGCCATCGGAGAAAAAATAACCAATGTTCTGTGCGCCGGTCAGTTGTCCGGGGGTGGCGAACGCCGTCTTGGCCATCGCCACGGCCGCATCGTAATTGGTGTCACCGTGCGCGCTCAGCGCGGCGATCAGCGTCTTGGCGGTCGCCACGTCCACCCACACGGCACTCTGGTCGGTGGCACTGCCGCTGAAGGTCACCAGCTGGACTTTGACGTCGCCCATGTCGTCGTATTTGTCGAGCAAGGCGCTGATCGCCTGTTTGGCCAGATCCATACGCGAGAGCCCCGGCACGCCGGAATCGTCTTTCATGCTGCCGGACACATCAAGCACGATCAGCAGGTTCGAATCGATCTCCACCGCCGTCACCGAACGCTCGGACGCGATGGCGGTAGGCACGTCGTCGACGATGCTCACCACCAGATTGCCCGTGACGATGTTGCCCAGGGAGTCCTTGGCCTGGTAGGTGAAACTTTCACTCAACACGTTCGGGCCGTCGTTGGCGGCGGGCGTCGTCGTGGCCGGCGAGGTCAGGGTGTAGGTGTAGGAACCATCCGGATTGAGCAACAGTTGGCCATGGGCACCGACGCCATTGCCCACCAAGGCGAAAGACACGGCGCCCGTTGCCCCGGTGACAGACCCCACCAAGGTGCCCGTGGCGGTTTCACCGGAGGCACTCGGGTCACTGCCGGTGACGGTGCCGGGGGCCAGGTCCTGGCCGTCCTGGTTCAGGTCGAGGGCTTTTTCGTAGACGGTCACGTCATGGTCGGTTGCGGCGACGAGGCAGCTGTTGTGCACGTCGATGGTGATGGTCGTCGTGCTTTCATCGCCATCGGCATCGCGCACGGTGTAGGTGAACACATCGGTCGCGCCCGGTGCGCCGACGGTGTTCGGGTTGCTGTGGTAGACGGCGTTGCCGTTGGCGTCCAGGGTCAG
>NZ_FOKH01000052.1:0-14236 GCF_900111955.1 Pseudomonas sp. NFIX10 | reverse complement strand
CAAACAGACGTCATGTTTGGTATCGGCCCAATCAATTCCGATATAAGCAGTGAATTTCTGAGACAAGAGCGTTTGCATTGCACACCTCCACAGACGCTAAAGTACATGCAGGAACATGCATGCTTGCGTCCAGCGAAGGCGATATAGAGAGCCGTGCCCGGCTTTCCCTGAGTGTTCGTTAGAGGGCGCAAGCGCACCTGCTGGGCTCGAAGGTGAAGCAGTAATCATCGAGATGCGTTGCAGCCCTATTCGTAGCTCGCAGGTGCATGTTCCTTCCTCGCGACAACCGGACTCCAGCGAGTATCAGTATGGGGGAGCAAGGAACGGACTACCTATATCGCAGCCCAGCGGGAGCAAGCTCCCTCGCCACAACAGTGTTCGGCTCAAGATCGGGAGGGATCCAACAGGTGACTCATCGCAATCTTGAGCTTCATCGGCCGCACCGGCTTGTGCATCAGGGTGTGCCCGCGCTCGCGGATCTGCTGCTTGAGTTCGTTGCTGTAGTTGGCGGTGATCATCATGGCCGGGATCGGTGAGGCCCGGCGGGCGTTGATCCGGGCCACGGCATCGACGCCGTTCTGATCGTGGTCCAGGTGATAGTCGGCGATCAGCAGGTCCGCCTCGGCGTGGTAGTTGTCCACCTGGCGGGCCAGGTCCTGTTCCGACAGCGCGGTCACCACCCGACACCCCCAGCCTTCCAGCAAGGTGCGCATGCCGGCGCAGATCGCCGCATCGTTATCCAGCACCCACACCCGTGCCCCGCGCAGTCGTTCGAGCATTGGCTCGCTCATGTCCAGGCACGGCAACGGCTTGGGCGCGGTGGCGCTCAGCGGCACGTCGATGGCGAACATCGAGCCCTTGCCCGGCCAGGAACGCACCTGGATCCGGTGTCCGAGGATCCCGGCAATTTTCTCGACAATCGCCAGGCCCAGGCCCAACCCACGGTCCTGGTTCGGGCGCTGCACGTCGCCGCGCTTGAACTCCTGGAAAATTTCCTCCAGGCGGTTCTCGGCGATGCCGATGCCGCTGTCCCAGACCTGGATCGACACCCGCTGGCGATGTCGGCGGCAGCCCAGCACCACCCGCCCGCTGGGGGTGTAGCGAATGGCATTGCTCAGCAGGTTACGCAGGATCCGCGCGAGCAATTGCATGTCGCTACGCACCAGCACCGAACAGCCGACGAAGTGCAGCTCCAACCCTTCGCTGCGGGCGATCTGGGCGTATTCGGCGGCCAGGTTGTCCAGCAACTCACTGAGGCCGAACGGCGCGACATCGGCCTTGATCACCCCGGCGTCCAGCTTGGAGATGTCCACCAGGGTGCCCAACAGGTTCTCCACGTCCTGCAGCGAATTGCTGACGTTGCGCACCAGTTGCGCGTTGGCCACCGGCTCGCGGCGCTCAAGCAAGGCACTGGTGAACAACCGGGCAGCGTTGAGCGGTTGCAGCAGGTCATGGCTGACCGCCGCGAGGAATTTGGTCTTGGACAGGTTGGCCTGCTCGGCCTCGCGCTTGGCTTCGCGCAAGCGCAATTCCACCCGGCTGCGCTCGTCGATTTCGCGCAGCAACTGGTCATTGAGCGTGGTCAGTTCGGCGGTGCGTTCCTGGACCCGCTGTTCCAGGTTCTGGTAAGCCTGGTGCAAGGCTTCGGCAGTGCGGCGGCGTTCAGTGATGTCGCGGATCAGCACGAAAATCCCGACCACTTCCCCATTAGCCAAACGGTTCGGCACGTAGGAGCGCAGCATGTAGCGCTCCTGGTTGTTGATGTTGGTCTCGGCGAATTCGAACGTCACGCTCTCACCCGCCAACGCCCGGGCCACGTAGGTTTCCAGGCGCTGGTAATGCTGCTCGCTATGGGCTTCGCGCAGGCTCTGGCCGAGCATCACGCCACGGGGCCAGCAATACCATTGCTCGTAGACCTTATTGGTGAACTCGTAGACCAGGTCGGCGTTGAGGTAAGCGATCAGCGCCGGCACATGGTCGGTGATCAGGCGGATCCAGCGCTCGCTTTCGCTCAGCGCCTCGGCGTGCTGGTAGCGCTCGGTGATGTCGGTGAAGGTGTTGACGTAGCCGCCGGTGGGCAACGGATGCGTGCGGATCTCCAGCACCCGGCCATCGCACAGGCGCTGCTCGCATTCGTGGATCAGCCGACCATTGCTGTCGCGGCTGGCCGGGGTCAGCAGTTGCAACTCACTGTCGGCAATCACTTCGTTGAACGGTCGGTGGGCCGCCACCGGCGCCAGGCCGCTGAGTTCGAGGAAGCGCCGGTTCCACAGCTCCAGCACGCCTTGGGCATTGACCATCGCCACGCCCTGGGACAGGTTGTCCACCGCCCGCTGCAACAAATGGGATTTCTGCGCGATGGCCTGCTCGCGGCGCACGGTTTCGCTGAGCTTGACGTCGGTGATGTCGGTAAACAGGATCACCCGCCCGCCTTCCTGGGTCGGCCGCTCGCTGACTTGCAGCCAACGCCCGTTCTGCAAGCGATACAACACATGCTCGTCGGCCTGGCCCCGGGGTTCCTCGCTGAACAACCCGTTGGCGGTCATCAGGCGCTTGACCTCGGACAGACGCATGCCGGCGATGATCCTTACCCGGCTGTTGGCCCAGAAGGCCTTGAAACGGCTGTTGAACAGGACGATGCGTTGTTGCTCGTCGAACAGCACAAATGCGTCGGAGATGCTTTCGATGGCGTCGATCAGGTGTCGATGGGCGGTTTCCGCCCGCAGCCGCGCCTCGCCCAGCAAGTGATTGCCAGCCTTGAGTTCGGCCATGGCCTGGTTCAGGGCATCGGTGCGCTCACGCACCTGCTCGGCCAGTACCACCGAGTGTTGGAACGCCGCGTAGGGGTCGTTGCCCCGGGTGACGCCGGATTCCACCCGCTCGATCAGCGCCTCGTTGATGCGCCGCAACTTGCGGTTTTCATGCTGCAGGCTGGCGAGCTGGGCCTGTAGGTCAGCGATGGCCGGGGACGCGATGTCGGGCAATGGCAACTCCGGTGAACGTCTGGTTGATGTGCATGCCATTGAACTGTTCTCCATAGGTGTTGAACCCCATCACCCGTTGTTCGCGCAGGAACTGGCCGATCTGCTCCAGGCCACCACGATCTTCCAACTCCAGGCGCCGGAGGAAGCAATCGCAGCCGATGGTCAGCAACAAGTCGCCGAGGCGCGCCTGCAAACCGTCGAACAGCGTTTGCAGGTTGTGCAGCAGGGGACCGGGCGTCATCGCGGTGAGAACAATGCCGTTCTCCACCGCACAGTAGAAACTCAGGCTCAAGTCCGGGTGCACCTGCTGGATCGCCCGCACGTAATACTGGTCATTGATGCGCACCGCCAAGGGATGGGCGGCGAAGACCCGGTAGTCGAGAGCGCTCACCGGCACGCCGATGTGCCGGGCGTATTCCTCGGCGGCGGGTTCGGCGTTGAGCTCATAGACCCGTCGCGAGGCGCTGTCCGCACCGGTCACCACCAGCTTCTCTTGTCGAGGCAGGATGTGATGGGTGGTGAAGACTTCGAATTCCAGCCAGGTGTTGATCAGCACCACCACGGCCGCGCCACTGTGGAACTGGCCTTCGAAGTAGACATGGGTGTGGGTCAGGTAGTTGTCATCGCCGGCCGAACCGCCGAAATGCGGGATGTCCCCCAGGGCGGCGCTCAAGGCCGCCAGCACCATCTCCTCGCGGCTGGACAGGCCATCGAGCAGGGTCAAGGCGAAACTATGGCCCTTGATCGGCGCCAAGGCGTTGCTGCGACAACCGCTGGCCAGGCGCTCGACCATTTGCTGGGCGTCGATCAGGCTGAAGTGTTCCATTTCTCCGATCAGCTCGGCGGCAATGGAAAAGTGCCGATGATCGAAACCCACCGCCGTCACACAGTTGCGACCGTAACCCTGGGGGGTGATTTCCCCGGCGCTGGTGCAGCCCACCAGGCGAATCCCGCCGAAACTCTGGGACAGCGCCTGGCCGAGGGCCGGCAAGTCGTATTCGGCGGAACAGAAAAACAGCACGAAACCCAGGTGCGGGTGCAACAACTGCCGCGCCAGCGCCTGGGCCACCTGCTGGACGTCGCTCGCCTGGGACATGGCGCTCACCACACCTTCGCTCTGGGCCTGCTGCATCGTCGCCTCCGGCGGGTGCGTGATAGGAGCCCTGAGTGTACGAAGCCGCGCCGGCTCCACGAATGCTACTTGGGTAGCGGGTGGACGCTTCCATGGGATGAGATCGCTTCCACAAACTTCCTCGCCACCAAAAGAGCGGTTCGGTGCACGGGCATCAGTGGCCCATCGGCGCCAAATCACCGCCCAACAAAGCGTCGCGCCGGCCAGCAGCGCGACAAATAATCCAGAGAGCCATTTTGAACGAGGCATCGGGAGGTCCGTAGCCCGGGATAAACTGCGAAACTGCTCTCACGTCGTTTGTCCGGCGTAAATTTTTATCGCACGAGAATGGACGAACCCGGTCGCATGCATAATTGTCAACGTTATGACCCAGGCTCCATGCTCTGCGTGACGCCGTTTCGCCTGAAAGCCCTAACGCATTAAGCAGACGCCTACAAGGAACTCCCCATGCCCGCAAGCTCCGGCCCCGCCACTGCCTCTTCATTGCCGCACGCCACCGGTTTCGTCCGGGTGCGTGGCGCCCGCGAACACAACCTCAAGAATGTCGACGTGGACATCCCTCGCGATGCCCTGGTGGTATTCACTGGCGTGTCGGGTTCCGGCAAGTCGTCGCTGGCCTTCTCCACGCTCTATGCCGAAGCCCAGCGTCGTTACTTCGAATCCGTCGCGCCTTATGCGCGGCGCCTGATCGACCAGGTGGGCGTACCGGACGTGGACAGCATCGAGGGCCTGCCGCCGGCAGTCGCCTTGCAGCAACAACGCGGCACCCCCAATGCACGTTCATCAGTGGGCAGCGTCACCACCCTGTCGAGCCTGATTCGCATGCTTTACTCCCGCGCCGGCAGCTACCCGGCCGACCAGCCCATGCTCTACGCCGAGGACTTCTCGCCCAACACGCCCCAGGGCGCCTGCCAGGAATGCCACGGCCTGGGCCGGGTCTATGAAGTGACCGAAGCCTCCATGGTGCCAGACCCTTCGCTGACCATCCGCGAACGCGCCGTGGCTGCCTGGCCCATGGCTTGGCAAGGCCAGAACCTGCGGGACATTCTGGTGACCCTGGGGTATGACGTCGACATCCCGTGGCGCGACCTGCCGAAAAAGCAACGGGACTGGATTCTCTTCACCGAAGAAACCCCTACCGTTCCCGTCTACGCCGGACTGACGCCGCCCCAGACCCGCACCGCCCTCAAGCGCAAGCTCGAACCCAGTTACCAAGGCACGTTCAGCGGCGCCCGGCGCTACTTGCTGCACACCTTCATGCATTCCCAAAGTGCCCAGATGCGCAAACGCGTGGCGCAATACATGCGCGCCAGCCCGTGCCCGGTGTGCGAGGGCAAACGCCTCAAACGCCAGGCGCTGACCGTGACCTTTGCCGGCCTGGATATCGCCGAGCTGTCGCACCTGCCGCTGCTCGAACTGGCCGAGGTGCTCAAGCAGGTCCTGGCGCCCGACTACCTTGCACAGGCCGAAGAAACGGGCGACGTCCTCAGTCACCGGCAAACCCGCGAGGCCCGTGAGCAACGCGCCGCCAGGGGCGACAATCCCCATGTGGGCGGGCCCGACGCCCGCCACACACCCAACCTCTCTCTGGAGAAACGCCTGGCCGCCCAACGCATCGCCGCCGAGCTGCTGGAACGGATCGTCACGCTGATCGACCTGGGCCTGGGCTACCTCGCCCTGGAACGCAGCACGCCGACGCTTTCGTCCGGCGAACTGCAACGCCTGCGCCTGGCGACCCAACTCAATTCCCAGTTGTTCGGCGTGATCTATGTGCTGGACGAGCCCTCCGCCGGCCTGCACCCGGCCGATAGCGAAGCGCTGTTTGGCGCCCTGCAACGCCTCAAGGCAGCGGGCAACTCCGTGTTTGTGGTCGAACATGACCTCGATACCATGCGCCGCGCCGACTGGCTCATCGACGTGGGCCCGGACGCTGGCGAACAAGGCGGGAAAATCCTCTACAGCGGTCCGCCGGCAGGCCTTGGCCAAGTGCCTGAATCACGCACCCGCGCCTACCTTTTTGACGAAGAACACACTGCGACACGCAGCCCACGAGCACCCAAGGATTGGCTGCGCCTGGAAGGCATCACCCGCAACAACCTCGACAACCTGAACGCGGCCTTCCCGTTGGGCTGCTTCACCGCCGTAACCGGTATTTCTGGCTCAGGCAAATCCAGCCTCGTCAGCCAGGCCCTGCTGGATCTGGTCGGCGCGCACCTGGGCCAGGCCAGCCCCAGCACCGAACCCGACGAGCAAAGCCTGGAAGACGAACCCGTGCAAACCAGTGCCGGGCGCGTTGTCGCCGGGCTCGATGCGATCAAGCGCCTGGTCCAGGTGGACCAGAAACCCATCGGCCGTACCCCGCGCTCCAACCTCGCCACTTACACCGGGTTGTTCGACCACGTGCGCAAACTGTTTGCCGCCACGGAACAGGCGCAGGCACTGGGATTCGATGCCGGGCGGTTTTCCTTCAACGTCGCCAAGGGGCGTTGCGAAACCTGCGAAGGTGAAGGCTTCGTCAGCGTGGAGTTGTTGTTCATGCCCAGCGTGTACGCCCCTTGCCCCACCTGCCACGGCGCCCGCTACAACCCACAGACCCTGGAAGTTCGCTGGCAGGATCTGGACATTTCCCAGGTGTTGCAACTGACCGTGAACCAGGCACTCGAGGTATTTGCCGAACAAGCGGCGGCCAGGCGTTCGTTGCAAGTGCTGCAAGATATCGGACTGGGCTACCTGCGCCTGGGGCAACCGGCCACGGAGCTGTCCGGCGGCGAAGCCCAGCGGATCAAGCTGGCGACGGAGCTGCAGCGCAAGGCCCGGGGCGCAACCTTGTATGTGTTGGATGAGCCGACCAATGGGCTGCATCCCCAGGACGTGGATCGCTTGCTGGTGCAGTTGAATCGCCTGGTGGAGGAAGGTCATACGGTGGTTGTGGTGGAACATGACATGCGAGTGGTGGCGCAGAGTGACTGGGTCATCGATATCGGCCCGGGGGCTGGAACCCAGGGCGGAAACGTGGTGGTTTGCGGGGCTCCGGCGACGGTGGCGAAATGCCGGGAGAGTCGAACGGCAGCGTTCCTGAAAAGGGCGTTGTCGCTTAAAAAATAAAGGTAAGCGCGCAGTTGGACCTCATATGAATAACGCTTTGCAGTAGACCTCAGAGCGCAGTCAGGTGAAATCCACCTGGGCCACGATATTGAACAGCATGCCGCAGGCGAACAGCCCGATGACCAAAGAAATGCCTCGATTTAAGAATCGTCCAGATACGAGCGCATGAAATTTCCGGCCGCAAAAAGCGCCAGCCGCGATCCATACAAGCCCTACCGGGAAAATAATGGCTGAGAATAGCGAAATGAATGACAGCCAGTTATCCAGCGACAGAAATGTGCCCACCGGCGCAACGAAGGAAACAAAAAACAACCCTTTAGGATTGGTCAGCGTTGCCACGAACAGATCCGCAACGGCAACACCCGTCATTGCGACTGGTGCATGGTCTTTTACCGAAAACCAAAGCTTCAAGGAAATATAAAACAAGAAACACACAGCAAAAATCTTGGTAGCGATCACCACCCAGGAGTGATCGGTAATCAGCAGGTCAATGAACACTCCCCACATCGTCATCTGAATAACGTATGCCAACCATTCGGCTGCCACGAAGCGCATCGAGAGCTTGTTGAGCCCCCTGCTCATACCGACTTGAAACAGCAATGAGTTCGTCGGCCCCGGCACCAACAACACGGTCAACAACGAAAGCACAACATAATTCATAGCATTCATCCATAACTTAAGCCTCTATGACTGACCTTCAAGGCAAGACCGATCCATCATCTTCCCACATGACATCAAGTGCGGCTAATAACGGATTCACTTTTCCGTAGAGCGCTATGTGTATGGCTTCAGACCGTACGCGAATACTGAACCGTCTGGTCCGCCCCCCAGGTATGCGTCGAACGCCATAGCCACGTTGCGCACCATCAATTGGCCCTGGGACATGCCGCCGCCCGCGCTGAACAGCATCCCGCGGCCCCGGGAGTGGGGGTTGATGCCAAATCAAGGAAACCGCATGTCCGCCACACCAACGACCCCCTGTGGGAGCGAGCTCGCTCGCGATAGCGTCGGATCAGTTGCATTGAGGTGGACTGCCACACCGCTATCGCGAGCAAGCTCGCTCCCACAGTAGGCGGCGTCGGGCGTGAGAAAGCGTCAACGAAACGTTGCTACTGCGCGCACTTCACATAACCGCTGATCAGTTAGTCCGGCTTTTTGACACTTTCCCCGATATGCGGTCACAACTTTTGCGCTCCGTTGGGTCATAACACGAAGGTCGTCGATGGAATGTTGACGTCTACCGAGGTTTAAGCCTGATACGGAGATAAGCTCATGATTTTCAACGTACAAAATTTTGGCGCCAAAGGAGATGGCATCACAGACGACACGGCAGCTATCCAGAGTGCGATCGATGCAGCGGCTGCGGCCGGCGGTGGGCAGGTGTACATGCCCACCGGCACCTACATCGTTTCCGGTGGTGAGGAACCTTCCGATGGCTGCCTGATGCTCAAGAGCAACGTCTATCTGTACGGCGACGGCATGGGCGACACCACGGTCAAGCTGGCCGATGGCTCCGACACCAAGATCACCGGCATCATCCGCTCGGCCTATGGCGAGGAAACCCACGATTTCGGCGTGAGCAACCTCACCATCGACGGCAACCGCGACAGCACCACCGGCAAGGTCGACGGCTGGTTCAACGGCTATATTCCCGGCGAAGAAGGCTACGACTCCAACGTGACCCTCGACAGCGTCGAGATCAAGGATTGCTCCGGGTACGGTTTCGACCCTCACGAGCAAACCGTCAACATGGTCATCAAGAACAGCGTGTCCCACGGCAACGGCCTGGACGGCTTCGTCGCCGACTTCCTCAGTGACAGCACCTTCGAAAACAACATCGCCTATAACAACGACCGCCACGGTTTCAACGTCGTCACCAGCACCCACGATTTCACCATGACCAATAACGTCGCCTACGACAACGGCGGCAATGGCATCGTGGTCCAGCGCGGCAGCGAGAACATTCCCTCGCCCAGCAACATCACCATCACCGGCGGCGAGGTGTACGGCAACGGCGCCGAAGGCGTGCTGGTCAAGCTCTCCAGCGAAGTGACCGTCACGGGCATCGACATCCATGACAACACCAGTGCCGGGATCCGCATCTACGGCAGCAACCACGTCGACGTCATCGATAACACCCTCAACAACAACGCCCTGGGCAGTGCCGTACCGGAAATCATCATCCAGTCCTATGACGACACCCTGGGCGTGTCCGGCAAGTACTTCAACGGCAGCGATAACCTCATCCAGGGCAACATCATCAGCGGCAGCGACCTGTCGACCTACGGTGTTGCAGAGCGCAATGAAGACGGCACCGACCGCAACGCCATCATCGCCAACACCATCAGCCACACCAGCAAGGGCGCCACGCTGGTCTATGGCGACGGCAGCTACGTCAGCGCCACCGTACCGATGACCACCGTACAAGGCACGGCGGGCAACGACACCCTGATCGGCAGCGCCGCCAGCGAGATTTTCTATGGCGGCGCGGGCAACGACACCATCAATGGCGCGGCCGGTGGCGACATCCTCGTCGGTGGCGCGGGCGTCGACAAACTCACCGGCGGCACCGGCGCCGATACGTTCCGGTTCGTCGCTCAGTCGGACAGTTACCGCAACGCGACCACCAGCTTCGATGACACCATCACCGATTTCGACGTCACCCAGGACAAGATCGACCTCGCCGGCCTCGGCTTCACCGGGTTGGGCAATGGCCGTGGCGGCACCCTGCAGGTCAGCTACAGCGCCAGCAACAACCGCACCTACATCAAGGATTTCGACGCCGATGCCAGTGGCAATCGCTTCGAGCTGATCCTCTCGGGCAACCTCGCCAGTACCCTGACCGCCAGCAACTTCATCTTCAACCGGGTGATCACCGGCACCAGTGGCAGCGACTCGTTGCTGGGGAGCGATGCGGCCGACACCTTGCTCGGCCTGGCGGGCAATGACAGCCTCAGTGGCGGCGCCGGCGACGACAAGCTCGACGGCGGTGCCGGCATGGACACCCTCACCGGTGGCGCAGGGGCGGATACCTTTGTGTTCGCCAATCGCCTGGACAGCTACCGCAACTACAACACCGGCGGCGCCAACCTGGGCGACCTGATCACCGACTTCAACGTCAGCGCCGACAAGATCGACCTCTCGGCCATGGGGTTCACCGGCCTGGGGGATGGCAAGAACAACACCGTGTACCTGGTGCTCAACAGCGCCGGCACCAAGACCTACATCAAATCCCTGGAAGCCGACGCCAATGGCAACCGCTTCGAAGTGGCACTGGACGGTAATTACCTCAATACCTTGACCAGCGCCAACTTCGTCTTCGCCACCACGTCGCCGACCAACCAGGCGCCCGTGCTGGCTACGCCGCTGGTGGATCAGAACGCCACCGAAAACACCCCGTTCAGCTACGTGGTGCCGGCCACCAGCTTCACCGATCCGGATAACGACAGCCTGAGCTACACCGCCAAGCTCGCCAACGGCGACCCCCTGCCCAGTTGGCTGACCTTCGATGCCGCCACCCGCACCTTCAACGGCACGCCTCCCGACACCGCGTCGGGCACCTACTCGATCCAGGTCACGGCCACCGATGGCAGCAACGCCACCGTCAGTGACAGTTTTACGCTCGCCGTGCAGGACGTCCCTACAGCCATTGTGATCAATGGCACGCCGAACAACGACACCCTGACCGGCACCGCGGCCAATGAGCAACTGTTCGGTGGCGCGGGCAACGACACCCTCAATGGCGGCGCCGGCAACGACATCCTGGTCGGTGGCACCGGGGTCGACAAGCTTACCGGTGGCACCGGAGCCGATGTGTTCCGCTACACCTCGAAACTCGATAGCTACCGCACGAGCTCCACCAGCGCCAGTGACCAGATCCTCGACTTCGACGTGGCCGCCGACAAGATCGATGTGTCGGCCCTCGGCTATACCGGCCTGGGCAACGGGCTCAACGGCACTCTGCAAGTCACTTACAGTTCGTCGACCAACCGCACCTACCTCAAGGACCTCACGGTCGACGCCAACGGCAACCGGTTCGAGATCTCGATGGCGGGCAACTTCGTCAGCAGCCTGACCGCCAATCACTTCGTCTTCGCCGACCAGACCAACCCCAGCAACGTGGCCCCGGTCGTGGCCACCCCACTCCTGGACCAGAACGCCAGTGAAAGCACGCCCTTCAAATACACCGTGGCGAGCAACAGTTTCACCGACGCCAACCAGGATGTGCTGACCTATACCGCGACCCTCGCCAACGGCAATGCCCTGCCCGCCTGGCTGAGCTTCAATGCCACCAGCCTGACCTTCAGCGGCACGCCAACCAGCACCGCCGCGGGCAACTACGACATTCTGGTCAAGGCCACCGATCCCTCGGGCGCCTCGGTCAGCGACAACTTCAGCCTGGTGGTGGCCGATGCACCCGCCAACACCATTACCGGCACCAACAATGCCGAAACCCTCAACGGCACGACAGGCGCGGACCTGATCCTCGGCCTCGGCGGCAACGATACGATCAAGGCCGGCACCGGCGCGGACATCGTCGACGGCGGTGCCGGACGGGACTCGTTGTACGGTGGCGATGGCGCCGACACGTTTCGCTACAGCAACCTGTCCGACAGCTACCGCGACTACGACACCGGTGGTGTCACGGCCACCGACACGATTTATGACTTCACCGTTGGCGTCGACAAAATCGACGTCTCGGGGCTGGGCTTTCTCGGCCTCGGCGATGGCAACAACGGCACGTTGTACATGACCCTGAACGCGGCCGGCGACAAGACCTACATCAAGTCCGCCGAAGCCGACGCCGATGGCAATCGCTTCGAGATCGCCCTCAACGGCAACTACCTCAACACCCTCACCGCCAGCGACTTCGTCTTCGGCGAACGTGCCCAGCAGGACATTCTCTACCTGCCCACCCTCGGCCAATCCAATGCGCGCCTGCTGCGCATGACCGAGGACGACGACCAATCCGGCACCTCGATGCTCGTCAATGACCTGAACCGCTACACCACCTACGACGTGCGCAGCCAGTTCACCGATGCCGATGGCAACGGTATCGACATCGCGGTCGGCGGCAGCACGGTCAACGGCCTGTCCACACTCAGCCCCGAGGAACTCCAGCTGTGCTGGTGGCTGACGGACACCAACCAACCCGGGCCGGCACTCTTGCGGGCGGTGACGTTGCTGCGCGACCAGCGCACCGAACTGCAGTCGATCGACAACGTCACCATGGGCATCATCTGGGGCCAGGGCGAGGAAGCCGCCCAGGAAATCGCTCGCGCCACGGACAAGGCCGCGGCGGCAGCGGCCTACAAGGCTGCAACCTTGAAAGTGTTCGATTACCTGCACGCCCAGTTCGGCAACTTCAGCGTGTACCTGATGGAGACCGGGCACTACGAACAGGACGCGGCGCGAGCCCGGGGTTACTCGGAAGAAAAGATTGCCTCCATCGTCGAAGGCGTCGGTTATGTCCGCGCCGCCCAGGAGGCCATGGCCGCCGAACGCGCCGACGTCAAGCTGGCGGTGGACTACACCGACCTGCCCTTGCGCTACGAAGTCGATCCGCTGGTGTATCCCGACGACGTCTGGCACCTGCACGAAGAATCGGCGGAAATCGTCGGCCAGCGCCTGGCCGACTACATTGCCGATGACCTGGGCTTCCACGGCAACCCCAACGACAACAACAGCGTGCAGGACATTTTCGACAACGCCCAGAACCAGGGCGGACACATTTCCGGCACCGACCAGGACGATACCCTGGTGGGCAGTTCGGGCAACGACACGATCGATGGCGACCTGGGCGCCGACACCATGACCGGCGGCGATGGCAACGACATCTACGTGGTCGACAACGCGTTCGACAGTGTGGTGGAAACCAACACCTCGGCCTCGCAGATCGACACCGTGCAGGCTTCGGTCAGTTGGACCTTGGGCGCCAACCTCGAAAACCTGGTACTCACCGGCATATCGGAGATCGACGGCACCGGTAACGAGCGGCGTAACTTCATCACCGGCAACGCCGCCCATAACGTACTCGATGGCGCCGCCGGGGCCGACAGCATGAGTGGTGGTGATGGCAACGACAGTTACTTTGTCGACAATGCCGACGACAGCGTGATCGAGACCAACAGCAATGCGGTGACGGGAGGCGTCGACAGTGTGCACAGCAGCCTGGCCGCCTATACCTTGGGTAACAATGTCGAAAACCTGTATATCGACAGCACTGGCACCGCCAATGGCACGGGCAACGCGCTGGACAACACGCTGTTCGCCGGCGCCGGCAACAACATCCTGGACGGGCGCGATGGCAGCGATACGGTGTCGTTCGAGCGAGCCCTGGCCGGCGTTACCGTGAACCTCTCGACGTCTGCGCAACAAAACACGGTGGGTTCCGGGCTCGATACCTTGAAATTCATCGAGAACCTGACGGGAAGCGCCTATGCCGACAGTCTGTCCGGTAACAGCGCGGGGAACATCCTGGATGGCGGTGCAGGCAACGATACGTTGGTGGGCGGTTCGGGCGATGACCGGTTGATCGGCGGCGCGGGCACCGATAACCTCACCGGTGGCACGGGCGCGGACACCTACGCGTTTGGTGCGCTGTCGGACATGGGCGTCGGGGCTTTGCGCGATGTGATCAACGGTTTCAAGAGCGCGGAGTTCGACAAGTTGGACCTCACCGGCCTGGACGCCAACCCGGCGACCGCCACCGTCGATGCCTTCACCTTCATCGGCAGCAATGCCTTCGACGCCACCAACGCCACCGGCCAGTTGCGCTTCGTCGATGGCATCCTCTCCGGCAGTACCAACGCCGACGCCACCCCCGAGTTCGAATTCGAACTGGTGGGTGTCAAGGAACTGCACGCCAGCGACTTCACCGCCTGAATCAAGCCCCCACAAGGGGGCTTGAGCCCAGATCAAACTGTGGGAGATTCTATGGTGCAGGGCTACCCCCTAAATGCCTTTCGGTAAGTATTCGCTCTGATTCTTCAGCAGGGCGAATACCACTCGGGCA
>NZ_FOKH01000045.1:0-47176 GCF_900111955.1 Pseudomonas sp. NFIX10 | reverse complement strand
AGACGTCATGTTTGGTATCGGCCCAATCAATTCCGATATAAGCAGTGAATTTCTGAGACAAGAGCGTTTGCATTGCACACCTCCACAGACGCTAAAGTACATGCAGGAACATGCATGCTTGCGTCCAGCGAAGGCGATATAGAGAGCCGTGCCCGGCTTTCCCTGAGTGTTCGTTAGAGGGCGCAAGCGCACCTGCTGGGCTCGAAGGTGAAGCAGTAATCATCGAGATGCGTTGCAGCCCTATTCGTAGCTCGCAGGTGCATGTTCCTTCCTCGCGACAACCGGACTCCAGCGAGTATCAGTATGGGGGAGCAAGGAACGGACTACCTATATCGCAGCCCAACGGGGATAAATCCCCTCGCCACAGAAGCGGTGCCTGACTTTAATTTTTTAATAAAAAAAGCCCCTGGCGACCCAGTCGCCAGGGGCTTTTCCTTACACGCGGGTGTTACAGGCCGGCAGCGGCGCGCAGGGAGTCCGCGCGGTCGGTTTTTTCCCAGGTGAACGTGGTGAAGGTATCGCCAGCGACGGTCTTGGTCTCTGGCGTACGACCGAAGTGACCGTAGGCGGCGGTGTCCTGGTACATCGGGTGCAGCAGGTCGAGCATGGTGGTGATGGCGTATGGACGCAGGTCGAACACTTCGCGGACCAGGTTGATGATCTTGTCATCGCCGATCTTGCCGGTGCCGAAGGTATTCAGCGAGATCGACGTAGGCTGGGCGACGCCAATGGCGTAGGACACCTGGATCTCGCAGCGCTCGGCCAGGCCGGCGGCCACGATGTTCTTGGCGACATAACGACCGGCGTAGGCGGCCGAACGGTCAACCTTCGATGGGTCCTTGCCGGAGAACGCGCCACCGCCGTGACGGGCCATGCCGCCATAGCTGTCGACGATGATCTTGCGACCGGTCAGGCCGCAGTCGCCCACCGGGCCGCCGATGATGAACTGGCCGGTCGGGTTGATGTGGAACTGGGTGTCCTTGGACAGCAACTCGGCAGGCAGCACGTGCTTGACGATCAACTCCATCACGCCTTCGCGCAGGTCTTTGTAGGACACCTCAGGGTTGTGCTGGGTCGACAGGACGACGGCGTCGATACCGACCACCTTGCCGCCTTCGTAGCGGCAGGTCACCTGGGACTTGGCGTCCGGGCGCAGCCAAGGCAGCAGGCCGGATTTACGGGCCTCGGCCTGGCGTTGAACCAACTGGTGCGAGAAGGTGATCGGGGCCGGCATCAGCACGTCGGTCTCGTTGCTGGCGTAGCCGAACATCAGGCCCTGGTCGCCTGCGCCCTGGTCTTCAGGCTTGGCCCGGTCAACGCCCTGGTTGATGTCCGGGGACTGCTTGCCAATGATGTTCATCACGCCGCAGGTCGCGCCGTCGAAGCCGACGTCGGAGCTGTTGTAGCCGATGCCCAGGATGACGTCGCGAACGATCTGTTCCAGGTCGACCCAGGCCGACGTGGTGACTTCGCCAGCGATGATCGCCACGCCCGTTTTCACCAGAGTCTCGCACGCCACCCGGGCGAACTTGTCTTCAGCAATAATGGCGTCCAGCACCGCATCAGAAATCTGGTCGGCGATTTTGTCCGGATGCCCTTCAGACACGGACTCGGAGGTGAAAAGGGAGTATTCGCTCATCTCGATGTTTTCCTACACGTTACCGTTGGTGAGTGTCGCCAGTGGGTCGCTGAAAGTGGCGAACCTGGATCTGGAAACCATTACGTAAGCCTACATAGAGGCTTTCCCCGGGCACGAGGCCCGCTGCGGTGGCCCAGCGGGCCAGGTCGTCCTGTTCAAAGCCGAGCCAGAGGTCGCCACAGGCTTCCCTGGCCCAGCTCTGGTTGTGGCTGCATAACTCGGTCACCAGCAGGCTGCCGCCCGGTTGCAGCAGGCGGGCCATGTGCTTGAGTGCATCGGCCGGCGCGGCGAAATGATGCAGCACCATGTTCAATACCACGCAGTCGGCCTGCAGGCTCATGCCGTCCAGTGCATCGGCCAGTTGCAGGCGTACATTAGCCAGGGCCTCGCGCTCACACACCTGGCGCGCCAGTTCGAGCATGGCCGGGCTGTTGTCCAGCGCCGTCACCTGGCTGAAGCGCCGCGCCAGCTCTGGCAGAAAGGCGCCATCGCCGGGGCCGACTTCGATCGCCGTGGCCGCAGGCTCGAAGCTCAATTTGTCGAGCAGCGCCACCACGCTTTCACGGTATTGCGGCAAGCCGGCGATCAGGTCTTGCTGGGCGCGAAATTTTTCGGCGACCCGTGCGAAGAAGTCCTGGCTGGCGGCCGCCCGTTGTCCGTGAACCTGGGCGATGCGAGCCTGTACGTCGGTCGGCAGGCTCAGTGCGTCCACTTCGTCCAGCAGCGCTGCGTGCAGTTTGCCGCCCAGCAGGTCGGGGTGGGGCAGGGCGCGGCGATAGAAAATGGCGTTGCCTTCCCGGCGGGTCGCCACCAGGTCGGCCTGGGCCAGGACCTTGAGGTGGTGACTCATGCCGGACTGGCCGATGCCGAAGATCTGCGCCAGTTCCAGCACGCCGAACGAATCGTTGGCCAGGGCGCGCAATACATTGAGCCGCAACGGATCGCCGCCGGCCTTGCAAAGGGCCGCCAGCTCATCGCAGTCGTCTTGGCGAATGGAGGGCGCGGGCAGGTTCATATAGTGGCGCAGTCTGTTTCATTTTAGTGGCGCGGTCCGTCCCCAGGGAGGGCGGTCTAGTTGAGGGCAGTCTAGAGAGGGGTTTGGATCCTCGCAAGTTCAATATCAAAAAGTTTTGATATTGGATGATAAATGGCACTTCCCGATCCGTGCTTGACTCTACAGGTCATCAGCGGAAAGGTTTCACCCGGCGAATGCGACTTTATCCACCGGAAAAACGCTCAAGGATGACTATCTGTCATTGCCCCGGGGCGGGTGGGTGAGGGAAAATGCTCGCCTTTTTCAGTTTCGTTTTATTCATTCTCGATTCAATACCCGCAGGAGAACAGCGATGCCCAGCCGTCGTGAGCGTGCCAATGCCATTCGTGCCCTCAGCATGGATGCCGTGCAGAAAGCCAACAGCGGCCATCCCGGTGCCCCCATGGGTATGGCGGATATCGCCGAGGTGCTTTGGCGCGACTACCTCAAGCACAGCCCGAGCAACCCCTCGTTCGTCGACCGTGACCGCTTCGTGCTGTCCAACGGCCACGGCTCGATGTTGATCTACTCGCTGCTGCACCTGACCGGCTATGACCTGTCGATCGATGACCTGAAGAACTTCCGTCAGTTGCACAGCCGCACCCCGGGCCACCCGGAATATGGCTACACCCCAGGCGTGGAAACCACCACCGGCCCGTTGGGCCAGGGCCTGGCCAACGCGGTGGGCTTTGCCCTCGCCGAGAAAGTCCTGGCGGCGCAGTTCAACCGCCCAGGTCATAACGTCGTCGACCACCACACCTACGTATTCCTGGGCGATGGCTGCATGATGGAAGGCATTTCCCATGAAGTTGCCTCCCTGGCCGGCACTCTGGGCCTGGACAAGCTGATCGCGTTCTACGACGACAACGGCATCTCCATCGACGGCGAAGTCGAAGGCTGGTTCACCGATGACACCCCCAAGCGCTTCGAAGCCTACAACTGGCTGGTGATCCGCAACGTCGACGGTCACGACCCGGAAGAGATCAAGACCGCCATCGAGACCGCTCGCAAAAGCGCCCAGCCGACCCTGATCTGCTGCAAGACCACCATCGGTTTCGGCTCGCCGAACAAGCAAGGCAAGGAAGACTGCCACGGCGCGCCGTTGGGGGCCGAGGAAATCGCCCTGACCCGTGCCGCGCTGAAGTGGAACCATGGCCCGTTCGAAATTCCGGCTGACATCTACGCCGAATGGGATGCCAAGGAAAAGGGCCGTGCGCTCGAAGCCGAGTGGGACCAGCGCTTCGCTGCCTATTCCGCCGAATTCCCCGAGCTGGCAAACGAGCTGGTGCGTCGCCTCAGCGGCGAGCTGCCGGCCGACTTCGCCGAAAAAGCCTCGGCGTACATCGCTGAAGTCGCCGCCAAGGGCGAAACCATCGCCAGCCGCAAGGCCAGCCAGAACACCCTGAACGCCTTCGGCCCATTGCTGCCTGAATTGCTGGGCGGTTCGGCCGACCTGGCCGGTTCCAACCTGACCCTGTGGAAAGGCTGCAAGGGCGTCAGCGCCGAAGACGCCAGCGGCAACTACATGTACTACGGCGTTCGCGAGTTCGGCATGAGCGCAATCATGAACGGCGTCGCGCTGCACGGCGGCCTGGTGCCTTACGGCGCCACCTTCCTGATGTTCATGGAATATGCCCGCAACGCTGTGCGCATGTCGGCGCTGATGAAAAAACGCATTCTGTATGTGTTCACCCACGACTCCATCGGCCTGGGCGAAGACGGCCCGACGCACCAGCCGATCGAGCAACTGGCGAGCCTGCGTTGCACGCCGAACCTGGACACCTGGCGTCCGTGCGATGCGGTGGAGTCGGCGGTGGCCTGGAAATACGCCATCGAGCGTAACGACGGCCCATCGGCGCTGATCTTCTCCCGTCAGAACCTGCAGCACCAGAACCGCGATGCCGACCAGATCGGCGACATCACGCGCGGCGGCTACGTGCTCAAGGACTGCATCGGCGAGCCGGAACTGATCCTGATCGCCACCGGCTCCGAAGTCGGCCTGGCCGTCCAGGCCTACGACAAGCTGACCGAGCAGGGCCGCAACGTACGCGTCGTGTCCATGCCGTGCACCAGCGTGTTCGATGCCCAGGATGCCGGCTACAAGCAGGCGGTATTGCCGCTGCAAGTCAGCGCGCGGATCGCCATCGAGGCTGCCCATGCCGATTACTGGTACAAGTACGTGGGCCTGGAAGGCCGCGTGATCGGCATGACCACCTACGGCGAATCGGCGCCTGCGCCGGCGCTGTTCGAGGAGTTCGGCTTCACCCTGGAAAACATCCTGGGGCAGGCTGAAGAGCTGCTGGAAGACTGATCCGAAAGTTGCATCGTCGGGCTGACGCCATCGCGAGCAAGCTCGCTCCCACAAGGTTCTCCACCGATCCTGTGGGAGCGAGCTTGCTCGCGATAGCGCAGGCTCAGGCAATACTGAACTGCAGGATTCACCACGGTAATCGAGAACCCCATGCCCCAACCGCGTCCCTACAAAGTTGCACTCAACGGCTACGGCCGGATAGGTCGTTGCGTCTTGCGTGCATTGTTCGAGCGAGGAGCCAAGGCTGGGTTCGAGATTGTGGCCATCAACGATCTGGCCGACATGGCCAGCATCGAATACCTGACACGCTTTGACTCCACCCACGGCCGGTTTCCCGGCGAAGTGCGGGTCGAGGGCGATTGTCTGCTTATCAATGGCGACTGCGTGAAAGTGCTGCGCAGTGCCACCCCCGAAGGCATCGATTGGGCGTCCCTGGATGTCGATCTGGTGCTCGAGTGTTCCGGTGCCTACCACACCCGCGAAGATGGCCAGCGTTTTCTCGCGGCCGGCGCGCCGCGAGTGCTGTTCTCCCAGCCGATGGCCAGCGAAGCGGATGTCGACGCCACCATCGTCTACGGCGTGAACCAGGATTGCCTGACCGGCGAAGAGCTGCTGGTGTCCAACGCGTCCTGCACCACCAACTGCGGCGTGCCGCTGTTGCGCCTGCTGGACCAGGCCATTGGTCTGGAATACGTGTCGATCACCACGATCCACTCGGCAATGAACGACCAGCCCGTGATCGACGCCTACCATCATGAAGACTTGCGCCGCACCCGTTCGGCGTTCCAATCGGTGATTCCGGTGTCCACTGGTCTGGCGCGCGGCATCGAACGCCTGCTGCCGGAACTTGCCGGGCGAATTCAGGCCAAAGCCGTGCGGGTGCCGACGGTCAACGTGTCCTGCCTCGACATCACGATGCAGACCGTGAGCGATACCGACGCCACCGAGGTCAACCGGATCCTGCGCGAAGCCGCCACCAGTGGCCCGCTCAAAGGCCTCCTGGCTTACACCGAGTTACCTCACGCCAGTTGTGATTTTAACCATGACCCTCATTCGGCCATTGTCGATGCCAGCCAGACCCGTGTTTCCGGGCCGCGGCTTGTGAACATCCTGGCCTGGTTCGACAACGAATGGGGGTTTGCCAACCGAATGCTGGACGTTGCCGAGCATTACCTGCAAACCGCTTCGAAAAAACCTGCTCTCTAAACAGTTACCCAGGAATTGCGACCCATGACCGTGTTGAAGATGTCCGACCTCGATCTGCAAGGTAAGCGCGTACTGATCCGCGAAGACCTCAACGTCCCCGTCAAGGACGGTGTTGTCACCAGCGACGCGCGTATCCTGGCTTCGCTGCCGACCATCAAGCTGGCCTTGGAAAAAGGCGCGGCCGTGATGGTCTGCTCCCACCTGGGCCGTCCGACCGAAGGCGAGTTCTCTGCGGAAAACAGCCTCAAGCCGGTAGCCGATTACTTGAGCCGTGCCCTGGGCCGCGACGTGCCGTTGGTCGCTGACTACCTGGGCGGTGTCGATGTGAAGGCCGGTGATGTCGTGCTGTTCGAAAACGTGCGCTTCAACAAGGGCGAGAAAAAGAACGCCGATGAATTGGCCCAGCAATACGCCGCCCTGTGCGACGTATTCGTGATGGACGCCTTCGGCACCGCTCACCGCGCCGAGGGTTCGACCCACGGCGTGGCGAAATTCGCCAAAATCGCCGCCGCAGGCCCGTTGCTGGCGGCCGAGCTGGACGCACTGGGCAAGGCCCTGGGCTCGCCGGCCCAGCCGATGGCCGCCATCGTTGCCGGCTCCAAAGTCTCCACCAAGCTGGACGTGCTCAACAGCCTGAGCCAGGTGTGCAACCAGTTGATCGTCGGTGGCGGCATCGCCAACACGTTCCTCGCCGCCGCCGGTCACCCGGTCGGCAAATCCCTGTACGAGCCGGACCTGCTGGACACCGCCCGGGAAATCGCCGCGAAGGTCAGCGTACCGTTGCCGGTGGACGTGGTCGTGGCCAAGGAATTCGCGGAAAGCGCGACGGCCACCGTCAAGCTGGTGGCCGACGTGGCCGACGATGACATGATCCTCGACATCGGCCCGCAAACCGCAGCCAACTTCGCCCAATTGCTGAAATCCTCCCAGACGATCCTGTGGAACGGCCCGGTCGGTGTGTTCGAGTTCGACCAGTTCGGCAACGGCACCAAGGTGTTGGCCCAGGCCATCGCCGAAAGCTCCGCGTTCTCTATCGCTGGCGGCGGCGACACCTTGGCGGCCATCGACAAATATGGCGTGGCCGACCAGATCTCCTACATTTCCACCGGTGGTGGCGCGTTCCTCGAATTCGTCGAAGGCAAGGTGCTGCCGGCCGTGGAAGTCCTGGAAAGCCGGGCCAAGGCCTGAGGCTGCGTTGACCAGGCAAAGGAGTGTTCTGATGGTCAAGACGTTCACGTTGTTGCTGGCGGCAACGATGCTGGTGGCTTGCTCGAGCAGCCCGCAGGCTCCGGCTCCGCAAACCGGCACACCGACGCCCGAAGAAGGCTGTTACCAGGCCGACTGGCAGGCCGAGACGAATCCGGTGCTGAACAAGCGTTCCGGACCGGACGGCCTGGACAAATACGAGACGCAAACCCCGGCCAAGGAACATGGTTGTCCTTGACGGGTCTGACTCTTAACTCATGGCGGGCGGCGTGTGCCGTCCGTCGAGGAACATGGATGAAAGGCTTGATCGCCGTTATGGCGTTGGCATGGCTGGCCGGTTGTTCGCAACTGGGTTTTTTGCAGTCGTCCGAGCCCGTGGCAGAGGGCTGGACGAGCTGGACCTGTGACAGCGAGGCGAAAGTGCTCTGGCGCTACACCGATGCCGCCCGCAAGGAAGTCGATGTACGCCTGGGCGGCGCCGATAAGGTTTATCGCCTCAAGCTTGAGCCGGGTGCCGAAGGTTCGCTGTACAGCGACGACATGCTGGCTTTTCACGTCAAGGGTGAGGAAGGCCTGGTGTATTGGGTCGCCACCAATGACTTGATTGGGCGTGGCTGCAAGGCGCAGTAAATACGATTGAACTGATCCACAGAGATCCAGATGTGGGAGCGAGCTTGCTCGCGATAGCGGTGTATCAGGCAACAGTGATGTTGAATGTACCGCCCTCATCGCGAGCAAGCTCGCTCCCACAGGGATCGCGTCAGTATTTGGGTTTAGCGATATCGACCACGCGGCTCGGGCCAACCCCCGATCCGCAATGACTTGAATAGCCGCCGCCGCTCCGGCAGGCTGGCACGATTAACGACCCTCGACCGGGAGAGAGACACAATGGCACTTATCAGCATGCGTCAGATGCTGGACCACGCAGCCGAATTCGGCTACGGCGTTCCAGCCTTTAACGTCAACAACCTTGAGCAGATGCGCGCCATCATGGAAGCCGCTGACAAGACTGACTCTCCGGTGATCGTCCAGGCTTCGGCCGGTGCCCGCAAATACGCCGGCGCGCCGTTCCTGCGTCACCTGATCCTGGCGGCGATCGAAGAATTTCCGCACATCCCGGTGTGCATGCACCAGGACCACGGCACCAGCCCGGACGTCTGCCAGCGCTCCATCCAACTGGGCTTCAGCTCGGTGATGATGGACGGTTCCCTGGGCGAAGACGGCAAGACCCCGACCGACTACGAATACAACGTCCGCGTCACCCAGCAGACTGTGGCCATGGCCCACGCCTGCGGTGTGTCGGTGGAAGGTGAGCTGGGTTGCCTGGGTTCGCTGGAAACCGGCATGGCCGGTGAAGAAGACGGCATCGGCGCCGAAGGCATGCTGGACCACAGCCAGATGCTGACCGACCCGGAAGAAGCGGCGGACTTCGTCAAGAAAACCCAGGTCGACGCCCTGGCCATCGCCATCGGCACCAGCCACGGCGCCTACAAGTTCACCAAGCCACCTACCGGCGACGTGCTGGCCATCGACCGCATCAAGGAAATCCACAAGCGCATCCCCAACACCCACCTGGTGATGCACGGTTCGTCCTCGGTGCCGCAGGAATGGCTGGCGATCATCAACCAGTATGGTGGCGACATCAAGGAAACCTACGGCGTGCCGGTTGAGGAAATCGTCGAAGGCATCAAGTACGGCGTGCGCAAGGTCAACATCGACACTGACCTGCGCCTGGCCTCTACCGGTGCCATGCGTCGTTTGATGGCGACCAATCCTAGCGAGTTCGATCCGCGCAAGTTCTTCGGCGCCACTGTGACGGCCATGCGTGATGTGTGCATTGCGCGTTATGAGGCGTTTGGGACTGCCGGTAATGCTTCGAAGATCAAGCCGATCTCGCTGGAAGCGATGTATCAGCGGTATTTGAAGGGTGAGTTGAACGCCAAGGTCAACTAAGGCTTCCTTCAGTGGTGTGAGAAAACCCGCAGTGATGCGGGTTTTTTTATGGGTGGGGTTTGTGTGTATATCCGTTTCTTGGGTAACGGCGGCTTATGGTTCCGCCCTTACGGCGGGTCACTTTTGAGAAGCGCAAAAGTAACCAAAACGCTTTATGCCCCACCACTCGGTGCCTCGCCTAGGCTCGGCATGCCCTCACTCCGGCATTGCTCCGTGGGCCCGCCGCGAAGGGCCATCCATGGCCCAGCGCGGCTATCCCGGCATCCATGCCGGGATGCCCACTCCACAATGCCTGCGTTCGGCCATCGTGGTTAACGGGGCGTCCGAGATCAACGTCCACTGCGAGGCGGCCTTATAGCCGACCTGGTTTAGGGGTGACCGCGTTTCTCCTGTGGGAGCGAGCTTGTTCGCGAAGGCGGTGTCACTGTCGATGAGGATATTGAGCAAGCTTGCTTCTTAGGGGAGCTTTACTGCCCTTCGAGCCCGCGCTGTTCAATCACTCCAAAAACATCCGCCACATCCTGGACCATGATCCGGGCGATGTTGGTGATGGTGTTGATGTCGGTCTCGGCCGAATCGCGCAGTGTGGTGCAGGCCATCAGCGTCAGGTAGTCGAGCGTGGCGTGCAGGCGTTCGCTGGCGCAGGCGTGGAGTTCGGTCAATGGGGCGGTTTTATCGATGAACAGGACGGGGTGGGTGGTGGCGATTGGGGTTAGCGGGGTGAAGCTGTTGGACGATTGATTCGACGTCATAAGGTTTAATTCCTCAAAAAAAAGAAATGCCACCTTTTCGCTGCGAAACAAACGGGTGGCAGCTACGCGCGGGTTCGCAGACCGAAGAGGAATCAAACTCGGCAGACCCAAAGATCTCCCGCGCGCAACCGCCATAAAATGAACGCGGGCAAGTTTGCCTGAATTTTCATTCGACGGTGTATTCCTCTGTATTGGGCTGCGAAACCCCCGTCACTGACCAAAGCCAGCGACGGCCCTAACTATAGAGCGGATTCAGAGCGGATTTTTGACCCAGCAACCGAGCTGTAGGACGCACGCAACCCCCTGTGATGAGGGAGCTTGCTCCCGCTCGGGGGCGCAGCTCCCCGTAAACATTGGGCATCGGGTAGGTCTGACGAAAAAAAGGGGCCGCTTCGCAGCCCAGCGGGAGCAAGCTCCCTCGCCACGGTGCGTGTTTTCCTACGAGACTTTCAGAAGGGCAGGTGCGCAGTATTTGCTGTCGCTGCGCCTGAGGGAATGGCAGATGCTGTGGTTGATCGGAGGGCAACCGGGAGGGACTGGCCGGCTGTCAGGCCGTCTCGCGAGCAGGCTCGCTCCCACAGTTGGGATCGGGTGCAACCGGTAGAGATTGGTCGGCTGTCAGGCCGCCATCGCGAGCAAGCCCGCTCCCACAATTGGATCGGAGTACGACCGTGAGAGCCAGGCCGGCTGGCAAGCCGCCTCGCGGTGGACGTTGATCTCGGCGCCCCGTTAACCACGCTGGCCGAACGCAGGTATTGTGGAGTGGGCATCCCGGCATGGATGCCGGGATAGCCGCGCTGGGCCATGGATGGCCCTTCGCGGCGGGCCCACGGAGCAATGCCTGCGTTCGGGCACACCGAGCCTAGGCGAGGTGCCGAGTGGTGGGGCAAAAGCGCTTTTGGTTACTTTTGGCGCTCTTCCAAAAGTGACCCGCTGTAAGAGCGGAACCATAAGCCGCCGTTACCGCAGCAACGGATATACACACGGTATCTCTCTATCGAAAGCCCACAATCAAGTGTTGTGATCGATATCCAACTTGCTGAACGTCACCTTCCCACCTTCGCTGGTATAGCCACTGTTGTCCTGCACATACACACCAGCCTTGAAGTACAACGGCTTGACCTTCCATTTGGAGCTGACGGTGGTGTACCAGCTACGACCCGCCGCAGTAATACCCAAGTCACCGGTACGATCAAGGTGAAGCCGATAACTGAAGGACTGGGCCAGCTTCACGCCGGACGCGACGGTGATAACCCGACCCTCGTCATCATCGGGACGCATGCGGACCTTGGCAACGATGTCGCCAGTCTTGCCGTCATCCTTGTACTGGTACTCCAGTTTCACCATGGGTTTGCTGCTGTCCTTGGCATGAATCTGCCCGATCACGATCTTGCCGCTGCTGGGCACTTGGTTGACCACCAGAGTCGCGCTCAATTTATTGTCGGCGTCAGGGTAGACCCAGTTGCGCAAGGTGCCGTCTTTGTAGGTTTCCCGTAATTCACTGCGCGGGTAGATCGCGTTTTCAGTCTTGGTGCCGGTGACAGGCGACCAGAAGTACACCGTGCTGCCTTCTGAATTGAAGTACTTATCCTTGAATCCATCCACCAGCCGAGGGGTTTCGATGGTCTTCGGCGGGCTGCCTTCGGGAATGCTCAGGTTCCAGGTTGCAAGATCGACCATGTTCGGATCCTTTCTGAGAAGAAGAAATGATTACGCCACAGCCGGAGGGCTCTAAGACGCGCTTTTGCTGAGGCCAAAAGAGGGCGCGAACGAGTATTTGGCACGTTCGTACGGCGGAGGGTTGGCGTCAACAGTCCGTCAGAGTTGCATTTGCCGGTTTGGTGCCCGAAACAGTTGACCGTTAGTCGGCTAATAGGAATTTTTCGGGAACATGGCGATATGGCATCTGTCTATGGCGCCCTGTTGTGGGGCGTCAAGCAGCGGATAGGGAGATTTTTGTCGCACGAGGCAAGCAGCGTCCCTGCTGCTATGGCGCTACGAGAAGGCGCAATCACAGGTTGTGATCGATATCCAGCATGCTGAAGGTCACTTTCCCGCCTTCTGTGACGTAGCCGGTGTTGTCTTGCACATACACGCCAGCCTTGAAATACAACGGTTTGTCGCTCCAGGTACTGCTAACGGTGCTGCTCCACTGGTACCCGGCACCGTTGATGGCCAAGAGACCTGCACGGTTGAGGTGGATCAGGTAAGAAAACGATTGATTGAGCTTGATGCCCGTGGCGATGGTGATCACTTGGCCCGTTGCATCGTCGGGGCGCATGCGAACCTTGGCGACGATGTTGCCGGTGGAGCTATAGGTCTTGTACTGGTATTCCAGCTTCACCATGGGGCTGGTGCTGTCCTTGGCGTGGATCTGGCCGATCACGATCTTGCCGCTGCTGGGCACTTGGTTGACGGTCAGGGTCGCGGCCAGTTTGTTGTCCGCCGCCGAGTACAGCCAGTTGCGCAACGTACCGTTGCTGTAGGTCTCCCGCAGTTCGCTGCGCGGGTAGATCGCGTTTTCCGTCTTGGCGCCGGTCACCGGTGCCCAGAAGAACAGGGTCCCGGTTTCGGAGTTGAAGTATTGGTCCTTGAACCCCTGTACCAGCAGCGGGGTTGAAATGGTTGCCGGTGGGCTGCCTTCGGGGATGCTCAAGTTCCAGGTTGCGAGATCGATCATGTCCAGGTCCTGCGTGTCGAGATGTAAAGGTGGACGCCGTAGCGGGAGGCTTTAAACCGCCCTTTTGAAGCGTTTCAGAACGCTGGACTGGGCTTTTTCTTGTTGACCGTTCGGCGAATGTTTGACGTCAATTGTTCGTCGATTGGGTCTTTGCAGTTTCTGTGCCTGAAGAGGGTGACCGTTAGTCGGCTATTTCGGGCTTTGTCCGGGTGATGGCGTGATGACACCTACTGCTTTTCAAAATCCCGGTCTAGAGTGAGGGGACAGTATTTGTCCGCTTTGCTACGTAAAAACGGACGTGGCGCCCGATAAGAGAAGCAGCATGGAATGCGCGCAACCAACGCCCGGCGAAGACACCTCTGTCCTTTTGATTGTTGATGATTACCCTGAAAACCTGCTCAGCATGAGGGCTTTGTTGCAGCGGCAGGATTGGCGGGTGATGACTGCGTCCTCGGGGGTCGAGGCGCTTAACCTGCTGCTGGAACACGACATCGATCTGGTTCTGCTGGATGTGCAGATGCCTGACATGAACGGTTTCGAAGTCGCGCGCCTGATGCGTGGCAGCCAGCGCACGCGGCTCACGCCGATCATTTTCCTGACCGCCAACGAGCAATCCCAGGACGCGGTCATCAAGGGCTACGCCAGTGGCGCGGTGGACTACCTGTTCAAGCCCTTCGATCCGCAAATCCTCAAGCCCAAGGTCCAGGCATTGCTCGAGCACCAGCGTAATCGCCGGGCCTTGCAGCGTCTGAGCCAGGATCTCGAAGCGGCCAGGGCCTTCAATGCCTCGGTGCTGGACAACGCCGCCGAAGGCATCCTGGTGGTGGATGAGGATGGGTGTATCCGCTTCGCCAATCCGTCGACCTGCCGTTTGCTCAATGCCACCGCCGACCAGTTGCAGGGGATGCCGTTCCTGGATTTCCTGCAGAAACCCCATATTCCCGAGTGGGTCGATTCCGATATCCACAACGCCTATCGGCGCGGTGAAACCTGGCGACTGCATGACGCGGTGCTGCGCACGGCACCCGGCCAGCAGGTGTCGGTGGCCTTGTCCTGCGCGCCGCTGCCCTCGGAGCAGAAGGCGATGGTGGTGACGCTCCAGGACATGTCCGTGGTTCGCCACTTGCACCAGCAGCTCGAATACCAGGCCGTCACGGACCCGCTGACCGGCTTGCTCAACCGTCGGGGCTTCTACCAGACCGCGGAAAACCTGTTGATGCGCAGCGAGCGACTGGAAAGCAACTGGGTGCTGCTGTACCTGGACCTCGATGGCTTCAAGCGGGTCAATGACTCGCTGGGCCATGATGCCGGGGACCGGGTATTGCGCTGGGTGTCGGAGCAGTTGAAGGCCAGCCTGCGCCCGTTCGATATCCTGGCGCGGCTGGGCGGTGACGAGTTCACGGCGTTGCTGGATCTGGAATTCCCGGAGCAAGCGGCCAAGATCGCGGAGAAACTCATCGAGCGCGTCGCGATCTGCCAGCAGATCGAAGGCATGGACGTAGCGCTCGGCGCCAGCATCGGCATCGCCACGTATCCGGATTGTGGCGCCAACCTCGACGGGTTGCTACGGGCGTCCGACATCGCCATGTATGAGGCGAAGCGGGCCGGTCGCCAGCAGTACCGTTTTTACGATCACGAAATGAACGGTCGAGCCCGTTCACGGCTGATGCTGGAAGAGAGTGTGCGCTCGGCCATCGAGAACCGCGATTTCAATTTGGTCTACCAGCCGCAGGTGAGCATCATCGACGGGCGGATCCGTGGGTTCGAGGCGCTGTTGCGCTGGCAGCACCCGAGCGTCGGCGATGTGCCGCCGGGCCTGTTCCTGCCGTTGCTGGAAGAGGCGCGATTGATCAGTCGGCTGGGCAGTTGGATTTATCATTGCAGCGCGGCCCAGCGCAAAGTCTGGGAACGCTTGTTCGCTGACGACCTGGTGTTGGGGGTAAGCCTGAGCAGCACTCAGTTCGGCATGCCGAACCTGGTGACCGAGTTGCGCCAGGTCCTGGAGCGCCATGGCTTGGAACCGCGGCAACTGGAGGTCGAGGTGACCGAGGATGCGCTGATGCGCAACCCCGATGAAACCCGTAAGCAATTGCGGCTGCTCCGGCACCTCGGGGTGCGCGTGGCGTTGGATGACTTCGGTTCGGGGCCGTGTTCGCTGACGCATCTGCGCGACCTTGAACTCGACACCCTCAAGCTGGATCGGCACTTGATCGCCCGTCTGCCAGGGTCGCCCCGGGATGCCGCGCTGGCCGCCTCGGTCATCGACCTGTGTACGCAGTTGGGCTTGCGGGTCATTGCCGAAGGGGTGGAAACCCGCGAGCAGTATCTGTGGCTACACGCCCACGGCTGCGAGTTCGTGCAGGGGTTCCTGGTGGCGCGCCCGTTGATGGCCGAAGACACCAGTACCTTCGCCACGCCCTTCGACTGGAGCGCGGTGCAGGCCTGAATTCGCTACACTGGCGACCTCTTGTGACTGTGTTGCCGCCGATGACCGCACTCAAATACCTCCAGGCCTACCCCGCCGCCCTGCAAGCCCAAGTGCAGCAACTGATCGCCCAGGACCGCCTGGGCGATTACCTGCAACAGCGCTACCCGGGGCGGCATCCGATCCAGAGCGACAAGGCCCTGTACGGTTATGCGCTGGACCTCAAGCAGCAATACCTGCGTAACGCGCCGGCCATCGACAAGGTGTTGTTCGACAATCGCCTGGACCTGACCCACCGCGCCCTCGGCCTGCACACCGCGGTGTCGCGGGTGCAGGGCGGCAAGCTCAAGGCCAAGAAGGAAATCCGCATCGCGGCGCTGTTCAAGGACGCGGCGCCCGAGTTCCTGAAGATGATCGTGGTGCACGAGTTGGCCCACTTCAAGGAGTCGGAGCACAACAAGGCCTTCTACCAACTCTGCGAACATATGCTGCCGGGCTATCACCAACTGGAATTCGACCTGCGGGTGTACCTGACCTGGCGTGACCTGCAACCTCACAAGGACTGACCGGATGGACGTGAGCAAGACCAAGACCAGTTTCTACCGTCGCCTGTACGTGGCCTACCTGATCGACAGCGGCGTGGCCAGCAACGTCCCGGCGCTCACTGAAGTCACCGGCATGCCGCGACGCACTGCCCAGGACACGGTCGCGGCGCTGGCGGACCTGGATATCGTGTGTGAGTTCGAACAAGAGGAAGGCGCTCGCAACCACGCCGGGCGTTATCGGATTCGCGACTGGGGGGCGATTGACCGGGGGTGGATCGAGGCGAATCTGCCGCGGATCAAGGCGGTGCTCGAGTATCCCTGATTGCAGGGTGGTGTTCGGGCTGGCCCTATCGCGAGCAAGCTCGCTCCCACGTCGATCTTCGGTGAACAGGCAATTGATGTACGACCTGGATCCACTGTGGGAGCGAGCTTGCTCGCGATGCCGTCATCAAGGTCGATGCATACCGATGTGTGGAATCCCATCCTCCAGGTATTCCACCCCCACCGCTTCAAACCCGTACCGCCCGTAATACCCCTGCAAGTGCGCCTGGGCCGACAATGAGATCGATGTGCCGGGCCAATGTTTCTCGGCCTGCTTGAGCGCTTGTTCCATCAGCGTGTGGCCCAACCCCTGGCCGCGTGCCTGGGGGGCGATGATCACGCGCCCGATCACTACGTCGCTGTTTTGCGAGTGCGGGTCGAGCAAGCGCAGATAGGCCACCAAGTGGTTGTCGTGCCAGGCCATCAGGTGGCAGGTGTCGCCCTCCAGGTCCAGTCCGTCGACGTCCGGGTAGGCGCAGTTCTGCTCGACGACGAACACGTCGGAGCGCAATTTGAGGATGGCATACAGCTGTTCCTTGCTCAGGTCACTGTGATGTTTGCAGACCCACTCGATATCCATTTTTTGAATTTCCTGAAGAACCTGCTGCCGATATTAAGCGTGGTTGGCTCGGAAGTCTCTTGCTCGCGCGACAGGAAAATCTGTGACAAAGACCAAAATGCCATCATTCCTTTGTCGCGGTGCTATCGTCTTTGTGTAATCTTCGTGACAGCCCTGCGCTGCGGTTCCAATGAGCTAATGTTAGGACCGGGTGTCCGAGGATGCCTGTTGAGTTTCGGCTAAAAAAAACCGGGCTTTGAACCCGTCAAGGACGTTTGGCATGCCGCGATTGCATCGAACTCTTGCATTGATCGGGTTGCTGTTGCTGAGCTACGAGGCTTGCGCGCAAAAGTTGCGCCTGGTCGCCGATGCCTGGCCGCCCTTTACCGATTCCACCTTGATAAATGGCGGCCTGGCGACCGATATCGTCAGCACCGCCCTGGCGCGGGCCGGCTATGCCACGGACTTCGAACAGGTGCCCTGGGCCCGGGCGATGCTGGGCATCGGCGAAGGCCGCTATGACGTGCTGATCAACGCCTGGTACAGCGAGGAGCGCACCCATATAGGCCGGTTCTCGGCTGAATACCTGATCAACCGCGTGCGCTTTATCAAGCGCAAGGACGAGGCGATCCAGTTCGACAGCCTGCAACAGCTGCGTGCCTATCCCATCGCTGTCGTGCGCGGTTATGCCTATTCCAAGGACTTCGATGAAGACCCGCAAATGCAGAAAGTCCCGGTGCATAACTTCGCCATGGCGGTGCGCATGGTGGCTGCCGACCGCGTGAAGTTGACTCTGGAAGACGAGTTCGTCGCCCGCTATTACCTGGCACGCGAATCGCCCAAGGTGCGCAGCGCCGTGGAGTTCCTGCCCAAACCCTTGAGCGAAAACAGCCTGCACATCCTGGTCAGCCTGAAGAACCCGGAGCATGAGCAGATCGTGGCCGGGTTCGATCGGGAGATCGCGGCGATGAAGGCGGACGGGAGTTATGAGCGATTGCTCAAGCAACATGGGATGTGAGCTCAAGGGTTGAGTTGCCTGGACTGGCCTCTTCACCACAACTCTCAAGTCGCGCTGGTGTCCTTGATCAGATGCGCGGCCAAGGTCCGCAACGGCCCCAACTGTCGACAGATCAACCCCAGCTGCGTCTGCACCAGGCGCTGTCCTTCGTCGATTTCATCGGGCATCTGCTCAAGCTCGCTGGCCAAGGCTTCCTCTTCGTCGCTCTGGATCGCGATCGGCTGTTTACTCGCCAGGCCGTGGGCGATTTCGTCGATGCTCGCTGCCAGTTTTACCCCGGCACCGTCGATCAACTGTTCGCGCACTTGCGTCGGCAGTTCGGTGCCCCGGTGGGCGCCCAGGCCGGACAAGTAACTGAGCAGGGTGTGGGACAGCACCAGGAAGCGGAACCCCACATCGGCTTCCTTGCGGAAGTGCCCCGGCTCCATCAGCATGTTGGCCAGCGTGGTGGACAGCGCGGCATCGGCGTTGTGGGCGTTGCGTCGGGCCAGGCGGTAGGCCAGGTCGTCACTTTTGCCAACGGCGTACTGCTGCATGATCTGGCGCAGGTAAATGCTGTTGCAGGTCAGCGTGTTGGCCAGCACTTTGTTCAGCCGCCGACCTTGCCAGTCGGGCAGGAACAGGAACACCGCCAGCCCGGCGATCAGGCTGCCGAGCAAGGTATCGAACAGCCGCGGCAGCAGCAGCCCGTAGCCATCGCCCACCTGATTGAAGCAGAACAGCACCATGATGGTGATCCCCGCCGTCGCCAGGGTGTAGCGGGTGGTGCGGTTGGTAAAGAACACCACCCCGGCGGCAATGGCGAAGCACGACTGCACCAGTGGATTGGGAAACAGGTCGAACAACGCCCAGGCCACCGTCAGGCCGATGGCGGTGCCGATGATCCGCTGGCCGAGCTTGCGTCGGGTGGCGCCGTAGTTGGGTTGGCACACGAACAGCGTGGTGAGGATGATCCAATAGCCCTGGGACGGGTGGATCATGTGCACCACGGCGTAACCGACGCTCAACGCCAGGGGCAGGCGCAGGGCATGGCGGAACAGTAGCGAGGTGGGCGTGAGCTGGGTGCGCAAGCGCAGCCAGACATCCTTGAGGTTGCGCGGCGAGCGGTCCAGCAGGCTGCTGTCGGTGGCGTCGGCCAGGGCGTCGGGGTTGCTCGCGTCGCTGAGCAGGCGGTCCAGGGTGCCCAGGTTTGCCGCCAGCGCCCTTAACGAGCGCAGCAAGCCACGCCAGGCCGGGTTGCTCTGGATGCGCAAGTGTTCGAGGGACGCGTGCAGGTCGTTGAGGGCCTCGGCGAAGGTGTCGTCGTAGACGAACGGCTGGCGCAGTTGGATCGACTCGGCCAACGCTTGGCAGGCCTTGCCTTGCTGGCGCAGCAGGCGCTGGCAGCGGAACAGCACGTCGCTGTGGAAGAAGGCCTCGGCCAGCGCGTTGTAGGGATAGTGGGAGGAACTGGCGCGTTCGTGGATGTCCTGGGCCAGGAAGTACAGCTTCAGGTAGCGGCTGACCTTCGAGCCCGGCCGGCCGTTGCCCACGCGGTGTAGGATGATTTCTTTCGCGCTGTTGAGCGCGGCGACTACCCGGCCATTCTGCTGGGCCAGTTCCAGGCGACGGGCCTCGACGTCGAGTTGGCGGATCGGCTCCAGGAGCGACGATTTGAGTTTGAGGTAGCGTCCCAACTCGCGGAACAGCCGCGCCAGGCTTTGCTGCACCGGCTGGTTGGAAAACAGCGCGTGCCACAGCACCGAGAGCAGGCCGTACCACGCGGCGCCGGCCACCAACAGCACGGGTTCGTGCCAGAAGTCCGTGACCGCGCCGCCGCGCTGGTCCACGCCGATCATGGTGTAGACCGAAAGAATCAAGGTGGCCGAGGCAATCGCGCCATAACGTTCGCCCAGGGCCCCGAGCATGGTCAGGCCGAAGCTCGCCAGGGCCAGCGCGATGATGAACAGTACGGGATACGGGAACAGCAACTCCACCGACAACGCCGCGACGGTAAAGCACACCAGCGTTACGGCCAGGGCGTTGAGGCGGCCCTGCCAACTGTCGTCGGTCTCGGCCAGGGCACTGGCGATGATGCCCAGGAAGAGGGGAATCAGCAGCGCCATCTCGTCCAGGTACCAGCACAGCCCCATGCTGCCGGTCAGGGCGATGAACACCCGCACGCTATAACTGAACTTATCCAACGCCCAAAGGCGACGCAAAGACTGGCTAAACGAGTTCGATGACATGAAGTGCAAGGGCCTGACGGGCAATGACGCTAAATTGAGGCAGTAATGACGCCGACGCAATGGCGGCGATCACATCTGGCAGCAAAAAGTGTTCCGGCGCGTGTGAGTGCGATCCAGAAAACACCACTGGCCCCCTGTGGGAGCGAGCTTGCTCGCGATAGCGGCAGTCCTGTCACATTGATGTTGACTGAACCACCACTATCGCGAGCAAGCTCGCTCCCACAGGGTTACTGCCACATTCAAATCGTGCCGGATCAGACGTACTGCGCCGCCGCATACCCCGAAGCCCACGCCCATTGGAAGTTGAACCCGCCCAGGTGTCCGGTGACGTCCAGCACTTCGCCGATGAAATACAGGCCGGGGCTTTTCAACGATTCCATGGTCTTGGACGAGACTTCCCGGGTGTCGACGCCGCCCAGGGTGACTTCGGCGGTGCGGTAGCCTTCGGTGCCCGCCGGGACGACGTTCCAGCACGTCAGTTTCTCGGCGATGTCCGCCAGTTCCCCGTGGATGTACTGCTTCATGGGTTTGGAGACGAACCAGGTGTCGGCCAGCAGGTTGGCCATCTTCTTGGTGAACAACTCGCCCAACAGGGTCTTGAGTTCGCTGTTGGGGCGTTCGGCCTGTTGCTGTTGCAGCCATTGTGGCACGTCGTGGTCGGGCAGCAGGTTGATCTGCACCGTGTCCCCCGGCTCCCAGAATGAGGAAATCTGCAGGATCGCCGGCCCGCTCAGGCCGCGATGGGTGAACAGGATGTTCTCGCGAAAGCTCTGGTCGTTGCAGCTCACCAGGCAATCCACCGAGGTGCCCGACAGTTCGGTACACAGCGCCTTGAGTTGATCGGTGATGGTGAACGGCACCAGCCCGGCGCGGGTCGGCAGCAGCGCATGGCCAAACTGTTTCGCCACCTGATAACCAAAACCGGTCGCCCCCAGGGTCGGGATCGACAGCCCGCCCGTGGCGATCACCAGGGATTGGCAGGCGAGGGCGCCGAGGGTGGTTTGCAGCAGGTAGCCGCCGTCGGTTTTTTCGATCTGGGTGATCGACGTGTCGAGGTGCAGGCTGACGCCGGCCTGGTCGCATTCATCCAGCAGCAGGCCGAGGATGTCGCTGGACTTGTTATCGCAGAACAACTGGCCGAGCTTTTTCTCGTGATAGGGCACGCCGTGCTTGGCCACCAGCGCGATGAAGTCCCACTGGGTGTAGCGGGCCAGGGCCGACTTGCAGAAGTGCGGGTTCTGCGACAGGAAGTTGCCCGGCTCGGTGTACATGTTGGTGAAATTGCAGCGTCCACCGCCGGACATGAGGATCTTCTTGCCGGCCTTGTTGGCGTGGTCCAGCAGCATCACCTGCCGCCCGCGCGCGGCCGCGGTCAGCGCACACATCAACCCCGCGGCGCCAGCGCCAATGATCACGACTTCGGTAGAGCGCAAAACGGTGTCCTCTCAACTTTCTCGTACACTGAATGTGAGAGCGAGCTTGCTCGCGATGGCGGCGTGTCAGGCAGCATCAATGCCGCTGATCCACCGCTATCGCGAGCAAGCTCGCTCCCACAGTTTGATCTCTGTCGGGTTGCAGATCGCTTTACAGGATCCGCACCCGCAACGAGCGGCCCTTGATCTTGCCATCGTTCAGGCGTTGCAGGGCCTGCTTGGCGATGCCGCGTTCCACGGCCACATAGGCCTGGAAATCGAAGATTGCGATCTTGCCGACCTGGGCGCCGGGGATGCCGGCCTCGCCGGTCAGGGCGCCGAGGATGTCGCCGGGGCGGACCTTGTCCTTGCGCCCGGCGCCGATGCACAGGGTGCTCATGGCCGGCAGCAACGGGCCGCCGCCTTGGGGCTTGAGGTTGTCCAGTTGATCCCAGTTCAGGGGCGACTTCTGCAGTTGCTCGATGGCCTGGGCGCGGTGGGCTTCGGACGGCGCCACCAGGCTGATGGCGATGCCTTTCTCACCGGCGCGCCCGGTGCGGCCGACGCGGTGGATGTGAATTTCCGAGTCCCGGGCCAGTTCGACGTTGATCACCATGTCCAGGGCATCGATGTCCAGGCCGCGGGCCGCCACGTCGGTAGCCACCAGCACCGAGGTGCTGCGGTTGGCGAACATCGCCAGCACCTGGTCGCGGTCGCGCTGTTCCAGGTCGCCGTGCAGGCCAACGGCGGAAATGCCCTTGGCGGTCAGGTGGTCGACGGTTTCCTGGACCTGCTGCTTGGTGAAGCAGAACGCCACGCACGAGGCCGGGCGGAAATGCGCCAGCACCTTGACCACCGCGTCCATGCGCTCCTCGGGGGAGATCTCATAGAAACGCTGCTCGATCTGCGCGTCGGAGTGAAACGCCTCGGCTTTCACTTGCTGCGGGTTGCGCATGAACTTGGACGACAGTTGCTTGATGCCCACCGGGTAGGTGGCGGAGAACAGCAGTGTCTGGCGGCGTTCCGGGGTCTGCTGGATGATGTCTTCGATGGCGTCGTAGAAGCCCATGTCGAGCATGCGGTCGGCTTCGTCGAGGATCAGCGTGTTGAGGCCGTCGAGCACCAGCGAACCCTTGCGCAGGTGTTGTTGGATGCGTCCCGGCGTGCCGACGATGATGTGGGCGCCGTGTTCGAGGGAAGCGATCTGCGGGCCGAAGGACACGCCACCGCACAGGGTCAGGACCTTGATGTTGTCTTCGGCGCGGGCCAGGCGACGGATTTCCTTGGCGACCTGGTCAGCCAGCTCGCGGGTCGGGCACATCACCAGTGCCTGGCAGCCGAAGAAACGCGGGTTGATCGGGTTCAGCAGGCCGATGCCGAAGGCGGCGGTCTTGCCGCTGCCGGTCTTGGCCTGGGCGATCAGGTCCATGCCCTTGAGGATCACCGGCAAGCTTTGCGCCTGGATCGGCGTCATCTGGGCATAACCGAGTGATTCGAGGTTAGCCAGCATGGCGGCGGACAGCGGCAAAGTATTAAAAGCGGTGGCAATGGTGGTCACGGGACTGGCCTGCAAAACAAAATGTCGCGCAGTGTAGCAGCCTCGTGCCACTTTCTTCGAAAGTTCTGGACGAGCGTGGTGTGGTTCCTCGCCACAAAAGCCAACATGTCCCCCGGTTCAGACAGCGTTCCAAGCGCCTGGGTTAATGCTCGATATGCTCATCGGGACGTTTCTGCCGCCGTCCATCCTGCTTGGACAACTGGGAAAAAATCGTCGCCGCCAGCATCGCCATGATCCCTACCGTCACGAATGTCAGCTGGAACGCGCCCAGCACCGTCTCCACCCCGTCGTTACCCACCTGGGCGGTAAAGCCGCCGAGCAGGGCACCGGCGCAGGCCACGCCGAGGCTCAGGGACAGTTGCGCCACCACCGACAACAGGCTGTTGCCGCTGCTGGCGCTGGCATCGTCCAGGTCGATCAGGGTCACGGTGTTCATCGCAGTGAATTGCAGCGAGTTGATCGCCCCCAGCACCGCCAGTTGCGCCAGCAACAGCCAGTACGGCGTCTGTTCGCTGACCAAGCCCATGCTTGCCAGCATCACGCCCAGGGCCACGGTGTTGCCGGTCAGGACGATGCGATAGCCCAGGCGTTCGATCAGCGGTCGGGCCACGGACTTGGCGACCATGGCTGCCGCCGCCAGGGGCAGCATGCTCATGCCGGCCTGGGACGGTGAATAGCCCAGGGCGACTTGCAGCAGCAACGGCACCAGGAACGGCAACGCGCCGCTGCCCAGGCGGGCGAACAGGTTGCCGAGGATGCCCACCGCGAAGGTGCGAGTCTTGAACAACGACGGTGGGAACAGCGCGTTCTCGACATGTCCGGCCCGCAGCCAGTAGGCCGCCAGGCAGGCCATGCCGCCGAACAGCAGCAACATCACCCGCAGGTGCGGCAAGTGCAGTTCGCCCAGGCCCTCCATGGCGATGGTGATCAGCACCATCGCCGCGCCGAACAGCAGGAACCCCAGCCCATCGAACCGGGTGCGCTCGCTGCCACGCAGGTCGGGGATGAACTTCCACACGGCATAACAACCGATCACGCCCACCGGCAGGTTGATGATGAAGATCCAGTGCCACGTCAGGTACTCGACCATCCAGCCACCCATGGTCGGCCCGATCAGTGGGCCGAGCAGGCCGGGGATGGTGATGAAGCCCATGATCCGCACCAGTTCCGAGCGCGGATACGCCCGCAGCACCACCAGCCTGCCCACCGGCAGCATCAGCGCACCGCCCAGGCCCTGGATGACCCGGGCGCCGATCAGCATGCTCAATGAACTGGACAAGGCGCATAACAACGAGCCGAAGCTGAACAGCAGGATCGCCCCGAAGAAGATCTTCTTGGTGCCAAAACGGTCGGCGATCCAGCCCGAGCCCGGGATCAGCAACGCCACGGTGAGCATGTAGGCGATGATCACGCCCTGCATGCGCAGCGGGTTTTCCGCCAGGTCACGGGCCATGGCGGGCAGGGCGGTGTTGAGGATGGTCCCGTCGAGGGACTGCATGAAGAAGGCAATCGCCACGACCCATGGAAGCCAGCGGGCGGTGACGGCGTCGAGCGGGGCGCGGTTGGGCATGGGACCTCTTGTTTGTGGTCGGGTGTCTGTTGGCTTCATCGCGGGCAAGCCTTGCTCCCACATGTGCGGCGCACATCCTGTGGGAGCATGGCTTGCCCGCGATGCTTCTTTACAGCGTCAAGGTCAACCGCTTGACCAGCGCTCCCGGCAAGAGCATCGAGGCCGTGGCCCGCTGGCTGTAGGTGCTGGCCGAGAGCAGAAGTTCCCGCTCTCGGGTCAGGCTCTCGAGTTGCGAGCCGAGCAGGCTGTAGACACTGTCGTCGAAACGCATGGTGCTGACCGGCGCCACGATCTGGCCATTCTCGACCCAGAACGTGGCGAAGCGGGTCATGCCGGTCAGGCGCGCCGCCGGTTGGTCCGAGTAGTTCAGGTACCAGAGGTTGCTGATGTACAGCCCGGTGCCGAGTGCTTCGAGAATGTGTTTTTGCTCCAGTTGTCCGCCCCGCATGTCCAGCGCCGTAGGGTATTCGTAGCTGCTGGCGCCGTTGGCCGCGAGGCCATATTCGGCGGCGCTGCGGGAGTTGACCAGTCGCGCATGGGCCGTGCCCTTGGCGACCAGCCCCAAGTCATCGCGGGGATAACCTTCGTCGGAAAACGCCGGGCTCAAGGAGCCGCTGACCTGCTCCGCCAGCCACACGTTGGGGCTGAAGTGGGCTTCGCCTGCGTAGAACTTCTGCAGCGGGCTTTGCTTGCTGGCGATCGCACGGGCCGAGAACCCGCCCCAACTGAGCATGCCCATGATCTCTTCCAGCGCGGCCGGCGCCAGGTAGGCGCGATATTCGCCGGGCGGTAACGTGCGCAGCGGGCGGCCGAGGAATTCCAGTTGCTCGCGGGCCTGTTCGAAGCGCCGGGCAAATCCGTCACTGCTCCATTCATGCCCGGCGTAGCTGGCTTTCACCGCCTGGCCATTGTCATGGAACAGGCTGAAATCGAAGTTGAAACTGTTGGCCTGATGCCAGCCGAACGCCCCCGACGAACTGGCGAAACCACGGCTGATGGGCCCGGCGGCGTAGAACCCCACCAGGTCCAGGCCTTCGGCGGCCCGGGTGATTTCGCTAACGGCCTGTTCCGTCTCGGGCAATGGATGGGCCTGCACATTGTTGCTCTGCCAGTGGTCGGGGTTGAGCAGCAGGTAGGGATCGCGGGGCAGCAATGGCAAGGTTTCGCGCAGTTGTTGCAGGCCTTCGGCCAGACGTTGCAAGTCCGTCTCGGGGTCGCCGGACAAGGTGATCTGCAGGTCGGCGTGGCGCCCGTCGTCGATCAGTTTGAAACTGACATTGGCTTGCTGCACCTGCCCGGCCTGGCGGACCTTGCCATGGTTGAAACGGACGAAGGCCGAAGACTCGGCGGCGTAGCCGAGGGTGAACTGTTCGGATTCATGCAACGCATCGCGCAGCCAGTCGACCAAGGCCTTGAATGCCCCGGCCTGATTGTTGAAAGTGCTCATCAGGCATCTCCCCCAAACACATCGACGTTACTGAACACGCAGGCTGGCGACGCATGGCCGACGCGGATGACCTGGTTCGGTTCGCCCTTGCCACAGTTCGGCGTGCCCAGGACCTGGAAGGTGCTGGCATCGCCCACCGCGCGCAGGCTCTTCCAGAATTGCGCGGAAATGCCCCGGTAGTTGGGGTTCTTCACCACGCCCTTGAGCTCGCCGTTTTCGATCAACTGGCCCCACTCGCAGCCGAACTGGAATTTGTTGCGGGCGTCGTCGATGGACCAGGAGCGGTTGGTGCGCATTAGCACGCCCCGTTCGATGCCCTGGATCAGTTGCGCCAGGGACTGGTCGCCGGGTTCGATGTTCAGGTTCGCCATGCGGTCGATGGGTGGCCGATTCCAGCCGCAGGCGCGGCTGTTGGCGACACCGTCGAGGCCGGCGCGGAACTGCGACAGCGCGCCGCCCAGAGGACGCAGCAACAGGCCTTCGCGAATCAGGAACTGTTTGCTGGCGGCGCTGCCGTCATCGTCGTGGCTGTAGCTGGCCAGTTCTTCGGGAATGTTCGGGTCGAAGGTCACGTTCAACAGGCGGGAGCCGTATTGCAGGTGGCCGAAATCGCTGGCTTTGACGAAGCTGGTGCCGGCGTAGTTGCGCTCGTCCCCCAGGATGCGGTCCAGTTCCAGCGGATGGCCGATGGACTCGTGGATCTGCAGCATCATCTGGTCGGGCATCAGCAGCAGGTCGCGGGGGCCTTGCGGCGTGTTCGGCGCCATCAGCAACTGCAGGGCCTGGTCGGCGATTTTCGGCCCGGCACCGATCAGGCCGCAGCGGCTGATCACATCGAAGCCGCCCTGCTGGCCGAAATTTTCCCGGCCCAGGGTGCGGGTCTGGCTGTCGTGGCCGTCGAAGGCGGTGACATCCAGGGCCGGATAGATGAAGCGTTGGGCCTGGCGCAGTTCAGCGCCGGCACTGTTGAGGTAGATCTGCTCGACCTGGGTCAGGCCGATGCTGGCCTGCCAGTTCACCAGGCGCTCGTCCTGGGGCACCGCAGCCGATTCGTCGCCGAGCAACTGGTAGCAATCGCTCAGGGAGGGGAAAGCCTGGTCGAAATGCGGCGAGAAGTAATCGGCGCGGTCACTGGACACGGCTTGCTCGCGCAGGTCGAGCAAGGCATGGGGCTTGAGCTGGCGAGCATGCTGTTCGGCGCGTTCCAGTGCCGCTTGCAGACCGGCCTGGGACAGGTCGTTGGTGGCGGCATACGCCTCGACACCGTTGACCCGCGCGGTGAGCATCGCACCTTCATCACGGTTCAGGCTGGGCGGTTCGGCGACATTCTTGCGCACCGACAAATGCTGGCCGGATTCGCGCACGTAACGCAGGGAAAAGAATTCAGCGCCCGTGCGCAAGGCAGCAAAACGCTGCTTGAGCTGGGGGTGGAAGTCGAACATGGAACCTCCTTGTCTGGAGCGAGGGGGCGGCGCATTGCGGTGATTTGACGCGGCGGCTCTAGATTAGGCCTGGGGTGGGGGTGGGATCAAGGTAGAAGGAATACTGAGGTTGTCAGGGCGGACGCTTTCGCGAGCAAGCCCGCTCCCACACTGGATCTTCGGCGACCACGGAATCCGTGGCCGGCCGTCGTGCCTTTGTGGGAGCGGGCTTGCCCGCGAAGACGGCGGTACATCCGACATTGATGCAAGCCGATCCACCGCCATCGCGAGCAAGCTCGCTCCCACATGGGCCTTTCGGCGAGCACAAGATCTGTGCCAGCCACCGTGCCCTTTGTGGGAGCGAGCTTGCTCGCGATGGCGCTCCTGAGTCTTACTGAGCCATTGGCCCCACTTCCCGCAGTGGCTTGCCGCGCACCGGCGCGTCGCCGGCCACGTAGTACGGGGCGGTGCTGCGTGGCAGGGGCTTGCGACCGCGGATCTTGTCGGCGATTTTCTCGGCGATCATGATCGTCGGCGCGTTCAGGTTGCCGGTGGTGATGATCGGCATGATCGAGGCATCCACCACGCGCAGGCCTTGCATGCCATGCACGCGGCCTTCGCCGTCCACCACGGCCATGTCGTCGGTGCCCATCTTGCACGAGCAGGACGGGTGGAACGCGGTTTCGGCGTGTTCGCGGATGAACTGGTCCAGTTGCGCGTCCGTCTGCACCTCGATGCCCGGGCTGATCTCGCGCCCGCGGAACGGGTCGAGGGCCGGTTGTTGCATGATCTCGCGGGTCAGGCGGATGCCGTCGCGAAACTCCTGCCAGTCCTGCTCGGTCGCCATGTAGTTGAACAGGATGCTCGGGTGTTGGCGCGGGTCCTTGGACTTGGCCTGGATCCGGCCGCGGCTCGGCGAGCGCATGGAGCCCATGTGCGCCTGGAAACCGTGTTCCTTCACGCCGTTGCTGCCGTTGTAGTTAATCGCCACCGGCAGGAAGTGGTATTGGATGTTCGGCCAATCGAATTCCGGGCGGGTGCGGATGAAGCCGCCGGCCTCGAACTGGTTGCTGGCGCCGATACCGGTGCCGTTGAACAGCCATTCGGCACCGATGGCCGGCTGGTTGTACCAGAGCAGCGACGGGTACAGCGAAACCGGTTGGGTGCAGGCGTATTGCAGGTACAGCTCCAAGTGATCCTGCAGATTCTCACCGACCCCTGGCAGGTCATGGACCACCGGAATGTCGAGGCTTTCCAGCAATCGCGCCGGGCCGACGCCGGAGCGTTGCAGGATCTGTGGCGAGGCGATGGCGCCGGAGCACAGCAGCACTTCCTTGCGTGCCCGGGCTTCGACACGCTCTTCAGCGGCGCCCACCAGGTAACGCACGCCGACCGCACGCTTGCCTTCGAACAGGATCTTGTCGGTCAGGGCGTGGGTGACGATGGTCAGGGTCGAGCGCTTCTTGGCGATGTCCAGGTAACCGCGTGCGGTGCTGGCCCGACGGCCGTTGGGCGTGACGGTACGGTCCATCGGGCCGAAACCTTCCTGCTGGTAGCCGTTGAGGTCTTCGGTACGCGGGTAACCGGCCTGCACGCCGGCTTCGACCATGGCGTGGAACAACGGGTTGTTGCCGGCCTTGGGCGTGGTCACGCTGACCGGGCCGTCGCCGCCGTGGTAGTCGTTCGGGCCGATGTCCCGGGTCTCCGCTTTTCTGAAGTAGGGCAGGCAGTCCAGGTACGTCCAGTCCTCGAGGCCAGGCAGTTTTGCCCAGTTGTCATAGTCCAGGGCGTTGCCGCGGATGTAGCACATGCCGTTGATCAGCGAAGAACCGCCCAGGCCCTTGCCGCGACCGCACTCCATGCGGCGGCCGTTCATGTGCGGCTCAGGGTCGGTCTCGTAGGCCCAGTTATAGCGCCGGCCTTGCAGCGGGAATGCCAGGGCGGCAGGCATTTGCGTGCGGAAGTCGAGGCGATAGTCCGGGCCGCCGGCTTCGAGCAGCAGGACGGTGACGCCCTCGTCTTCGGTCAGGCGGGTGGCCAGGGTGTTACCGGCCGAGCCGGCACCGATGATGATGTAATCGAATTCTTGGGACATGAAATGCACCCTCTTTTTGAATTGGGTTCAGGTCAGGCCTGGCGAGTGCTTCGCACTCGATATCGCGAGCAAGCTCGCTCCCACATTGGAATGGGAGCTCTTGTGGGAGCGAGCTTGCTCGCGATGGCGGCCGCAGAGGCAACGCCGGCTTAGAACACCGACGCGTAATCGCCCAGTTCGACCTGCACCGACTTGATGCGGGTGAAGTTGTTCAGCGAACTGATGCCGTTCTCACGGCCCACGCCCGATTGCTTGTAGCCGCCCACCGGCATCTTGGCGTCGGACTCGCCCCAGGCGTTGATCCAGCAGATACCGGCTTCAAGCTGGTGGATCACACGGTGGGCGCGGTTAAGGTCGCGGGTCACGACGCCGGCGGCCAAGCCGAAATCGGTGTTGTTGGCGCGGCGGATCACTTCTTCTTCGGTGTCATAGGTGAGGATGCTCATCACTGGGCCGAATATTTCCTCGCGCACGATGGTCATTTCATCGGTGCAGTCGGTGAACACGGTCGGGGCGACGAACGCGCCCTTGGCGAATTCGCCTTCAGTCAGGCGACCGCCGCCGCACAGCAGGCGCGCGCCTTCGGCCTTGCCTTTCTCGATGTAGCCCAACACGCTTTCCATGTGGGCGAAGCTCACCAGCGGGCCGAAATTGGTGTTTTCGTCTTCTGGATTACCGATGCGGATGCGCGCCACGCGCTCGGCGATCTTGGCTTCGAAGGCCGCCTTGAGGTGGCTCGGCACGAACACGCGGGTGCCGTTGGTGCAGACCTGGCCGGAGCTGTAGAAGTTGGCCATCATCGCAGTGTCGGCGGCGCGGTCCAGGTCGGCATCGTCGCAGATGATCAACGGCGACTTGCCGCCCAGCTCCATGGTCACGTCCTTGAGTGAAGAACTCGAGGCGCTGGCCATGACTTTCTTGCCGGTGTCGGTGCCGCCGGTGAAGGAGATTTTCTCGATGCGCGGGTGCTCGGTCAGCCAGGTGCCGACTTCACGGCCGCTGCCGGTCAATACGTTGAACACACCCGCTGGAACGCCGGCTTCGGTGTAGATCTCGGCCAGTTTCAAGGTGGTCAGCGAGGTAACTTCGCTCGGTTTGAAGATCATCGCGTTACCGGCTGCCAGGGCCGGTGCGGATTTCCACAGGGCGATCTGGATCGGGTAGTTCCACGCGCCGATACCGGCCACTACGCCCAGGGGCTCGCGACGGGTGTAGACGAAAGACGTGTCGCGCAACGGGATCTGCTCGCCTTCGATGGCGGGCACCAGGCCGGCGTAGTATTCCAGCACATCAGCACCGGTGACGATGTCGACGTAGCGGGTTTCGGAGTAGGCCTTGCCGGTGTCCAGGGTTTCCAGGGCGGCCAGCTCATCGTTGCGCTCGCGCAGGATGTCCACGGCGCGGCGCAGGATGCGCGAGCGCTGCATGGCGGTCATGGCGGCCCAGACTTTCTGGCCCTTTTCGGCGCTGACCACGGCGCGCTCCACGTCCTCGAACGTTGCGCGCTGCACCAGGGCGAGTACTTCACCGTTGGCCGGGTTGATGGCTTCGAAAGTGGCGTCGCCGCTGGCATCGCTGTACGCGCCATCGATGTAGAGTTTTTGCAGTTCGAAACGGGCCATAAAGTCCTCGCAAGTGCATGAGTGGTTGGCTGGCCACCGAGCGTGTCGTTCATAGCTGACTACGCGCTGCGGTGGCGGTTCAGGAGTCGAGCGGTTCTGTGTGCTCTGGCACCCCTGCCTTGGCCAGTTGGAAATCCATGTATTCGTAAGCGATCTGGTGCGCCTGGGCGGTGTCGAACGCGTCTCCCGACAGCGCTCCGCGCAGCCACAAACCGTCAATCAACGCGGCCAGGCCCCGTGCCGCGCTGCGTGCCTGATCGACGGGCAACAGGCGGCGGAACTGACAGCACAGGTTGGAATACAGACGGTGATCGTTGATCCGCTGCAACCTGTGCAAAGACGGGTGGTGCATGCTGGTGGCCCAGAAGGCCAGCCAGGTTTTCATTGCCGGGCCATTGACCTGGCTGGCGTCGAAGTTGCCTTCGATGATCACCTTGAGGTGAGCCCGCGGGCTGGTGTCCTCCAGTGCCTGGCGGCGTGCGGTGACGTTTTCGCTCAGGACAGTCATCAGGTACTGGGCCGTGGCCGCGATCAGGCCGTTCTTGTCCTGAAAGTAGTGACTGATGATGCCGTTGGAGACACCAGCCAAACGAGCGATCAGCGCAATGCTGGCGTCCCCCATGCCGACCTGATCGACCGCTTGCAACGTGGCTTCGATCAATTGTTGGCGGCGGATGGGTTGCATACCGACCTTGGGCATCTAGCACATCTCCTTAGGCCTGCAGGCGGACAAGTGCAGTCCGTCATGGCGAGGGCCAGTCTATTTTGTTTTGATTGAACGTTCAATCAACAAAAACAAAGTTCTATGACACGTCGTCGCTGCTTGTCGGATTTCCACGTGTAAAGGGCGCTTGAAGGCACTTGGGAACACCGCCGCGCAGGGGCGAGGTCTTTTTCGGGATGTCTTTATAACACTCGTCGGTTGGTGTGAAGGCCTGACGCCGATTGATAGTTGGAATACTGTTGTGGCGAGGGGATAAATCCCCTCGCCACAGTTGTTTGCATTCCAGGTCAAGCTTGCCAGCAGTCAGCACTGCACAAACAAAAACGCCGCGATCATCTCGCGGCGTTTGTGTGCGTGGGCTCAGCCCAGGTTCTTGCCGAGCAGTGCGTGGTACAGCTCGCTGTCGCCCAGGATCCCGACGACTTTCTGGTTATCGTGGAGCACCAGTTTGTTGCCGGTCTGGTAGCGGATCTGCAACGCGTCGCGCATGCCGATGTTGGAATCCACCAGGGTCGGACGCCGGCCCAGCTCTTCCACCGACTGGCCCGGTGCCCAGTTTTGCAGGTCCAGGACCGCGCCGTTCTGCCGGGCGCCTTTGATGGTGTTGCCTTCGGCCAGGTCGAGCCAGGAGTCGCCGCCCGGATCCAGGCAAACCGAACCGTTGATGCGCTTGCAGTTGTCCAGGGTGCGCATCAGGCTGCGACCGCACAGGACGTTGAGTGGGTTGGTGTGGGCGACGAAGGTGCGCACATAGTCGTCCGCCGGGTTCAGCACGATTTCTTCCGGCTTGCTGTACTGGATGATCTTGCCGTCCTTCATGATCGCGATCCGCGTGCCCAGCTTCAGGGCTTCGTCCAGGTCATGGCTGACGAACACGATGGTCTTTTGCAGTTTGCGCTGCAGTTCCAGCAGTTCGTCCTGCAGGCCTTGGCGGATCAGCGGGTCGAGTGCCGAAAACGGTTCGTCCATCAGCAGGATGTCGGCGTCCATCGCCAGGGCGCGGGCCAGGCCGACCCGTTGCTGCATACCGCCGGACAGCTCGTCGGGTTTCTTGTTGCGCCACTGGGTCAGGCCCACCAGCTCAAGCTTCTCATCCACCAGCTTGCGCCGTTCCTTCTCGGGACGGCCCTGCATTTCCAGGCCGAAGCTGATGTTCTCGCGCACGGTCAGCCAGGGCATCAGGGCGAACTTCTGGAACACCATGGCGATGCGCTTGGTGCGCATCATCTTCAGTTCGGCGGGGGAGCAGGACGCGATGTCGATCTGCCGCCCTTCATGCTCGACGAACAACTTGCCACGACTGACCGTGTTCAAGCCGTTGATGCAGCGCAGCAGGCTGGATTTGCCTGAGCCGGAAAGGCCCATCAGGACGCAGATTTCGCCCTTCTCGATAGACAGGCTGGCTTTTTCCACACCGACGATCAGGCCGGTCTGCTGCAGGATCTCGGGGCGCGAAAAACCCTTGTCCAGCAGGTCCAGCGCGGCCTTGGGGCGGTTGGAGAAAATAACATCGACGTCTTCGAAACGAATGATGCTCATGCGTCACCCCCTACTTTAGCGTCGGGTTGTTTGCAGATGCGGTCGAGCATGATCGCCAGCAATACGATCGCCAGGCCGGCTTCGAAGCCCAGGGCGATATCGGCGGTGTTCAGTGCGTTGACCACGGGTTTGCCCAGGCCATCGGCACCCACCAGCGCGGCGATCACCACCATCGACAACGACAGCATGATGCACTGGGTGATACCGGCCGCGATGCTTGGCATCGCATGGGGCAGTTCGATACGCGACAGGAGTTGGCGGCGGGAGCAGCCGAAGGCTTTGCCGGCGTCCATCAGTTCGCCCGGAACGTCGCGGATGCCCAGGTAGGTCAGGCGGATAGGCGCGGCAATCGCGAACACCACCGTGGAGATCAGGCCCGGGACCACACCCAGACCGAAAAGGGTCAGGGTAGGAATGAGGTAGACGAAGGTCGGTACGGTCTGCATCAGATCGAGCACCGGACGCATCAGGGTATAGAACATCGGCTTGTGCGCGGCGACAATGCCCAGCGGTACGCCGATCAGCACACAGACCAGGGTCGCGAACAGCACCTGGGCGAGGGTTTCCATGGTTTCTTGCCAGTACCCCAGGTTGAGGATCAGCAGGAAGGACGCGATGACGAATACGGTCAGGCCCCATTTGCGCTGGATGAAGTGCGCCAATAGCGCAATGAGGCCGATCAGGGCCAGGGGGTTGAACCAGGTCAGCGCAAACGTCACGCCGTGAATCATCGTTTCCAGAAACAGCGCGATTGCGTCGAATGTGTTGGCGCCGTGTTGCGTCAACCATTCGACAAAGCCCGCGATGTACTGGCCCAAAGGTATTTTCTGATCAATAAGCATGGTAGTGAACGTCCGCATGCAAGGGAATAAACAGCCCGGGCGAGCGAACTCGCCCGGCATAACATCAGCAGTTATTGCGCAAGTTTGGCTTTCACGGCTTCCAGGCCAGGTTTACCGTCAATGGTGGTCACGCCAGCGAGCCAGGTATCGAGTACCTGTGGATTTTTCTTCAGCCAGGCCTTGGCGGCGGCCTCGGGTTTCATCTTGTCGTCGAGCACGTTGCCCATCAGCGTGCTTTCCATGTCGACGGTGAACTCCAGGTTTTTCAACAGTTGGCCAACGTTGCTGCATTCCTGGCTGTAGCCCTTGCGGGTGTTGGTCGCCACGGTAGCGGCACCGAAATCGGGGCCGAAGAAGTCGTCGCCGCCGGTCAGGTACTGGATCTTGAAACGCGTGTTCATCGGGTGCGGCGCCCAGCCGAGGAACACCACGTCGGTGCCACGCTTGGAGGCGCGGTCGACCTGCGAGAGCATGCCCGCTTCACTCGACTCGACGACTTTGAAGCCGGCGTCCTTCAGGCCGAAGGCGTTCTTTTCGATCATGCTCTGGATCAGGCGGTTGCCGTCGTTGCCCGGCTCGATGCCGTAGATCTTGCCGTCCAGCTCTTTCTTGAATTTGGGGATGTCGGCGAAGTCATGCAGACCTTTGTCATACAGGGCCTGGGGCACGGCGAGAGTGTACTTGGCGCCCTTGAGGTTGGTGCGCACGGTTTCCACGGTGCCGGCTTCGCGGTAGGCCTTGATGTCGTTTTCCATGGTCGGCATCCAGTTGCCGAGGAATACATCCATGTTCTTGCCATCGGCCAGGGACTTGTAGGTCACCGGCACGGAAATCATGGTGGTCTTGGTCTTGTAGCCCAGCGCGTCCAGCACCACGCTGGTGGTCGCCGTGGTCACGGTAATGTCGGTCCAGCCGACATCGGAGAAATTGACGGTGCTGCACTTTTCGGGTTCTGCAGCGTTGGCCAGCATCGGAAGACTCAGCATGGCGGCCAACAACAACGGCTTGGAACCTTTCATGGGTGGACTCCTGGTGTTTTATCGGCGGTGTCCGGTCAGGACAACCACGCTTAATTGGATGTTGCGGTTGGTGGCGCGTGGGCACTCTCTGACACGCGGCCTTGCAAACGAGCCGTAACCGATCATGTACCAGTGCAAATCTGACGCCTACAGGGTGGGTCGTATCCAGTACAGGGATGGTCGCATCCAGTGTCGGTGACGTCGTTTACAGATTTTTTCCGCCCCTGATGGGCCTCTGACACGCAGAAAAACGCCGCAGAACCGGGGTCAGGGACGGGCGGCGCTGGTGGGCATGATTGCGTCGGTGTCAGACGTCGGGCGCCAAGGCAAAAACCGGATGATGCGGCCATCCCGGCGTTGAGCGTAGCAGCTCCGTCACCGGACGCTCCTGCGCCCGGATGTGCCTGTTCTGGAGGTTATCGGCAATGGCAATCAGCGTTTTCGACTTGTTCAAAATCGGTATCGGCCCGTCCAGTTCCCACACCGTGGGCCCCATGCGTGCCGCGGCGCTGTTCGTTGAAGCGCTGAAGGCAAAGGCCCTGCTCAATGATGTGCGTCGGGTCGAGGTGCAATTGTTCGGTTCGCTGTCGGCCACCGGCATCGGCCACGGCAGCGACAACGCCGTGATCATGGGCCTGATGGGGGAGTGGCCGGACGCAATCGACCCGTCGCGGATCGGCCCGCGCATCGAGCTGCTGCGTGAAACCCAGACCCTGCTGCTCGACGGTCGCCTGCCGGTGCCGTTCGTATGGTCCCGGGACATGCGCCTGATCGATGAAAACCTGCCGTTCCATCCCAATGCGATGACGCTGGTGGCCGAGGGCGCCGGCGGCGAGCTGCACCGTGACACTTATTACTCGGTGGGCGGTGGCTTTGTCGTCGATCAGGCCCAGGCCTCCAGCGGCGTGGTGGATCTGGACAGCACTGAGCTGCCTTACGATTTCTCCAGTGCCGAAGAATTGCTTGAGCTGTGCCGTACCCACAACTTGCGGGTAGCCGAGTTGATGCTGGCCAACGAAAAGGTCTGGCGGTCCGAAGAAGAGATCCGCAGTGGCCTGATGAAACTGTGGCGGGCCATGCAGGATTGCGTCGAGCAGGGCCTCAAGCACGAAGGCATCCTGCCGGGCGGTTTGAATGTGCGCCGGCGGGCAGCCAAGTTGCACCGCAGCCTGCAAGAGCTGAACAAGCCCAATGTCATCGGCTCGACCCTCAGCGCCATGGAGTGGGTCAACCTGTTCGCCCTGGCGGTCAACGAGGAGAACGCGGCTGGCGGACGCATGGTCACGGCGCCGACCAACGGTGCGGCGGGGATCATTCCGGCGGTGCTGCACTATTTCATGAAATTCAGCGAAGCGGTCACCGACGCCAACGTCGTGGATTATTTCCTCGCTGCGGCGGCCGTCGGGATCCTCTGCAAAAAGAACGCATCGATCTCCGGCGCCGAGGTCGGTTGCCAAGGCGAGGTGGGATCGGCTTGCGCCATGGCGGCGGCGGGCCTGGCGGAAATCCTCGGGGCCACGCCGGAGCAACTGTGCAACGCGGCGGAAATCGGCCTGGAGCACAACCTCGGCCTGACCTGCGACCCGGTGGGCGGTCTGGTGCAGGTGCCGTGCATCGAGCGCAACGCGATCGCCGCGGTCAAGGCCATCAACGCCGCACAAATGGCCCTGCGCGGGGATGGCCAGCATTTCATCTCCCTGGACCGGGTGATCCGCACCATGCGTGATACCGGTGCCGACATGCATGACAAATATAAAGAGACCTCGCGCGGCGGCTTGGCGGTCAGTGCGGTGGAGTGCTGAAGCACGCATTGCCGGGGCTCTCTGTGGCGAGGGAGCTTGCTCCCGCTGGGTTGCGAAGCAACCCCAAGGCCTGATCGTGGTGTTTCACCGTTATCGCGTAAATAGGATTTGCGACCGCTACGCGGTCGAGCGGGAGCAAGCTCCCTCGCCACGGGTTGTTCTTAGAATCGCTCACAAAATGCACACCCACCCTGAAACACGCCACCTTTTAGCGCGTCGCAAACAGACAAGACACCCATTGTCGAGCCAACCGCTGAATCGCGCTCGACCGTCCGTCACCCGCACCGTGGTGCTACTCCTTGCGCAAGCCGCGCAGCCCCGTTCCCACAAGTGCTACCGAACTGCTCACAGCCTTCTGTGATCGGTACCTGCAGCCATTGACGGCACCTAAAACCTGGACTTGATGCACGCCTTATATAGACAGGCCGCGATGTCGTTTTCAGGATTTATTGAACACACATTCAATTTTAGGCATGGCAATTGCTCTATCCCGATAAAGCCCTGTCTCGCGCAAGAGAACGTGGCAATAACAAGAGCCTCCGCCTGAGGCCATCACCCGCTTTGTGTGAGGAGATACCGCGATGACGACGTCCAACTCCGGGGCCCAACCCCAGAACCGTGCGCCTCAATCCATCGGCTTTTTGCTGCTGGACAATTTCACGCTGATTTCCCTGGCGTCCGCGGTGGAACCGCTACGCATGGCCAACCAGCTATCCGGTCGCGAGCTGTATCGCTGGACCACCCTCACGGTCGATGGCGGCCAGGTCTGGGCCAGCGACGGTTTGCAGATCACCCCCGACGCCTCCATGCACAAGGCGCCGCCCCTGGACACCGTCATCGTCTGTGGTGGCATTGGCATCCAGCGCACCGTGACCCGTGAACACGTGTCGTGGTTGCAGAGCCAGGCTCGCCAGTCCCGTCGCCTCGGCGCGGTCTGCACCGGCAGTTGGGCCCTGGCCTGCGCCGGCCTGTTGGACGGTTTCGATTGCAGCGTGCACTGGGAATGCCTGGCGGCGATGCAGGAAGCGTTCCCGCGGGTATCGATGAGCACCCGCCTGTTCACCCTCGACCGCAACCGCTTCACCAGCTCCGGTGGCACCGCGCCGCTGGACATGATGTTGCACCTGATCAGTCGCGATCACGGTCGCGAGTTGTCGGCGGCGATCTCTGAAATGTTTGTCTACGAGCGTATCCGCAACGAGCAGGATCACCAGCGTGTACCGCTCAAGCACATGCTTGGCACCAACCAGCCGAAGTTGCAGGAAATCGTGGCGTTGATGGAAGCCAACCTCGAAGAGCCGATCGACCTGGACGAGCTGGCGGTGTACGTCGCCGTGTCCCGGCGTCAGCTGGAGCGGTTGTTCCAGAAATACCTGCACTGCTCACCGTCGCGCTACTACCTCAAGCTGCGGCTCATTCGTGCACGGCAGTTGCTCAAGCAGACGCCGATGTCGATCATCGAGGTGGCCTCGGTGTGCGGCTTCGTTTCCACCCCGCACTTCTCCAAGTGCTACCGCGAATACTTCGGCATTCCGCCGCGGGACGAGCGCGTCGGTTCCAACACCACGCAACAGGTGGCGATGATGCCGCTGCCGCAGGCGTTGGTGCTGTCGCCATTGTCCGGGCCGCTGTCGGCGCTGAGCCAGGCGCGTAATGAATCGACGTTTGCCAGTGTGAGGCTCTAGGACTTCTAGCGCCTTCATCGCGAGCAAGCTCGCTCCCACAGGGAGATCGCCTGGGTGCAATAGAGCGTGTGCACACCAGGGATCACTGTGGGAGCGAGCTTGCTCGCGATTGGTTTATCAGGTGTTGTGGTTTTGCTGGTAATCCATCAGCGCCGGCAACAATTGCTTATCGATCGCCTGGCGCACGGCCGGCAGGATGGTCGCACTGCTGGTGTACATCCTCTTGACCATCAGGCGCAGTTCATTGGCACGGGCCTGGTCCAAACCCCGCACGGCGCACTCGCATGCCTGCTCGGCGGTGGAGCCGCTGGGTATTTGCAGTCCCAGGGCCTTGAGATGGCCCAGCAGGTCTTCCTGGTCGATCAAATCGGCGTGCATCATGACGCTTTTCCTTGTTCAGGGATTGGGGTCGTGTCTCGATTCTGGTAGCCACCCGAAGCGGCGGCAAGGGCAAATGGTCGCAATGTCATGAATGACTATGGAGGCGTCGTTTTCGGTTAACTTGCCCAGGCCTGGACTGGGCACACTGGCCCCAAGCTGAATCACGATGGTTTGGTCACCCTCGCGCGACAGCTCCTCCAGTAACGCAACCTGCCCCGATCCTGTCACGGCTTGATCGGGGATTTTTTTGTCTGTGACAATCAGGGAGTGATGGGTTGTTCGTCAGGACGCTATCGCGAGCAAGCTCGCTCCCACAGTAGGTTTTGTGAACGACACAGCCCCCCTGTGGGAGCGAGCTTGCTCGCGATGAACGATGACGCGGTCTACCTCTGCAGCACCAGAATCCGCGACAACAACTCATCCCGATCCACATAGCACCCCTGGAAATGCCGTGCCCCGGAGGCCGGGTCGAAGGCATGGCGGGCATGGAGGGTGCGGCGGTTGTCGAAGCACCAGAGCTGGCCCGGTTCGAGACGCTGCACCACGCGAAAGCGTGGCTCGCGGGTCAGGGCGATGAAGCGGCGGTAGGCACGGTAGAGTTTGGGCATCTGCTCGACCGAGGTGTCGAACGGTCCACGCAGGAAGTTCGCCATGCGGATTTCCGAGACTTCTCCAAGGGCGTCCAGGGCGATGATCGGCGCCAGGCAGCGGTAGTCGCTGCGGCGGTCCTTGTTGCGAAATTCCACCGGAATCCGGCACAGGGCGTCGAAGGCCTCGGGGTCTTCCTGGCGCAGGGTTTCGGCAATGGCGAAACCGTCGACAAAAATGCTCTCGCCACCGTCGGCGTCATTCACCAGGCAGTGCAAGAACTGCAGCCCCGGCTGCAGCTCCCGGGTCGGCAGGTCGGTGTGCAGCGGCAGGTTGAAAGCGGTGTAGGCGTTGCTGTCGGCATCGGCCTTGGACTGCACGTTGAACAGCACGCCGAAGTTGCTCTCGCGGATGAAGGAAATGCGCTGGGCAATCTGTTTCAACGAACCGGGTTCGGTGGGCACGCCGCGCACTTGGGTCAGGCCGATGTCGCGTAGCGCCAGCAACCATTGCAGCAACGCGTCGGTATCGTCCATCAGCGCCGGGTAATCGAACACCGGCAGTGGCAGGTCGTGCCGCCACAGTTGGCGCCGGGGCCTGTTCGCCAGGCGCTCGGCCCGGGATTGATCATCGTAGGCATGGGCGCGCAACCAGCCCGGGTCAAAACGGCTCTGGTGGCCGTCCTGCCAGTCCACGCATAGGCAGCCTTCGTCGAGGCGAATCGCGCCGGGGGCCATGTCCTCAGCGACATCGACGATTTCCAGCACCTGCTCGCGGGTGACGCTGTAGACGCATTGGGGGCAAGGGCAGTTGTCCCGTAACCAGGGGTGATGAAAGGGGCTGGTCCGGCCATCGGCCCATGTCACTTGGACCCGGTCGGCCAAGGGGGTTGCGGCGGTCAACGCGAAGATCAGGGGATAACGGCGGAAGTCGGCAAAAGCGGCGGCGGTGTTCATGCGATCTCCTGTGCGAAGCTTACCGGGCGGGGGGCAGGGCGATGACCCGGCCGATGTAGGTCGGGGGCGGCAGGTCGGATTGCTCCTCAAGCAGGGCCTCGAGCCGGGCCAGGGTCGGCTCCGTGAAGGGCGCCGAGCGCGGGCCCGCCAGATCGACGTGCAGCAGCATCTGCTCATTACCGGCCAGTTCTTTGTCACCCCCCACCAGGTGCAGGCTGTGGTAGAGGTGCAGGCGTTTGGCGTCGTGGCCGATGATCTGCGTGTGCACTTGCACCTCGGCCCCGAGCTTCACTTCGTGCAGGTAGTTGAGGTGTAGCTCAAGGGTGAACAGCGAGTGCCCGCTGGCTTCGCGGTTCTGGCTGTCCAGGCCGAGCCGGTCCATCAGCGCGTCGGTGGCGTAGCTGAAGATCAGCAAGTAGAAGGCATCGCGCAGATGGCCGTTGTAATCGACCCATTCGGGGAGGATGCGGGTCTGGTAGGTGGTGAGGGTGGGCATGATTCAGGTCCGACAATTGGGGTGACTGGGCTGGCGCTGTCGCGAGCAAGCTCGCTCCCACAGGGATCTCCGGGGGGAGATAAAGAGCGTTCACACCGCGAAATCCTTGTGGGAGCGAGCTTGCTCGCGATGGGGCCAGACCTGCTGGCCCTCAAACCAGGGTTTACTCTTCGAAAGCCATGCCATGCTTGGCCTTGGTGGTCTTCACCGCCTCCAGCACCGCCAGCAAACAATCATCACGATAGCGCTCCAGGGCCGAGATGCTGTGGCTGCCCAATTGCTCGCTCGTGCCGTCCACCACATCGTCGATCAGCTTTTCGGTCAGCTCCGGCGCTGGCAGGTAGGTCCAGGGCAGTTGCAGTGCCGGGCCGAACTGGGCCATGAAGTGCCGCATGCCGGCATCGCCACCGGCCAGGGTGTAGGTCAGGAACGTGCCCATGAATGACCAGCGCAGGCCGGCGCCAAAACGAATGGCATCGTCGATTTCCCCCGTGGTGGCGACGCCGTCGTTGACCAGGTGCAGGGCTTCGCGCCACAGCGCTTCGAGCAGGCGGTCGGCGATGAAGCCGGGCACTTCCTTGCGTACGTGCAGCGGCCGCATGCCGAGGGATTCATACACCTGCATGGCCGCCTGCACCGCTTCGGGGGCGGTGTGCTTGCCACCGACCACTTCCACCAGCGGCAACAGGTAAACCGGGTTGAACGGGTGTCCGACCACGCAGCGTTCCGGGTGGGTCGCACCTTCGTAGAATTCGCTGGGCAACAGCCCCGAAGTGCTGGAGCCGATCAATGCATTCGGCTTGGCGGCTGCGCTGATCTGGCCGTGCAGTTCGAGCTTCAGTTCCAGGCGCTCGGGGGCGCTTTCCTGGATGAAGTCGGCGTCGCGCACGCATTCTTCGATGGTCGCGACAAAGCGCAGCCGATCCTGCGAGGCACCAGGGGCCAGGCCCTGTTTCTCCAGCGCGCCCCAAGCGTTGGCGACGCGTTTGCGCAATGCCGCCTCGGCACCCGGCGCCGGGTCCCAGGCGACAACGTCGAGGCCATGGGCCAAGGCCCGGCTGACCCAGCCGCTGCCAATTACACCACTGCCCAGGGCGGCGAAGGTCTTGATGTCGGTGATAAAGCTCATGGTGATTTCCTGAAAAGAGTGAAGATCACCTGTGGGAGCGAGCTTGCTCGCGATGGCGTCGGTACATCCAACGCCTCTTCGAAGGCAGGAATATCGCTATCGCGAGCGAGCTCGCTCCCACAGGGTTATGTGCAGGTTCGGCTCAGCCCCGTGGGGTCAGGCCCATTTTCTTGCGGCCCTCGGCCGGCGTAAGTACCCGGGCCCCGAGGCGGCTGAGGATTTCGCTTGCGCGCTCCACCAGTTGGCCGTTGGTGGCGAGCACGCCTTTATCCAGCCAGAGGTTGTCTTCCAGCCCGACCCGCACGTTGCCCCCCAGCAGCACCGCCTGGGCAGCCATCGGCATTTGCATGCGGCCGATGCCGAAGCCGGCCCATACCGCGTCGGCCGGCAGGTTGTCGACCATGGCCTTCATGGTGGTGGTGTCGGCCGGCGCGCCCCATGGGATGCCCAGGCAGAGCTGGAACAGCGGGTTGTCCAGCAGGCCTTCCTTGATCAGTTGCTTGGCGAACCACAGGTGCCCGGTGTCGAAGATTTCCAGCTCGGCCTTGACCCCCAGCTCGGTGATGCGCTTGGCGCCGGCGCGCAGTTGCGCCGGGGTGGAGACGTAAATGGTGTCGCCGTCGCCGAAGTTCAGGGTGCCGCAATCCAGCGTGCAGATTTCCGGCAACAGCTCTTCGACGTGGGCCAGGCGGGTCAGCGGACCCACCAGGTCGGTGTTGGGACCGAACTCCATCGGCCGTTCGCCCGCACCGATTTCCAGGTCACCGCCCATGCCGGCGGTGAGGTTGACGATGATGTCCACGTCCGCCTCACGGATGCGCTCCATCACTTCGCGGTACAGCGCCACGTCGCGGCTGAACTTGCCGGTTTGCGGGTCGCGGACGTGGCAGTGGACCACGGTGGCACCGGCCTTGGCGGCTTCGACGGCAGCGGCGGCGATCTGTTTCGGGGTGACCGGCACGTGGGGGCTCTTGGCGGTCGTGTCGCCAGCACCGGTGAGTGCGCAGGTGATGATGACGTCGTGGTTCATGGTGCGGATTCCTTCAGGCGTAGTGAGTCACCGCGCAGCCGTTGGGTGCTGCGCAGAGGGAGAACGTTTGGTCAGTTACTGGTGAGTTTCAGGTTGTCGGCGGCCGGCTTGCCGTCGAAGGTGGTCACGCCTTCGAGCCAGCGCTGCTTGTCTTGCGGATGATCCTTGAGCCATTGCCGGGCCGATTCGAGCGGATCCTTGTGATCGAGCAGCGGCTGCATCATCCGGCTCTCGTCTTCGGCGGTGAAGGTCAGGTTGCTCAACAAACGACCGACGTTCGGGCATTGCTCGGCGTAGTTCGGCGCGGTGACGGTCCAGACGGTGGCCATGCCTTCGTTCGGGCCGAGGGCGTCTTCGCTGCCGGTGAGGTAGGTCATTTGCACGTTGACGTTCATCGGATGCGGTGCCCAGCCAAAGAACACCACGGCTTCCTTGCGCCGTACGGCGCGGTCCACGGCGGCGAGCATGCCGGCTTCGCTGGATTCCACCAGTTGGAATTTGCCCAGACCGAACTGGTTCTTGGCGATCATCGCCTTGATCTGGGTGTTGGCGCCGGAGCCGGGTTCGATGCCGTAGATCTTGCCACCCAACTCTTTTTCGAATTTGGCGATGTCGGCGAAGCTCTTCAAGCCCTTGTCGGCCAGGTAGGTCGGCACGGCCAGGGTGGCGCGGGCGTCCTTGAGGCTGGGTTGTTCCAGGACCTTGACCTGCTTGGCTTCGAGGAATGGGGTGATGGTCTGGGTCATTAGCGGGTTCCAGTAGCCCAGGAACAGGTCCAGGCGTTGGTCACGAATGCCGGCGAAGATGATTTGCTGGGAGGCGCTGGTCTGCTTGGTCTTGTAGCCGAGGCCGTCGAGCATCACTTGGGTCAGGGCGCTGGTGGCGATGACGTCGGTCCAGTTGACCACGCCCAGGCGCACGTTCTGGCACGCGGCGGGTTCAGCTGCCATGACGGCGCCGTTCATCAAGGTGGTAGCGCTGAGTGCAAGAACGCAGGAGCTGATCAGTCGTTTCATGTCGGGTTCCTCGGCAGCTTATTGTTATGGGGCTCCGGTGTCTGTGCGCCGGTGATGCCAAGTTACGCAGCCCGAAGCATGGCAAAACGCACAGCGGCGACGTGCTCTTGCACTGCAGCGACCTGCGCTCTTGAACGACGCTTGCAACTGGCGTATCAAGGTCCGCACGCTACCCGTCGACCGAGTGCGCTTCATGTCCCAGGATTTCTACTTCTTGTTGATGCCGGGCTTTTCAGCCATCGGTTTCATTTCGGCCATCGAGCCGTTGCGGGTCGCCAATCGTTTTCGTGGCGAGCTGTATCGCTGGCATGTGTTGAGCGTCGATGGCGGGGCGGTGCTGGCGAGCAATGGCATGTCGGTCAACGCCGATGCCGCGCTGGAGCCATTGAAGAAGGGCGCGACCCTTTGGGTGGTGGCAGGGTTCGAACCACTGAAGTTCGCCACCCCGGCCCTGGAGCGCTGGTTGCATCGGTTGGATAACGAAGGCGTGATCCTGGGCGGCATCGACACCGGCAGTGTGGTCCTGGCCGAGGCGGGGCTGCTGGACGGACACCGCGTGACCTTGCACTGGGAAGCGATCGAGGCATTCAAGGAGTCTTATCCGCAGCTTGGCGTGACTCAGGAACTGTTTGAAATCGACCGTCGCCGCATCACTTGCGCCGGTGGCACCGCGTCCATCGACCTGATGCTCGACCTGATCGGCCAGGCCCATGGTTCGGAGCTGGCGATCCAGGTCAGCGAACAGTTCGTGCTCGGCCGCATCCGCCCGCGCAAAGACCACCAGCGCATGGAAATCTCCAACCGCTATGGCATTCGCAACAAGAAGCTGGTGCACGTCATCGGCGAGATGGAAACCCACAGCGAACCGCCCCTGAGCACCTTGGCCCTGGCCGAGTCGATCAACGTCACCCGCCGCCAGCTCGAACGCCTGTTCCGCCTGCACCTGAACGACACCCCGAGCAACTTCTACCTGCGCTTGCGCCTGGAAAAGGCCCGGCAACTGCTGCGCCAGACCGATATGAGCGTGCTGGAGGTCAGTATTGCCTGCGGTTTCGAATCACCGTCGTACTTCACCCGCAGTTACCGGGCACGGTTCGCGCGCTGTCCACGGGAAGATCGGCGGAGGCAGGGGGATGGGCGGGAGGTGGTTTGACAGGCTTTTATACTCAATTATACTCGCGACTATAAATTATACCTGTCGCCATAATTGAGTATAAAACCATGTCCAAGCACTCCGGTTTTGTATTCCGGCGCCCTGATCTGGCCCGCAATATTGTCGATGGGCTGGTCGGCGCCGGGATTCAGGATTACACCTCAGGCCTGTTCCTGGCCGCGCCGAGACGTACCGGCAAAAGTACGTTCCTGCGTGAAGACTTGATTCCCGAGTGCGAAACCAGCGGCTGGCTCGCGGTCTACGTCGACCTGTGGACCAATAAGGAGAAAGACCCTGCCGACCTGATCGCTTCGGCAATCGCCGGGGCCCTGGTGCCTTATGAAAAGGGGATCCGCAAGCTGGCCAAATCCATGGGCATCGACAAACTCAGCTTCTTGCGCACGTTGTCCTGGGATTTCAGCCTGCCGCAACTGCCCGAGGGGGCGACGCTGACCCAGGCGCTGGATTTGTTGCACAGTGCGGCCGGTAAAACCGTGGTGCTGGTGATCGACGAAGCCCAGCATGCGTTGACCACCGAGGCCGGGGTCAACGCGATGTTCGCCCTCAAGGCCGCCCGCGACCAACTCAACCAAGGGCGTGAGGGAGATACCAGCGGCCTGCGCCTGGTGTTCACCGGCTCCAATCGCGACAAACTCGCGCACTTGGTACTCAGTCGTAACCAACCGTTCTACGGATCCAGCATCACCCCGTTCCCATTGCTGGGTAAAGAGTTCACCAAAGCCTACGCTGCCCATTTGAACGCGCATCTGGCCCAAACCAATCAGTTCAATGCCGATGATCTGGATCAGGCCTTCGAGTTGGTAGGGCGCCGCCCTGAAATGCTGCGCAGCATCATTGGCGAAATTGCCTTGGAGCTGGGCGAGGCGAGCCACTTGGGCGAATTGCTGCGCAACAGTGCGCAAATGCTCCGTGCTGGCGTCTGGACCGAGTTTGAAAGCGCCTGGAACGCCTTGACGGTGCCGCAACGGGCAGTGCTGCAGGTCATGGCCGAGCGCTCGCAAAACAACGAACCCTTTGCGCCCTTCACCGATTCAACGCTGGACGCTGTGGGCAAGGTGCTCAGGAGCATGGGGAGCGAAGTCGTGCCGGGCACCCAGACCATCCAATCCTGCATCGACGCGCTGCGTGACAAGGAGTTGGTGTGGAAGTCCAATCGCGGTGGTTACGCCTTGGAGGACAAAGCGTTTGCGGATTGGTTGAAGGGGTATCGCAAGCAACATTGAATTTTGAATATATCCCGTGGCGAGGGAGATCCCGCAGCCTGCGATGAGGCTGCGCTGTCGCGCAGAGAACATGCCGATAAATCGGCAAATAATTTATCTTTAAAATCAATGAGATAAATTTTGTTCTATAAAAGCTTGCTCCCGCTGGGTGCGCCCTGTAGGAGCTGTCGAGTGCAACGAGGCTGCGATCTTTCCCCAGACATTTGAATCCCAAGCGAAAGATCAAAAGATCGCAGGCTTCGCCAGCTCCTACAGAGCCCAGCGGGAGCAAGCTCTTATCAAACAAAAAATAACCCATTGTTTTTGCTTCTAAAAATCATGCTGCTTTGACTAATTGCATGCCCAACTTGCGGGCCTTGCGCTCCAGAGCCCGCAATTGGCGTCCCCGGCTTTTCTCCTCAAACTCTTCTATCCCTTTCTCAACGTAGGGCTGGCCTTTGGTGAGCATGGCGTAAATCAATCGCGCCAGTTGATGAGCCGTCGCCTTGATCGCACAACTGGTGTCCATCCGCGTCAGGCGGGCACGGTGACTGGCGCCAATAAAACTTTTGTCCTGCCGGGCGTTTGAGGC
>NZ_FOKH01000015.1:0-152688 GCF_900111955.1 Pseudomonas sp. NFIX10 | reverse complement strand
ATTCTACAGCGCCCCGTGTATCTGTCAAGCGGTTATTTTCAGAAATCTTCAAAGTTTCGCTTCGGAAACCTCAACAACTTCAACCACTTGCGCTTCCGATCTCTCGTTAGCGGGAGGCGAATTCTACAGCGTTACTCGCTGCTGTCAACACCTCTTTTTCACCGCTTTCGACCGAGAAGATCGAATCGCATATAGAGCCAAACAACACTGCTCTATCTGCTCCTTCCGGGCTTCGATGAACTGAAGCCCCGCACCTTCGAAACCTATTTAACTCGTTGAATCTCAAGGAGTTTTCCGTTTCGACTGCGCCGGAAGTGGGGCGAATTATAGACGTCCAGAATCTGCCGTCAACAGCTATTTTCAGCTTTATTCGGATTTCAGCGTAATACGCGCAAAAGCCTTTTTACCGGCCTGGCATACATGGGTAGAACCCAGCTCATATATATAGGCGCGATCCACAACCTCACCATCTATACGCACACCGCCGGAACCCAGGAGGTCTCGCGCTACCGCCGCGTTCTTGACCAGACCCGCCTTATTAAGGACAGCCGCGATCGGCATATCCTCGGTTGCTGTCAGCTCGATCTCCGGCAGATCATCCGGCAGTTCGCCATCCTTCATACGATTACCCGCCGCACGATGAGCATTGGCCGCAGCCTCCTCACCATGGAAACGCGCAACGATCTCTTCAGCCAGCTTGATCTTGATGTCCCGCGGATTGGCCCCGGCCTCTACATCAGCACGGAACGCATTGATCTCATCCATGGACCGGAAGCTCAGCAGCTCGAAGTAACGCCACATCAGCACATCAGGAATGGAGACCAGCTTGCTGTACATGACGCCTGGCGCTTCCTGGATACCCACGTAGTTGCCCAACGACTTGGACATTTTCTTCACGCCATCCAAGCCTTCCAGCAATGGCATGGTCAGGATGCACTGCGCCTCCTGACCATAACCACGCTGCAACTCACGCCCCATCAACAGGTTGAACTTCTGGTCGGTACCGCCCAGCTCAACGTCCGCGCGCAACGCGACCGAGTCATAACCCTGAACAAGCGGGTAGAGGAACTCATGGATGGCGATTGGCTGATTGGTTGTGTAGCGCTTGTCGAAATCATCGCGCTCGAGCATGCGAGCCACGGTGTATTGGGACGTCAGGCGAATGAAATCCGCCGGCCCCATCTGATCCATCCAAGTGGAGTTGAATGCCACTTCGGTCTTGGCCGGATCAAGAATCTTGAAAACCTGAGTCTTGTAGGTCTCGGCGTTATCGAGAACCTGCTCGCGAGTCAGTGGCGGGCGCGTAGCACTCTTCCCGCTTGGATCACCGATCATGCCGGTGAAGTCCCCGATAAGGAAGATGACCTGGTGCCCCAGATCCTGGAACTGGCGCAGCTTATTAATAAGCACGGTATGTCCCAGGTGCAGATCGGGCGCCGTCGGATCGAAACCAGCCTTGATGCGCAGCGGCTGCCCGCGCTTGAGCTTTTCGATCAGCTCGGACTCGACCAACAGTTCTTCCGCACCACGTTTGATCAGCGCTAGCTGCTCTTCAACCGACTTCATAACAGACCCGTAAGGCTCAGATTCAAAGGGCCCCAACCATACAAGATCGCGCACCAAATACAAGGTTTGCCCGGCGCACGGACGCCGATCCACAGAACAGAGCATTCGCGGGCTTGCTTCGCAGGGGTTTTGGTTATATTTTATACAGTTATTTCATCTTCATCATGTCATTCATCTTTTCCAATTCATCTTTTCAAAAGTCAAAATTACTTATGACCACAGAACCGTCTAAAGCGCCGCCGCTTTACCCAAAGACCCACCTGCTTGCCGCCAGCGGCATCGCAGCCCTTCTAAGCCTGGCGCTCCTGGTGTTCCCCTCCAGCGATGTTGAAGCCAAAAAGACGACTCTGAGTCTTGAACTGGAAAGCCCTGCTGAACAACTGACACAAGAACAAGACGCCGCCGAAGCCGTTCAAGCCACAAACGAACCGGCCGCCTCTCCTTTTGCGCAGATTGAAAACAGCCCGGAAGACACCACCGCCCAGGCCGCCGCTCCGGTAGAAGTGCCTGTTGCGGAGGAAAAGAAAGGACCGGAACATCGCGAAGTGATTGTTGCCAAGGGCGACACGCTTTCCACTCTCTTTGAAAAGGTTGGCCTGCCCTCCACATCGGTCCACGAAATACTGGCCAGCGACAAGCAAGCCAAGCAATTCACTCAGCTGCAACGCGGTCAGAAACTCGAATTCGAACTCAATCCAGACGGACAGCTGAACAATCTGCACACCAAGCTCAGCGACCTGGAAAGCATCACCCTGACCAAAAACGACAAGGGTTATGTATTCAACCGTGTCACCGCCAAGCCCACCGTTCGCTCGGCCTACGTCCATGGCGTCATCAACAGCTCATTATCCCAGTCCGCTGCCCGCGCGGGCCTTTCCCATAGCCTGACCATGGACATGGCCAGCGTCTTCGGCTACGACATCGACTTCGCCCAGGACATTCGCCAAGGTGACGAATTCGACGTCATCTATGAGCAGAAAGTGGTCAATGGCAAGAGCGTCGGCAACGGCCCGATCCTTTCCGCGCGTTTCACCAACCGCGGCAAGACATACACCGCGGTGCGCTACACCAACAAGCAAGGCAACAGCAGCTACTACACCGCCGACGGCAACAGCATGCGCAAGGCATTCATCCGTACACCGGTTGATTTCGCCCGCATCAGCTCGAAGTTCTCCGCCGGCCGCAAGCATCCGATCCTGAACAAGATCCGCGCCCATAAAGGTGTCGACTACGCCGCCCCCCGTGGTACGCCCATCAAGGCGGCCGGCGACGGCAAGGTATTACTGGCCGGACGTCGCGGCGGTTACGGCAATACCGTGATCATCCAGCACGGCAATACCTATCGCACGCTGTACGGCCACATGCAGGGCTTCGCCAAAGGCGTGAAGACTGGCGGCACCGTCAAGCAAGGCCAGGTGATCGGATACATCGGTACCACCGGGCTGTCCACCGGACCGCACTTGCACTATGAGTTCCAGGTCAACGGCGTCCATGTCGATCCGCTTGGCCAGAAGTTGCCGATGGCCGATCCGATCGCCAAGAGTGAGCGCGCGCGTTTCCTGGCACAAAGCCAACCCTTGATGGCTCGCATGGATCAAGAGAAAGCCACCCTGCTGGCCTCGAGCAAGCGCTAAGCTATGGCGCTCTATATCGGTGTGATGTCCGGGACCAGCCTGGATGGCTTGGATGTCGCACTGATCGAACTGGCTCCGGCGATCAAATTGATTGCCACGCACTACATCCCCATGCCCGCCGCCCTGCGCGCCGAATTACTCGGACTGTGCAGCAGCGGGCCCGATGAAATCGCTCGCTCCGCCATTGCCCAGCAAAGCTGGGTAAAGCTGGCCGCCCAGGGTATCCATACCCTACTGGACGAACAGAAACTCAGGCCTCAAGACATCAGGGCGATTGGCAGCCACGGCCAGACCATCCGCCATGAACCAGCCCGTGGGTTTACCGTGCAGATCGGCAATCCGGCCCTGCTGAGCGAATTGACCGGCATCGCCGTCGTCAGCGATTTCCGCAGCCGTGATGTCGCCGCGGGCGGACAAGGCGCCCCACTGGTACCGGCGTTTCACGAAGCACTCTTCGAAGAACGAGCTGGTAATCGTGCCGTGTTGAATATCGGCGGCTTCAGCAATCTCAGTCTGATAGAGCCCGCAAAGCCTGTAGCCGGGTTCGACTGTGGTCCAGGCAACGTATTGCTCGATGCCTGGATACATCAACAACGAGGCGACCATTTCGACCGTGACGGCCAATGGGCTGCCAGCGGGAAAGTCGAGCCAGCCCTGCTCAAGGCACTGCTCAGCGACCCTTTCTTTGTCACCAAGGGGCCGAAAAGTACTGGCCGCGAGGTATTCAACCTGCCTTGGCTGAGCCAGCATTTGTCGCAGTTGCCAACCTTCGCCCCGCAAGACGTACAAGCAACGTTGCTCGAACTGACCGCCCTGACCATCGTCGAATCACTGCAGCATGCCCAAACGAATACCCAGGAGTTGCTGATTTGCGGCGGCGGCGCGCACAACCAGGCGCTCATGAAGCGCCTGGCCGAATTGCTGCCGAATACCCAGGTCAGCAGTACGGCGGCGTATGGCGTGGACCCGGACTGGGTCGAAGCCATGGCTTTCGCCTGGCTCGCCCATTGCTGCCTTGAAGGCATTCCGGGCAATCGTCCGAGTGTCACTGGCGCCCGTGGCTTGCGCGTACTTGGCGCCATCTACCCGGCCTGAGCTCAAGATCACGGACAAAAAAACGCCGCAGGGCCGTGAGGCACTGCGGCGTTTTTATTGGAGCTGTCTCAGATCGAGAACGAAGAACCGCACCCACAGGTCGTGGTGGCGTTAGGGTTCTTGATCACGAAGCGCGACCCTTCCAGACCTTCCTGATAATCCACCTCGGCACCTGCCAGGTACTGGAAGCTCATCGGATCGACCACCAGGCTGACCCCTTCGCGCTCGACGATGGTGTCGTCTTCGGCCACTTCCTCATCGAAAGTGAAGCCGTACTGGAAACCGGAACAACCGCCACCCGTAACAAATACGCGCAGCTTCAAACGATCATTGCCCTCTTCATCGACCAGGCTCTTCACCTTGTGCGCGGCACCGTGGGTAAATTGCAAAGCCGTGGGGGTGAAGGTTTCGACGCTCATGCTGAATATCTCCCGGCGCTTACGCCGCCATAATGCGTGATGGCGGGCATTATCCGCTTCTCCTACAAAATCGGTCAACTATTTGCGGAGCTGCGGCCAACTGCTTTCAAGGCAACATCCCCGCATGGGACAGCCCCAGGCGCTCATCCAGGCCGAACAGAATGTTCAGGTTCTGCACCGCCTGGCCCGACGCGCCCTTGACCAGGTTATCGATGACCGACAATACCACCACCAGGTCACCGTCCTGCGGGCGATGCACGGCGATCCGGCAAACGTTCGCACCGCGCACGCTGCGGGTCTCCGGATGGCTGCCAGCTGGCATTACGTCGACGAACGGTTCGTTGGCGTAACGCTTTTCAAACAAGGCCTGCAGGTCCACCGAACGATCGACCACGGTCGCATAAAGGGTGGAATGGATGCCACGAATCATCGGCGTCAGGTGCGGCACGAAGGTCAGGCCGACATCCTTGCCCGCTGCCCGGCGCAACCCCTGGCGAATTTCCGGCAGGTGGCGATGCCCCTTGACCGCGTACGCCTTCATGCTTTCCGACGTTTCGGAATACAGCGACCCGACACTGGCGCCACGCCCGGCGCCGCTGACCCCGGATTTGCAGTCGGCAATCAGACGCGAAGTATCGGCAAGACCGGCCTCAAGCAACGGCAAGAAGCCCAACTGTGTAGCGGTCGGATAGCAACCCGGTACGGCGATCAGTCGAGCCTGCTTGATTTTCTCGCGATTGACCTCCGGCAAGCCGTAGACCGCCTCCTCGAGCAACTCCGGCGCGCCGTGGGGCTGGCCGTACCATTTGGCCCACTCATCGGCGTCCTGCAGACGGAAGTCCGCCGACAGGTCGATCACCTTGGTTCCAGCGGCCAGCAATTCACCGGCCAGCGCGTGGGCGACACCGTGGGGCGTGGCGAAGAACACCACATCGCAGGCACCAAGGGTCTTGACGTCCGGAACGCTGAACGCCAAGCCGTCGTAATGGCCTCGCAGGTTCGGATACATGTCGGCGACGGCCAGGCCGGCCTCGGATCGGGAAGTGATGACCACCACCTCAGCCTGCGGATGCTGTGCCAGAAGACGCAGCAGTTCGACACCGGTGTAACCCGTGCCGCCGACGATACCGACCTTGACCATAAACCTGCCCTCAACGAACCCACTGGAAAGCCGTCGATGATAGGGGCCGCGGGGCGTGGCGACAACCGTCAAGGTGACGTGTGACCGCTCTAACCTCTACTATCGGGCTACCGTGAATCGAGGAATAACTAAAAATGCTCTATCTGTGGCTCAAAGCACTTCACATTGTCAGCATGGTCTGCTGGTTCGCCGGCCTGTTCTACCTGCCCCGCCTGTTTGTCTATCACGCCCAAAGCGAAGACAGTGTCAGCAAAGAGCGCTTCAGCGTCATGGAGCGCAAGCTGTACCGCGGCATCATGGGCCCGGCGATGATTGCCACCTTGGTATTCGGCATCGGGTTGCTCAGCCTCAATGCCGGCGCCTACTTCACCCAGGGAGGCTGGATGCACGCCAAGTTGACCCTGGTCGTGCTGCTGATCGGTTACCACCATATGTGCGGCGCCCAGGTAAAGCGCTTCGCCCGTGGCGAAAACACCCGCAGCCATGTCTTTTATCGCTGGTTCAATGAAGTGCCGGTTCTGATATTGCTGGCTATCGTAATTCTGGTCGTCGTTCGACCGTTCTAACCTCCAATCAGCATCCATTTCCGGGGTACTTCCAATGTCGTTGCCCGCTCTGCTTGAACAACGCTTGCGACTGCCCGTCGTGGCGGCGCCAATGTTCCTGATTTCCAATCCACAACTGGTGCTGGCCTGCTGCCGCAATGGCATTGTCGGCAGCTTTCCGGCGTTGAACCAGCGCGAAAGCAGCGGCTTCAAGGCCTGGCTGGAAGAAATCGAAGCCGGCTTGGCAACCCTGGAAAACCCGGCGCCCTACGCGGTAAACCTGATAGTCCATCACAGCAATCCGCGACTTCAGGCCGACCTGGCCATCTGCATCGAACACAAGGTGCCGATCGTCATCACCAGCCTGGGTGCGGTGAAAGAGCTGGTGGACGCGGTTCACGGCTACGGCGGCCTGGTGTTCCATGACGTGACGACCCGACGGCATGCCGAGAAAGCCGCCGAAGCCGGTGTCGATGGCTTGATCGCCGTAGCCGCTGGTGCAGGTGGGCACGCCGGGACCTGGAGCCCGTTTTCATTGATTGCCGAGATCCGGCAGTTTTTCGATAAGACCCTGCTGCTGGCGGGGTGCCTGAACCACGGCCATCAGATCTTGGCCGCACAATTGCTCGGTGCGGATCTGGCCTACTTCGGTACGCGCTTTATCGGTACGAGCGAAAGCCACGCACCTGACGCTTATAAAGAGATGTTGCTCACATCCAGAGCCGCAGACATCGTGCATACTCCTGCTGTATCCGGGGTGCCGGCCAGTTTCATGCGCCAGAGCCTGGAGAACGCCGGTTTCGATCTGGCCGCCCTGCAGAACAAAGGCCAGGTGGATTTCGGCTCGAAACTCAAACCGCTGAACGATGAAGCCAAGGCCTGGAAAACCGTATGGTCCGCTGGCCAGGGCGTGGGTGAAATCGATGATTTGCCCAGCGTCGATCAGTTGGTGGCACGCCTGGATGAAGAATACCGTCAGGCACAAGCCCGGGCGGCGCAGCTTGGCGGGCAATGGCCCCGCTGAATAGCCTGAACAAAACAACTCATCAACTTATTAGAGACAAGGATGCCGGGCATGAGCGAAACCCGTTTCAACATCGTATTCGACGGCGGCCTGATGCCGGGCGTCGATACCACCACCGCCAAACTCAACCTCGCCGAGCTGTTCAAAAGCGATGTCAGCGCCATTGAACGACTGTTCACCGGTCGCAAGGTAGCCCTTAAGAGCAACCTGTCCCAGAGCGAGGCGCAGCAATACCTGGAAGCGCTCAACAAGAGCGGAATCGATGCCAGGATCGAAGCCGAACCCGTCGTCCAACTGAACCTTGGCGAGGTACAGGAGGCATCACAGCAACCGAGTGGACGCCATCCCGATTCGATCGTCGAGCCTGTCTCGCCATACGCGCCTCCCCGCGCCCAAGTCGGTGAAGCGCTTGCCGAGTGCGGCACACTCAAGCCCTTCAGCTTCGACGGGCGTATCGGCCGTCTACGCTACCTGGCCTGGACCATGGTATTGACCCTGGCCCTACTGCCCTTGGTCGGCATAGGCTTCTGGTTGGCCACGGCCTGGCTGCTGGCATCCGACTCGGTCGCAGGACTCATCGTCGGCGGCCTGCTGGCCGCAGTCGTCGTGCTAGCCTTTGCCTTCGTGAGCATCCAGTTCAACGTCCAGCGCCTGCATGATCTCGGCTGGTCGGGGTGGCTGTGGCTGATCAACCTGGTTCCGTTCGTGGGCAGCATCTTCCCCTTCATTCTCATCATCGCTCCGGGCAATACCGGCGCAAACCAGTACGGCCCCCCACCGCCGCGCAATACCACAGCGGTCAAATTGCTGGCCTCGCTCTGGCTGGTGATGATCGTCTTGATTTTCATGGCCACTTTTGCCGGCATCTTCGGGGCCCTTCAGCAGGACTACGACAGTAGCAGCCTGAGCAGCTATGAAAGCAGCGAGTCCAGCAACGAAACCTCTGAAGAGCCCGCCGTCGAGGCAGCCGAGCCCGCTGCGCCTTCTGTAGACTATGAAGAAGAAGAGGAACAATAAGCGCGCTTCATGCCGGTGACAGCCCAGTCAACTGGCGGCGGGCTATTGCGATGGAGAACTGCATGACCCGTTACGCACTGATCACTGGCGCTTCCAGCGGTATCGGCCTGGCCATGGCCGAAGCGCTGGCCCGGCGCGGCCGCAACCTGATACTGGTGGCTCGACAGCGTGATCGGCTGGAAAGTATTGCAATCGAACTGACTCAGCGGTTTGGCGTGGAAGTATTGTTCCGGGCCTGTGACCTGGGCGAACCGCTGAGGCTTTCAGGCTTTCTGCTGGAACTGGAGGAAGGCGAGCGGCAGATCGATCTGCTGGTCAATTGTGCTGGCATCGGCACCAGCGGACCGTTCCTGGGCCAGGACTGGATGACCGAGCAGGACCTGATCGAAGTCAACATTCTCGCCCTGACACGGCTTTGTCACGCCATCGGTAATAGCATGGCGCTGCTCGGCGGCGGCCAGATCCTCAACGTTGCCTCGATCGCCGCATTCCAACCCGGCCCCTGGATGAGTACTTACTACGCCAGCAAGGCCTATGTACTGCATTTCTCCGAAGCCCTGCGAGTTGAACTGAAGAACTGCGCGATCAAGGTCTCGGTGCTTTGCCCGGGACCGACCCGGACCGGCTTTTTCGCCAGGGCGCAGATGGACGAACAGAAACTCATCGACAGCAAGTTGCTGATGAGCCCGGAGGAAGTTGCCCTGTACGCCGTCCGCGCACTGGACAAGAACCGCGCCATCATCATTCCTGGACGCCGCAATCGCTGGCTGGCCGCATTGCCGCGACTGGGATCGCGATGGTTGGTGCGGAGCATCGCCGGCATGATCAACAAGGCTTATTGCCCGCGCTGATCCCTTCACGTTGAACAACCAGGCGCCTCAACCGGAGCCTTCATGACATCGGACCTTGACGAACCCAACGGAGAAAACAGCTGTGGATACCCTGTTTACCAAGATCATCAACCGGGAAATCCCGGCAAAGATCATCTACGAGGATGACCAGGTACTGGCCTTCCACGACATCGCCCCGCAGGCACCCGTGCATTTTTTGGTCATTCCGAAAAAACCGATCCGTACGCTCAATGACCTCACCGAAGAAGACAAGGGCCTGGCCGGGCACATTCTGTTCACTGCCCAGCGCCTGGCGCTGGAGTTGGGCTGTGAAGAAGGTTTTCGCGTGGTGATGAATTGCAATGAACTGGGTGGGCAGACGGTCTATCACATTCATATGCATGTGCTGGGTCAGCGCCAGATGCACTGGCCGCCGGGCTGATACCCCTGACCCAACGCAAATCTTCGGCGGCCGATTGGGTTAAACTGGCCGCTGTGATTTTTCCCGGAGGTAAGCATGACTACCCAACGTCACTACTCGCCGATTGACCGTCTGTTGCTGCAAGCCGATACCGCGATGCGCACCCTGCTGCCCTTCAGTGGCCAGCCGTACCGCCCATCGCCGGCTATCGTGCAGCCGGACGCGCAACTGAGTGACGAGCAAACCCGCCACGTCGCCGGACTGATGCGTATCAACCACACCGGCGAAGTCTGTGCCCAGGCGCTGTATCAGGGCCAGGCGCTGACAGCGAAGCTGCCCCAGGTGCGTGAGGCAATGGAACACGCCGCCGAGGAAGAAATCGACCATCTGGTCTGGTGCGAACAACGCATTCGCCAACTGGGCAGCCACACCAGCGTCCTGAACCCGCTGTTCTACGGGATGTCATTCGGGATCGGTGCCGTCGCCGGCCTGATCAGCGATAAAGTCAGCCTCGGCTTCGTTGCCGCGACCGAGCACCAGGTGTGCAAGCACTTGAACGAACATCTGGAGCAACTGCCGGCCGAGGATGAAAAGTCCCGGGCGATCCTCGAGCAGATGCGCGTGGATGAAGAACACCATGCCGAAAGTGCCCTTGACGCCGGTGGCTTCCGCTTTCCGGCCCCGGTGAAGTTCGGCATGAGCCTGTTGGCCAAGGTCATGACCAAGAGCACCTATCGGATTTGACGGAAATGGGGGGCTGGATAACCCCATCCCCATTGCAACGCCAATGAAAAAGGCGACTTCCAGCGGGAGTCGCCTTTTTCTTTAGCTCAGGATTTCAATGCGGCGAGTGGCGGGCTTCGCCATTGAGATCGACTCAACCCAATTCGATGATTTCATAATCGTGGGTGATTTCGACTCCAGCGGCACCGAGCATGATCGAAGCCGAGCAGTATTTCTCGGCGGACAGCTCAATGGCCCGCTTGACCTGGGCTTCCTTCAAGGCTCGCCCCTTCACCACGAAGTGCATGTGGATCTTGGTAAATACCTTTGGATCTTCGGTGGCACGCTCCGCTTCCAGGAACGCTTCGCAGCTTTCGACGGCCTGGCGGGACTTTTTAAGAATGCTGACCACGTCGAAATTGCTGCAACCGCCGACGCCCAGCAGGAGCATTTCCATCGGCCGAACACCCAGGTTCCGACCACCGGCCTCTGGCGGGCCGTCCATGACGACCACATGACCACTGCCTGACTCACCGAGGAACATGGCTTCGCCAGCCCATTGGATGCGTGCCTTCATCGCCAAGACTCCACTGCTAAAAAAGGGTCGCCAGCTTAGCACAGCGCTTCACCATGACCGCTCTTCGTCTTAGGAGCACCGTCCTGTCGGCCTGTAGGTAAATTCTCAAATCTATTAAGGACGCCTCTGTTAAGCTGGCGCCAACTCACTGGCGTATGGCCATCTTTTAGCGATAGCTATTCGCCTTCATACAAAAAACAAACCACCACACCGCGCAGTCTTTCGGGATACAACCATGGTTGCCATTACTCCCACGTTCAAGATCAAGAATCTCGACAAGCTCTTGATGCATTGTCAGCGCCGCCGCTACCCAGCCAAACACAACATCATTTGTGCGGGAGATCGTTCCGAGACGCTGTTTTTCATCATCAAGGGCTCGGTCACTATCCTGATAGAAGATGATGACGGTCGGGAAATGATCATCGCCTACCTCAATTCCGGAGATTTCTTCGGTGAGCTGGGGTTGTTCGAACAGGCGGGCAAGGAACAGGAACGCAGTGCCTGGGTGCGGACCAAGATCGAATGTGAAGTTGCGGAAATCAGCTACACCAAATTTCGAGAGCTGTCCCTGCAAGACCCAGACATTCTTTACGTCCTCAGCGGACAAATCGCACAGCGCCTGCGCAATACCACCCGCAAGGTCGGCGATCTCGCATTTTTCGACGTCACCGGACGTGTCGCACGTTGCCTGTTGGAACTGTGCAAGCAGCCCGATGCCATGACCCACCCGGACGGCATGCAGATCAAGGTGACCCGCCAGGAGATTGGCCGGATTGTCGGTTGCTCGCGTGAAATGGTCGGTCGCGTACTCAAGGACCTGGAAGAGCGCAACCTGGTCAACGTCAAAGGCAAGACCATGGTGGTGTTCGGAACGCGTTAAGCACCCAGCAGTTGGGTCTGCAGTTCCCGGTACAGCACCTCGAGTCGCTCCAGTGCGTGAGGTGCCGGGAATTTTTCACGCAAGGCAATGTGACTCTCGGCACGCACTCGCTGCTCCAGGCCACAGGCCTCATTGAAGCGATTGACTGCCGCGACCATGGCCTCGCGCTCGTTCTCCAGCAAAAGCGCGCCGTGCACCAGACCCACCGGACGTTGACCGCCCTTGCTCTGGCGCCAGCGCTGAGCGGTGCCGACCATTTTCCGGCCGTCGAGGTTGACGTTGAAGCGCCCGTCGCAAAAGGCCCCTGCCACTTCTCCCAGCGAAGCCACCCCGCCCAACTCATCCAACAACTGGCAGATGGGGTCGCACAACCGGCGATACCCGGTTTCGATGCGACCGTGATCGCCTTCGCTGCGCGGTGGCGCGTAGACCAGGGCGATATTGACGGTAGCGGCCGATTGCGGCACCGGCTCACCACCGGTTTCGCGCAGCAGGACTGGCCAGCCTTGGGCGGCCGATACTTCACTGGCGTGTTCAAACCCGAGCAACCGACTCAAGCGGCGCGGCATGACCAGCGCGCGGTCATTGGGCTGCCAGAACAGCAGGCCGAACTCGGCGTCGCCCGTGCAGATGCTGGCCAACAGATCCTGTTCGGCCTGCAGGCCAGCTTCGACGCCAAGGGCAATCACAGGCGACATGGCTCAGTCCAGCGTCGAGCCGCTCACCGGCAGGCCTCGTTCAGGAAAGAACAGTCGCTGCAATTCAGTACCCGGGTTCTCGGCTCGCATGAACGCCTCGCCCACCAGGAACGAGTACACATCGCTGACTTCCATCAACTCGACATCGGCCCGGTTGAGGATGCCGCTTTCAGTGATGACCAAGCGATCACGCGGGATGCGTGGCAACAGGTCCAGGGTGGTTTCCAGGCTGACTTCAAACGTGTGCAGGTTGCGGTTGTTCACGCCGACCAGTTTGGTATCGAGGGTTTTCAGGGCTCGCTCCAACTCGTCGCCATCATGGACTTCCACCAGGACATCCAGCCCGACGCTCTTGGCCACGGCCGCCAGCTCGGCCATTTTCACGTCATCCAGGGCAGAGACGATCAACAGCACGCAATCGGCGCCCAGCGCACGCGCCTCGACGATCTGGTACGGGTCGATCATGAAGTCCTTGCGGATCACCGGCAACTTGCACGCCGCCCGCGCCTGCTTCAGGTAGTCATCGGCCCCTTGGAAAAAGTCGACGTCGGTCAGCACCGAGAGGCAGGTCGCACCGCCTTTCTCGTAGCTTCGTGCGATGTCGGCCGGGACGAAGTGCTCACGAATCACGCCCTTGCTGGGAGAAGCCTTCTTGATTTCGGCAATCACCGCCGGCTGTTTTTTCTTGGCCTGATCCATCAGCGCCTTGGCAAAACCGCGCGGCGCATCCGCTGAACGCGCCAGGTTTTCCAGCTCGGCCAGACTGACGCGAGCACTGCGCTCAGCCACTTCCTGGGCCTTGCGAGCCAGAATTTTTTCCAGAACCGTTGGCACGCTCATCCTTCGTTCTCCACTTTGAATACGGCGGTAAATGCACCCAACTCTTCGAGTTTTTCCCTGGCCAGACCAGTGTGCAGTGCGTCATGGGCCAGTTCCACGCCTTGCTTGAGGCTGCTGGCGTGGTCGGCGGCGTACAACGCAGCACCGGCATTGAGCACGATCATCTCGGCGGCTTTCTGGCCATTCTCGGTCTTGCGGCGCCCCAGGGCATCGCGGATCAGCTCCAGCGACTGGGCCGGGCCATCGACCGCCAGGCCATGCAAGCTCTGGCTTTTCATGCCAAGGTCTTCAGGTTCGACCCAATACTCGCTGATCTGATCATTTTTTAGTTCGGCCACGAAGGTGGGCGCCGCCAGGCTGAATTCATCCAGGCCATCCTTCGAATGAACCACCAGCACGTGCTTGCTGCCCAGGCGTTGCAGGACTTCGGCCAGTGGCCGGCACAACGCCTGGCTGAACACCCCAACCACTTGATGCTTCACGCCGGCCGGATTCGTAAGCGGGCCGAGCATGTTGAACAGCGTACGCAAGCCCAGGTCACGGCGCGGCGCGGCGGCGTGTTTCATGGCACGGTGATGGGTCTGGGCAAACATGAAGCCAATGCCGACATTGTCGATGCAGCGCGCCACTTGAATCGGCGTCAGGTTCAGGTAGATGCCGGCGGCCTCCAGCAAATCGGCACTGCCGCTCTTGCCTGAGACCGCGCGGTTGCCGTGCTTGGCAACGGTGCAACCGGCCGCCGCGACCACAAACGACGAGGCGGTGGAAACGTTGAAGATATTGGCGCCATCACCACCGGTGCCGACCACGTCGACCACGCCGTCCAGCGTCTTGAGTTCGACCTTGTCCGCCAGTTCACGCATCACCGACACGGCGCCGACGATTTCATCGATGCTCTCGCTCTTCATGCGCATGGCCATCATGAACGCGCCGATCTGCGCATCCGTGCATTGGCCGGTCATGATTTCGCGCATCACGTCGCGCATCTCGTCGGTGCTCAGGTCGAGATGGCCGACGATACGGCTCAGGGCTGTCTTGATATCCATGAAAAGTCCTTAGCGCGTGCCGCCGGTTTGTTTGAGGAAGTTGGCGAACAACTCGTGGCCCTGCTCGGTGAGAATAGACTCGGGATGAAACTGCACCCCTTCTATATTCAGTGTCTTGTGGCGCAGCCCCATGATTTCATCGACCGAGCCGTCTTCAAGCTGGGTCCAGGCCGTCAACTCCAGGCAGTCAGGCAGCGTTTCGCGCTTGACGATCAAGGAGTGGTAGCGGGTTACGGTGAGCGGACGATTCAGTCCCTCGAACACGCCCTTGTCCTCGTGGAATACCGGGCTAGTCTTACCGTGCATGACTTGTCGGGCGCGCACGACATCGCCACCGAACGCTTGGCCGATCGACTGATGCCCCAGGCAGACGCCCAGAATCGGCAGCTTGCCGGCGAAATACTTGATGGCATCGATGGAAATGCCCGCCTCGGTCGGCGTGCAAGGGCCGGGAGATACCACGATGCGCTCAGGCTTGAGGGCTTCGATTTCGGCGATGGTCAGTTCGTCGTTGCGCACGACCTTGACCTCGGAGCCCAGCTCGCCAAGGTATTGCACAACGTTGTAGGTAAAAGAGTCGTAGTTATCGATCATCAGCAACATGGCGTAAGCAACCTATTGAATTCACTGACTTTAAACACAGCCTTCAGAGAGTGACCCGCACACTGCTGCGCTTGGCGGAGCGATTGACGCCCCAGCGAAGCGGCTCTACAAGCGGGTAAAGAAGGCAAATCGGTACAGGTCCGGCAAGGCCGGCGGAGAATGTTCAGGCGCGCCAACGCCAACGGGCGTGTGCCTTGATCATTTGATCCAGAAGTTTGCTGGCAATCGACACAGGGGAAGTCTCGTTCATACGTTCCGGCACAGTAGCTTAGCTGGGCGGAGCACGCAATATGACCGTTCCCGAAGGGCTTTGAAACAATCGCGACGTTCCGGATAGATGGCAAAACGCCGGAAGTTTTTGGTACTGTCGTTTCGTTTTCTAACAACAAAAAGATAAAAACGGACTTTCCCATGATCAAAAAAACGTTGTTCGTACCGATTGCCGGTTGCCTGCTGGCGATGGCTTGCGCCCAGGCGAACGCCGCTCCCAACCCGTACTCCAAATTCATTGTGTTCGGCGACAGCCTCAATGACGCGGGCCAGTTCGCCGACCCGAATGGCCCGCCCGGCTCGACCGAGCGCTATACCAACCGAACCGGTCCGATCTATACGAACGGCAGCGGTGAAGCCTATTCGGCCAATTCCACCCAACTGCTCGGTGGGCGCCTGGGTTATTCCGCCGACGAGACCGCCGCCTCCACCTCGGCGGTCCGCGCCGACCAAGGGCTGGCAGACGGCAATAACTGGGCGGTGGGCGGTTATCGTACCGACCAGATTCTCGAATCGATCACCGGTGTATCCGACACCGGCGAACGCAGCCGTCCCGGCTATCTGCAATCCAATGGCCTGCGGGCCGATCCGAATGCGCTGTATTACCTTTCCGGTGGCGGTAACGACTTCCTTCAAGGCCGGGTATTGAACACCGCACAAGCGAACGCCGCCGCGGACCGCCTGGCCGACAGCGTCCAGGTGCTGCAGACGGCCGGTGCCCGCTATGTGATGGTCTGGCTGCTGCCCGACCTGGGCCTGACGCCGGCCCTCAATGGCGGCCCCCTGCAGGACACCTTTTCGCAACTGGGCAATCAGTTCAACCAACAGTTGATCTCGCGCCTGCAAGGCATCGACGCCGAAATCATTCCCTTGAACATCCCGCTCTTGCTCAAGGAAAGCTTCGCCGACCCGGCAAGGTTTGGCCTCGCCACCGGGGAGAACCTGACCGCCACCTGCTTCAGCGGCAACGGCTGCACGGAAAACGCCACCTATGGCATTAACAGTGCTACGCCAGATCCCAGCAAGCTGATCTACAACGACGCGGTCCATCCAACCGAAACCGGGCAAAAGCTGATCGCCGACTACGCCTATTCGCTGCTCGCGGCGCCGTGGGAACTGACGTTGCTGCCGGAAATGGCCCACTCGACCCTGCGTGCCCACCAGGATGAGTTGCGCAGCCAGTGGCAATCGGACTGGGAGGACTGGCAGGCGGTCGGCCAGTGGCGAGCCATCGTGGCGGGTGGCGGCCAACATTTGGACATGGACAGCCAGGGCAGCGGCGCCAGCGCCGATGGCAGCGGCTACAGCCTCAACGTCGGCGGCAGCTATCGCCTCAACGAGGCTTGGCGCGTAGGTGTCGCCGCCGGTCTCTACCGCCAGGACATGGAAGCAGGCCACAACGACTCGAAGTACAAGCTCAACAGCTACCTGGCCACCGCCTTCGCCCAGTTCCAGCAAAACCGCTGGTGGGCCGATGCGGCACTGACTGGCGGCAAGCTCGACTACGACAGCCTGGAACGCAAGTTCGACCTGGGCGTCAACGAAGCGCAAGAGAAAGGCGACACCGACGGCCATCTCTGGGCATTCAGCACGCGGGTGGGCTACGACATTGCCCAGCCGGGCAGCGAATGGCACCTCTCGCCGTTTATCAGCGCTGACTATGCGAAGGTGGAAGTCGATGGCTACTCGGAAAAGAGCAACCGCTCCACGGCCCTGACCTTCGATGACCAGACCCGCGACTCGAAACGCCTGGGCATTGGCTTGCAGGGCAAATACAACATCACCCGGCAGACCCAGGTGTTTGGCGAATATGCCCACGAGCGCGAGTACGAAGACGACACGCAAAAGGTCAACATCGCCCTCAACAGCCTGCCCGCCAACGACTTCACGCTGGAAGGCTACACGCCACAGAGCCACCTGAACCGCCTGAGCCTGGGGGTCAGCCACAAGTTGACCAACGACCTGGCGCTGCGGGGCGGTTATACGTTGCGCAAGGATGATGACCTGACCCAGCAGGGGGGGAGCCTGGGCGTCAGCCTGGACTTCTGATCGAAGAGAGCCTGTGGGAGCGAGCTTGCTCGCGATAGCGGAGTGTCAGCCGACATCAATATTGAATGTGCCGCCGCCATCGCGAGCAAGCTCGCTCCCACATGTTGATCGAGCCGCCACAGTTATTGGAGGCCTTCAGTCGTTCGAGGTCTGTTCGGCCAGCGCCACGGCGCGGAACATCGCCCGGCGTTTGTTCAGGGTTTCTTCCCATTCCAATGCCGGCACCGAGTCGGCGACGATGCCGCCGCCGGCCTGCACGTGCAGTTCGCCGTTCTTGATGACCGCGGTGCGGATGGCAATCGCGGTGTCCATGTTGCCGTTCCAGGCGAAATAACCCACGGCCCCGCCGTACACCCCCCGCTTGACCGGCTCCAGTTCGTCGATGATTTCCATCGCGCGGATTTTCGGCGCGCCGGACAAGGTGCCCGCTGGCAGGATTGCCCGCAAGGCATCCATGGCCGTCAGCCCGGCCTTCAATTGGCCGGTGACGTTGGAGACGATGTGCATTACGTTGGAATAGCGCTCGATGACCATCTTCTCGGTGAGTTTCACCGAACCGATTTCCGAGACCCGCCCGGTATCGTTACGCCCCAGGTCGATCAGCATCAGGTGCTCGGCGATTTCCTTGTCGTCCGACAGCAGGTCCTCTTCCAGCGCCCGGTCAGCCTCCTCCGTGGCACCACGGGGGCGAGTGCCGGCGATCGGGCGCACGGTGATCAGGTTGTCTTCGACCCGCACCAGCACTTCCGGTGAACTGCCGACGACATGGAAGTCGCCGAAGTTGAAGAAGTACATGTAGGGCGTCGGGTTGAAGCAGCGCAGCGCCCGGTAGAGATCGATGGGCGCGGCTTTGAAGTCGATGGACATCCGTTGCGACGGCACCACCTGCATGCAGTCGCCCGCCAGGATGTATTCCTTGATGGTGTCGACGGCTCGCTCGTAATCGTCCTGGGTGAAGCTGGAACGGAATACCGGGTCGGCCGCCGACTGCTTGCTGAAATCCAGGCCGGGACGCGGCGTGATCGGCTGACGGAGTTTTTCCAACAGCGCCTGCAGGCTTTTCTGACCTTGCTCGTAGGCATCTTCCCGGGACGGGTCGGCCAGGACGATGGCGTGCATCTTGCCGGCGAGGTTATCGAAGACCACGACGGCGTCGGAGACCATCAGCAAGATATCCGGCACGCCCAGGGGATCGGGGTTCGGGCAGGTGCCCAGGCGTTTTTCCACGTAGCGCACGCAGTCGTAGCCGAAATACCCCACCAGGCCACCGTTGAAACGCGGCAGGCCGGGAATGGTCGGCACGTTGTAGCGGGCCTTGAAGGTTTCGACGAATGCCAGCGGGTCTTCGACGTCGAGGTTTTCGATTTCGACGCCGTCGTGGGTCACGCTGATGCGATGGTCATGGACCCGCAGCACCGTACGGCACGGCAGGCCGATGATGGAATAACGGCCCCACTTTTCCCCGCCCTGTACCGATTCGAGCAGGTAGGAGTTGGGCTGGTCGGCCAGCTTGAGGTAGATCGACAGCGGCGTGTCGAAGTCGGCCAGGGTTTCGCAGGCAAGGGGGATGCGGTTGTAGCCGGCAGCGGCTAGACGCAGGAATTCTTCACGGATCATGGGGTGCCTCGTGGCAAGAGGAGCTGACAGTCAGGTATGCAAACGCGCCGGATAACCGGCCAGGATCACGTCAGGCGCGCCAACGCCAGCGGGCCAAGGCCTTCATGACTTTCATCCAGAGTTTGCGAGTGACCACCACGATGGCGTTTCCAGAAGAGGATTGAACAGCGTCGGGCAACGTTATCTCAGCGGCCGGGTCCAGGCAACCGGGAATTAACAGGCGCAAATCGTCGATCACCAGCGTCGGAAACTCTTCGGCGATGGGCCTGCCGTGGTTGTAGCCGTAACTCAGCGCCACGCATTTGACCCCTGCCGCCTTGGCCGCCAGCACATCGCTGCGCGAGTCGCCGACGAACAAGGATTGGGAGGCCGGGATGTTGGCCATTTTCATCACGAAAAACAGCGCCGCCGGGTCAGGTTTTTTCTGTGGCAAGGTATCACCGCCGATGATCCAGCGGAAATAGCGGCCGATTTTCATCTGGTCCAGCAGCGGCGCAACGAAGCGTTCCGGCTTGTTGGTGATCAGGGCCATTTCCACGCCTTGCTTTTTCAGCCACTTGAGCGTGGAACGTACGCCGGGGTAGACCACCGTCAGCGCGTGGTTGCCTTCGTAGGCTTCGTTGAACAGCTCCAGCGCCCGCTCGGCTTCGGCGTCATCGACGCCCTGGGCATCGATGTGATTGGCCAGGGCCCGGCGCACCAGCATGGGCGCACCGTTGCCCACCCAGTGGCGCACCGAGTCGATGCCGGCGGACGGACGCCCGAGCTTGAGCAGCATACTGTCCACGGCCGCCGCGAGGTCCGGGACCGAATCGACCAATGTGCCATCGAGGTCGAACATCACCAGGCGCGGCAAAGTGCCGGGGAACAGTTGCTCGAAGCCGCTCATGGACGCGCCAGGGCCAGTTCGGCGCGCATTTTTGCAATCACCTCGTTGTAGTCGGGGGCGTTGAAGATCGCCGAGCCCGCGACGAACGTGTCGGCGCCGGCCGCGGCGATTTCACGGATATTGTTCACGTTCACGCCACCGTCGATTTCCAGGCGGATGTCACGTCCCGAGGCATCGATCAGCGCCCGGGCTTCGCGCAACTTGTCGAGGGTGCCCGGGATGAATTTCTGACCGCCGAAGCCAGGGTTGACGCTCATCAGCAAGATCATGTCGACCTTGTCCATCACGTACTTGAGCACGTCCAGGGGCGTCGCCGGGTTGAACACCAGGCCGGCCTTGCAACCGCCCTCGCGGATCAACTGCAGGGAGCGGTCGATGTGCAGCGTGGCTTCTGGGTGGAAGGTGATGTAGGTGGCACCGGCTTCGATGAAGTCACCGACGATGCGGTCCACCGGGCTGACCATCAGGTGCGCGTCGATCGGCGCGGTGATGCCGTACTTGCGCAGCGCCGCGCAGACCATCGGGCCGATGGTCAGGTTGGGTACGTAGTGGTTGTCCATGACATCGAAGTGCACGATGTCGGCCCCGGCGGCCAGAACGTTGTCCACTTCCTCGCCCAGGCGGGCGAAGTCGGCGGAGAGAATCGACGGAGCAATAGCGAAGGGCTGCATGATGCACCTTTTTTGAGCAAAATCACGATGGCGCGCATTGTATACCTCAAGATTTGGCGCGCCCACCGTGACCGTCGATCAATACGCCGCGCGGTAGATCTTCTCGATGTCGCTGGCGGTCAGCTTGCGTGGGTTGTTGCGCATCAGCCGCTCGATCCCCACGGCCTCCAGGGCCATGGACGGAATCACGTCCTCGGTCACGCCCAGGGTACTCAGGCCCCTGGGGATTTCCACGGCGGCGCACAAGGCGACCATGGCTTCCACGGCTTCGTCGGCGGCCTCTATATCGCTCAGATGGCCAGTCCTGATACCCATGGCTTCGGCGATGTCACGCATGCGCTCGACGCACGCCATTTTGTTCCACGCCATGACATACGGCAGCAACAATGCATTGGCGACGCCGTGAGAGACGTGAAAGCGCCCACCTAACGGATAGGCCAGCGCGTGCACCGCGCCAACCCCGGCATTGCCGAAGGCCATGCCGGCCATCAGGCTGGCGGTGGCCATGTCCTCACGGGCTTGCAGATGGGCGGGATTGGCGTAGGCCTTGGGCAAGGCCTTGCTGATCAGCTTGACCGCGCCGATAGCCAGGGCATCGGTGATCGGCGAAGCATTGAGCGACAGGTAGGCCTCGATCGCATGGACCAGCGCGTCGACACCACTGGAGGCCGTTACGCCACGGGGGCACGTGAGGGTCATCTGTGGGCTGACCAGCGCCACGTCCGGCAACAGAAAATCGCTGACGATGCCTTTTTTCAGCTGCGCGGCCTTGTCGGAAAGGATCGCCACGTTGGTGACTTCCGAACCGGTACCGGCGGTGGTGGGGATGGCAATCATGGGCGGGCCTTTGCGCGGCACCTGATCGACGCCGAACATATCTTGCAACTCGCCATGGTACCCGGCATAGACGCCCACGCACTTGGCAATGTCGATGGCACTGCCGCCGCCCAGACCGATCAGGCCATCATGACCACCGTCGCGGTAGGCTTGCATGCAATCCTCGACGATGGCGATTTCCGGGTCCGGCATGACCCGGTCGAAAATCTCGTAGTCGCGTCCGCCCAGATGTTGCAGGGCCAGCTCCACGGTGCCGGACTGGACCAACGCCGCATCGGTCACGATCAGCGGGTTGTCGACGTCCAGGCGCGTCAACTCGACGGCCAGTTGCTCGATGGCAGCGGCACCGGTGATCAGTTTATGGGCGATCTTGAATGAGGAAAGACTCATGTGCGCGGCCTCTTGTTCGAGTGTGGGCTGGCACAAGAATAGCTCGGTATTGAGGGTTGTCTGCTATTCAGCTTATGAATGCAATGAGAAACCCTGTGGGAGCGAGCTTGCTCGCGATAGCGGTGGAACATTCAACATTGATGCTGAATGTCAGTGCGCTATCGCGAGCAAGCTCGCTCCCACATTTGGACGACGCTGACCTTCAGACCTGGGCCGTGCGCAACTTCTCGCTACGCCCACGCAACCACTCCAGGGTCAGCAGCAGGATCACCGAGAAGGCAATCAGCAGCGTCGCCGCCGCCGCGATGGTGGGGCTGAGGTTTTCGCGGATGCCGCTGAACATCTGCCGGGGCAACGTTGCCTGCTCGGGACCGGCCAGGAACAGGGTCACCACCACTTCATCGAACGACGTCGCGAAGGCGAACAGGGCCCCGGAGATCACGCCCGGGGCGATCAACGGCAGGGTCACCCGACGAAACGCCGTCAGGGGCGAAGCCCCGAGGCTGGCGGCGGCGCGGACCAGGTTGTGATTGAACCCCTGCAAGGTCGCCGACACCGTGATGATGACGAACGGTACACCCAGCACGGCGTGGACCACGATCAGCGAGAGGAAACTGTTGCCCAACCCCAGCGGTGCGAAGAACAGGTAGCTGGCCACGCCGATGATCACCACCGGCACCACCATGGGCGAAATCACCAGGGCCATCACCAGCGCCTTGCCCGGGAAGTCACCGCGGGTCAGGCCGATGGCCGCCAGCGTGCCAAAGATCATCGCCAGCAACGTCGCCGCCGGGGCCACGATGATGCTGTTTTTCAGCGCCCGCATCCACTCGGCCGAGGCGAAGAAATCGTGGTACCACTGCAGCGAGAAACCTTGCAGCGGGTATACCAGGAAACTGCCGGAGTTGAACGACAGCGGAATGATCACCAGCACCGGCAGGATCAGGAACAACAGGATCAGCCCGCAGAGTGTGCGCAAGGTGTAGTACCACACCCGTTCGATGGGAGACATGTAAGGACTCAGCATTTTCGATCTCCCCTTAGCTCAGGCGCAGGCGGCTGGCGCCCACCAACCGGTTGTAAATCAGGTAAAGCACGACGGTCGCCAGCAACAGCAGCCCGCCGAGCGCCGTGGCCATGCCCCAGTTGATACTGGTGTTGGTGTAGAACGCGACGAAATAGCTGACCATCTGGTCGTTCGGGCTGCCCAGCAGCGCCGGCGTGATGTAGTAGCCGATGGCGAGGATGAACACCAACAGGCAACCGGCGCCGACACCGGCATAGGTCTGCGGGAAATACACCCGCCAGAAACTGGCGAACGGATGGCAGCCTAGGGAAATCGCCGCCCGCATGTAGGTGGGCGAGATGCCCTTCATCACGCTGTAGATCGGCAGGATCATGAACGGCAGCAGGATATGGACCATGGAGATGTAGACACCGGTGCGGTTGAACACCAGCTCCAGGGGCTTATCGATGATGCCCATGGCCATCAGGCCACTGTTGATCAGGCCGCCCGACTGCAGCAACACGATCCACGCGGCGACGCGCACCAGGATCGAGGTCCAGAACGGTAGCAACACCAGGATCATCAACAGGTTGCTTTGGCGCGACGGCAGGTTCGCCAGCAGGTAGGCCAGCGGATAGGCCAGCACCAGGCAGATCGCGGTGATGACCAGGCCCATCCAGAACGTACGGGTGAAAATATCCAGGTAAATCGCCTGGTCGGGAGTCGCCGGGGCCAGTTCCCCCAGGTCATCAATGCGATGGTCGACGGCCGCCAGCAGGTAGTACGGGGTGACGTTACTGGTGTTACGGCGGACCACCTGCCAGTACGCCGGGTCGCCCCAACGCTCATCGAGGTTTTCCATGGCTTCTTTATAGGAAGCCGGCTCGGTGGCAAACGGCAACGCCCGAGCAGTCTTGGTCAGCAGGCTGCGATAGCCGGCCAGTTCCATGTTCAGGCGCTTGGACAAGTCGCCCAGGGTCTGATTCTTGCGGGCTTCGGCCAGGTCTTCACTGGCGGCCTTGTACACTGGCTCGCCCGGCAAACCGCGTCCGTCCCAGGCCGCGACGGCAGCGACCGTGCGTGGCATGGCGCCCACCACTTCCGGGTTGCTGACGCTTTTGAACAGCAGCGCCACGATCGGCACCAGGAACACCAGCAACAGAAACAGCACCAGCGGCGCAATCAAGGCCTGGGCCTTCCAGCGGTTGACCCGCTCGGCGCGCTTGAGCCGTTGCTTGAGGGTGGGGCTGGTGCCCGCGTTCAGTGGAACGGCGATGGCCATGGCGAACTCCGCAAATCTTTTTATCGTTACAGGGGGCGGCGGGCCGCCTCTGTTCTTTTGAAACATCCGATTGAAGCAAGCACCTGTGGGAGCGAGCTTGCTCGCGATGGCTACGGCACATTCAACATTGATGTGTCTGACAAACCGCTATCGCGAGCAAGCTCGCTCCCACAGGGATCTCATCCAGCTTCAGACCGTCGGGTTATTTGGCCGCCCAGGAGTTGAAGCGCTGCTCCAGTTGCTCACCGTTGTCAGCCCAGAAGCTGACGTCGATCTGCACCTGGTTGGCGATGTTTTCCGGGGTGGTCGGCATGTCTTTCAGGACATCCTTGGCCAGCAACGGCACAGCCTGGGTATTGGCCGGGCCGTAGGCGATGTTTTCCGAGTAGGTCTTCTGCTGCTGCGGTGCAACCGAGAAGGCGATGAATTTCTTCGCCGCTTCGGCGCGGGTCTTGTCCAGGCCGCGCGGGATGGCCCAAGCGTCGAAGTCGTAGATACCGCCGTTCCACACCACTTTCAGGTTGCTTTCTTTCTGTACCGCGGCGATCCGGCCGTTGTAGGCCGAGCTCATGACCACGTCACCGGAAGCCAGGTATTGCGGCGGCTGGGCGCCGGCTTCCCACCACTGGATATTCGGCTTGAGCTCGTCGAGCTTTTTGAACGCACGGTCCTGGCCATCCTTGCCGGCCAGCACTTTGTAGACGTCTTTCGGCGCAACGCCGTCGGCCATCAAGGCGAATTCCAGGGTGTACTTGGCGCCTTTGCGCAGGCCACGCTTGCCCGGGAATTGCTTGGTGTCCCAGAAGTCTGCCCAACTGGTCGGCGCGGTCTTGAGTTTGTCGGCGTTGTAGGCCAGCACGGTCGACCACACGAAGAAACCTACGCCGCAAGGCTGGATGGCGCCCTTGACGTAGTCTTCGGTCTTGCCGAACAGGGCCGGGTCCAGTTGCTCGAACATGTCTTCGTCGCAACCACGGGACAATTCCGGAGACTCGACTTCCACCAGGTCCCAGGAAACGCTCTTGGTGTCGACCATGGCCTTGACCTTGGCCATTTCGCCGTTGTACTCGCCAGCCACGATCTTGCCGTTGCCGGCCGCTTCCCACGGTGCGTAGAAGGCTTTGACCTGAGCCGCCTTGTTCGCCCCGCCGAAAGACACCACGGTCAGGTCCGGGCCCGCCGCCATCGCGCTTGCCGCACCCATCATGCCCAGTGTCAGGGCTGTGAACTTCAGGGATCTCAACATTTATTGTTCTCTCCACGTGCAGGGTTGGTGTTGGTACAGCAGGGGGGCGATCAATTCGCCTCTAGAAGGGGATCGAGCGCACGCACATGCTCGACTTGCCAGCCAAGCGGAACCACGTCGCCGACGGCGAGCGCGGGATCGAGCTCGGCAATCGGTTGCTTCACGAAGAAGTCGTTCTTGCCACAGACTTCCAGGCGAACCCGGACGTGGTCGCCCAGATAGATGAATTCCGCCACCCTCCCTGAGAAGCGGTTGACACATTGTTCGCTGACACCGTTGAGACTCACCCGCTCCGGACGGATCGACAGGGTCACCGGCTCGCCGGGCTGACCGACGTTCACCGCCAGGGCCTCGACTTTCTCGCCGCGCGCCAACTCCACCAGGCAACGATCGCCGGTGTGGCTGTGCAGGCGACCGTTGAGACGGTTGTTTTCGCCGATGAAGTTGGCGACGAAAGTATTTTTCGGCTCTTCGTACAGGGTGCGCGGCGGGGCGATCTGTTGGATCTCACCCTGGTGGAACACCGCTACGCGGTCGGACATGGTCAAGGCTTCGCCCTGGTCGTGGGTCACGTACACCACGGTCACGCCAAGGCGCTGGTGCAGGTGCTTGATTTCCATCTGCATGTGTTCGCGCAATTGCTTGTCCAGCGCACCCAGGGGTTCGTCCATCAGCACCAACTGCGGCTCGAACACCAGCGCCCGGGCCAGGGCCACCCGTTGTTGCTGGCCGCCGGACAATTGCGCCGGGTAGCGTTGGGCGAAGCTGTCCAACTGGACCATGCTCAGGACACGCTTGACCCGATCACTCACGTCGCTCTTGTTCAGGCCTCGCACGGTCAGCGGGAACGCAAGGTTCTCGGCGACGGTCATGTGCGGGAACAAGGCGTAGTTCTGGAACACCATGCCGATGTCGCGCTTGTGCGGCGGCACATTGTTGATCGAGCGCCCGGCCAGCAGGATCTCGCCGGCGGTTGGGGTTTCAAACCCGGCGAGCATCATCAGGCTGGTGGTCTTGCCGGAGCCGGAAGGCCCGAGCAGGGTCAGGAATTCGCCTTTGCGAATGTCCAGGTTGAGGTCTTTGACGATCAGGTTCTCGCCGTCGTAGCTCTTCTGCACACCACGAAAGCTGACCAGCACATCGCTGGCCCCCGCGCTTGAATCGACCTGGCTCATACCCGCACCTTTTGTTTTGATGACTGCTTGTGAATCAAGCCTAGTGGACCCTGGGGTCCGCGCAAATCGGGGCGCAGGAGAGAATCGCCTCAGCCGGATGGAAGAGTCGGGGTAGGGATTGCCCTACAAGGATGGCGGGATTGGGTAAATGCAGCGGTGCGTTTTAAGCGCCAAGCTGCAAGCAGGGGCAAAAGGCGCTGTCGGGGTGTGTCGCAAATGGATATGCCGAGACAAAACCCTGTGGGAGCGAGCTTGCTCGCGATAGCGGAGTGTCAGCCAACATCAATATTGAATGTGCCGCCGCCATCGCGAGCAAGCTCGCTCCCACAGAGGGCGTGCTGAAGCTCAGAGCAACTTGTGCTCCATCGCATATTTCACCAACTCGGCCAATGAGGTGATGTTGAGTTTCTGCATCAGCCGCGCCTTGTGGGTGCTGATGGTCTTGCTGCTCAGGGCCAGTTGCTGGGCGATGTCGTTGACATTGGCGCCCTGGGCCAGGCGTTCGAAAACCGAGAATTCACGCTCGGACAGCAGCGAGTGCAGCGGGCGGGTGTCGGTCAGGCCGACTTCGAAGACCATGCGGTCGGCCAGGTCCGGGTCGATGTAGCGCCCGCCGGCCGCGACCTTGCGAATCGCCATGAGCAGCAGGGCCGGGTCGCTGTCCTTGGTTGCGTAGCCCGCGGCGCCGACCTTCAGGGCACGGGCGGCCATTTGTGCCTCGTCATGCATCGACAGCACCAGGATGGCCGGCGGATTGTTCAACGCACGGATCCGCGGGATCGCCTCCAGGCCGTTGACGCCCGGCATGGAGATATCCAGCAGCACCACTTCGCAGGGCACGTGGCGCAGGGTCTCGAGCAACTGTTCGCCATTGCTCGCCTCCCCCACCACCAGCAGATCCTTGGCCAGGCCGATCAACTGCTTGATGCCTTCGCGGACGATGGTGTGGTCTTCGGCTACCAGTACACGGATCACATGCTTCTCCAGATTCAGGATCTCATCGCGAGCAAGCTCGCTCCCACACGGTTTGTGTACACCTCGATCGATGTGGGAGCGAGCTTGGTCGCGATAGCATCAGCCCAGGCAACCCAAACCATCAGGCCTCATTCAACGGCACCCGCACCGACAGGGTGGTGCCCTCCCCCGGTTCACTATCCAGGGTCAACTGTCCACCCATGATCAGCACCCGTTCACGCATGCCGACCAAGCCAAAGGACGTTGGCCGGCTCGTATCGGTAATAAATCCTACACCGTCGTCGCTGACGGTCAGACATAAATCAGCGCCCTGCTGAACCAGCGTCAACTCCACGGTATGCGCCTGGGCATGGCGCATCACGTTGGTCAGCGCCTCCTGGAGAATCCGGAACAGGCCGATGGCCTTGGCGTCACTCAGGGCCGGCAGGTTGTCCGGCACCTGCACCAGGCAAGGAATCTGCGTTCGCGCCTCGAAGCGCCGGGCCTGCCATTCGATGGCCGAGGCGATGCCGGCATCCAGGATTGGCGGGCGCAACGCCGTCGCCACGTCCCGCACCAGCTGGAACAACTGAGCAATCAGGCGCTTCATGCTGTTAAGCCGCTCATGCAGGCCCGGGTCGAGTTGCGCGTAGGCCAATTCACACATGGAAGTTTCAAGCTTCAACACCGTCAGCATCTGGCCCAGCTCATCGTGGACTTCCCGGGCAATGCGCGCTTTTTCCTCTTCCCGCACGCTTTCCAGGTGCGCCGACAACTCGCGCAACTGCTCCCGGGAACGGGCCAATTCCAGTTCGATGCGCTTGCTGTCGGTGATGTCCCAGACGATACCGTCCCAGACATAGGCGCCATCTTCGAGACGCCGAGTGATCGCCTTGATCTCGGCCCAACGCTCCTGGCCTTCGCGGGTCAGGATGCGGCCCTGCCATGACCAGTCACTGTCGGTATCCAGCGCCTGGTCCTGGGTGCGGTGATAATCGGCCTTGTCCTGCGGATGCACCAGGCTACGCAGCCCGGTGTCGCTGCGGGCCAGGGTCGCAGGGGAATAACCCACCAGGCTTTCGCTGCCTTCGCTGATGTAGGCATAGTCGATCTGGCCGGTCACCGGCGCCCGCTCCAGGCGAAAGACCAGGCCTGGCACATTGGCGGCGATGCCTTGCAGCCGCGCCTCGCTTTCGCGCATCGCTGCCAGCGCACGTCGGCGCTCGGTCACATCATTGAGGTAGACCACCAGGTATTCGGCGTCGCGAAAACGCAGGAAGCTCAGGGAAACGTCGGTCGGCAGGATGCTGCCATCGGCTCGCACGCACTCGGTTTCGAAGCTCTGCGGCCCCTCTTCACTGGCCCGGGCGCGCTTCCACAGGTTCAACCAGCGGTCCATGTGCAAGCCCGGCTCGAAGTCGATCAAGGGCCGGTCGATGATGGCGCCCGAAGCGTAGCCGAGCATGGTTTCGGCCGCTCGGTTGGCATACCGCACGTGGCTGTCCCAATTGACCCACAGGATGCCGACCGTGCTTTGATCGATGGAGAACTGGGTCAGGCGCAAGGCCTCTTCGCTGGCCGCACGCTGGGCGATGTCCTCCCTCGCGGCACGCAGGCGGCGCTCCAGTGCGCGTTGCTGGCGGCGCTGCCAGAACACGATGGCGACACTGCTGAGCAGCAGGGCCAGGATCAACAGGGTCAGGTTCTGCCAGAAACCCGGGGTCTCGGTCAGGCGCGGGTATTTTGGCTTGAGCCAACGACTGTGCAGCTGCTCCAGCTCCTTGGCCGGGATTGCCTGCAAACCTCTGTCGATGATTTCTGCCAGCTCCGGCCAGTCCCGGCGTGTGGCAACCCGTAGCAACTGCGGCAAGCCAATGTCGCCCACCACCGCCAGCTCGGCGAATTCGGGTTCGACCATCAACCTACCCAGTTGCGCCTCGTCGACCACCGCGTACCGGGCCTGCTGGGTCAGCAGCAATTGCAGGGCCTCGCGCTCCATCGGCACGCCTTGCAGGTTCAGCGTCGGGTAGTTGCTGCGCAGGTAATCGGCCGTGGCACTGGGCATGCGCACCGCGACGCGGGCCTGGGCGTCGAGCTTTTCCAACTCCACCCCCTCGGCGCCTTTCTGCGCGCCGACGATCAATTGCGGCACGCGCATGTAGGGATCGGAAAACTGCCAGAGCTTGAGCCCGCCCGGGGATTGGGTCAGGCCCGGAGCGATGTCCACCTCGCCGGCACGCACCGCGGCTTCCAGTTGCGCCACGTCCTGGAAGTTGCGCCAGGTCAGCTCGACGTTCAACGCCTTGCCCAGCCACTGCATCAACTCGACATTGGTGCCGGACAAACGCTGCAAGCGCCGGTCGTATTGCGCATAGGGCGCCTGCAAGACCAGGCCGACCCGCCACTGCGGATGTTGCACCAGCCATTGGCGCTGTTCTGCATTCAATTGCACCCCTGGCGCCGACGGCGCGGGCGCGGCCCACGCCATCAAGGGAAGCCATAAACAGCCGATAACCCACAGGCAGCAAAAACGCATCATTGAAGTCTCATGCACTGACAAATACAGACCAACCCATTAGGCTGCCGGAAATACTTCTGGTCATGGAATATCCGATGCCCTCTGTTTATCGCCTGGCGTTGCCAGCATTGTGCCTATCGCTGATCCTGCCAAGTGCCTTTTCTGTCCAGGCCAGCGAAACGGCCCCCGCCACCGAGCAACCCGCCGGGGAAAAACCTGTCGAGCGCCAACCTTTGCTCGAGCGTAGCCAGGAAGAAGCGGCCGCACTGGGGCGAAAAGTCCCGCCCCAGGAACAGCAACAGTTGCAGACCGGCAGCGACACTTTCCTGGCACTGTGGAAACCGGCCAATACCAGTGACCCCAGAGGCGCGGTCATCATCATCCCTGGTGCCGGCGAAACCGCTGACTGGCCTCAAGTCGTCGGCCCATTACGCAAAAAGTTGCCCGATGTTGAATGGAGCAGCCTGAGTATCACCCTGCCGGACCTGCAAAGCGATGTCATTGCTCCTCGCGTGGAGGAAGCCGCGCCCGAGACCAAGCCAGCCGACACCGCTGCCGCGGCACCGGACGCGACCACTTCGGCGCCGATCGAACAGGTCGCCGGCGGCGAAGCCGATGCGGTGGATCCGGTCGTTGCGCAAACCGATGAAGAACATGCCAAGGCCGACGCCGAGCGCATCTTCGCCCGCATCGATGCGGCGCTGGCCTACGCCGAACAGCAAAGCGCACGCCGTATCGTGCTACTGGGCCATGGCACCGGCGCCTATTGGGCCGCGCGTTACTTGAGTGAAAAGCAACCCTCGCAAGTCGAACGCTTCGTGATGGTGGCTGCACAGACGCCGGTCACTGCCAAGCCCGGCCTGGCCGAACTGACCCCGACCTTGAAACTGGCGACCGCCGATATTTTCTACATGGACAAACCGCTGGATCGCAACGCGGCGCTGGAGCGCCTGCAAGGGAGCAAACGCTTGAAAGGTTCGACCTTCAGCCAGGTATCCCTCAAGGCCCTGCCGAACCCGTCGGCGGAGCAGGAGCAGTTGTTTCGTCGGGTCCGGGGTTGGTTGAATCCGCAGAAGCCGGGGGAGTAAGGCTGACTGCTGGCCAAGCCGAAGACTGACTTTGTGGCGAGGGGATTTATCCCCGCTGGGTTGCGCAGCAACCCTAAAACCCGCGCAACAACACCATCTGATGGCGAGCGCTGCGCACTCGAGCGGGGATAAATCCCCTCGCCACAGTTGTTCCCCTCCTTATCTACTGTTATCCCTTCTAGCGAAAATCCCGCCGCTCGCGAATCAACCGGTAGGCGTTATGCAGCTCTCGGGTTTTGTCGGTGGCTTCACGCACCTGCAAGGGCGTCGCCCCGCTGCCGGCAATCTTGTCCGGGTGATGACGGCTGAGCAGTCGCCGGTAGGCACGCTTGATCTGCGACGGTTCGCTGGTGGCCGAAACTCCCAGCAAGCGCAAGGCCTCCTGATAGGTCACGCCGGCGTTGGGCCGCGACAGTTTCTGCGGTTCGTAATCAGCCGCCAGCGCCTGGACCTGTTGCGGCGTCCAGCCCAACCAGCGGCCCCATTGGGCCACCAGCTCCCGCTCGGCGACACCGGCACGCCCATCGGCCCAGACCATCCGCCAACAGGCGCGCAATACCCCTTCAGCCGCATGGGGCTGGACCGCCAGGCGACGCATGTAACCGCGCAACCGATCGTTTCCGGACTTGCCTCGGTTGAACGCCGCGATCGCCCGGCGTTGCGCCGATTCACTCAAGTCCAACGCCCGCATCTCCTGGCGAGCTTGCTGGATGTGGCCGTCGACCACGCGCCCATCGCATTTGGCCAGGCGCCCGAGCAATACGAACAACAATTCATCGTTGCGCAACGCCGGGCGGCCGCCCAGGCGCTCGCGTACTTGCGCCCAGCCCTGCAGGTTCAGGCGCCGGTCCAGCGCCTGCCCCAACAACGCGCCAAGCATGGCCCCCGGAATGCTGGCAATGGCAAAGCCCGCCCCGGCCCCAATCAGAGTCCCTGGCCACCACATATCAACCGCTCGCTTCTATCAAGGTTTCGACCTGCGCCAAACGCTCATGGGTGCCGACATCGACCCAATGCCCTTTCAGGTGCTCGCCACTGACGCCCCCCTCGGCCATGGCCGTGCGCAACAGCGGTGCGAGCTTGAAGGCACCGCCAGTGCAACCGTCGAACAACCGCGGGTGCAGGACGGCGATGCCGCTATAGGTCAGGTTGTCGGCAGGCGTTCGCCCATCGTGAACCTTTCCGTCGGCCAGGATGAAATCGCCGTCCGGGTGATGCTGCGGATTATCGACAAGCACCAGATGCGCCAGCCCTTTGAGCGGCCTGCGCAACGCGCTGAAATCGTAGTCGGTCCAGATATCGCCATTGACCACCACAAACGCGTCATCGCCCAGCAACGGCAAGGCCCGGAAAATCCCTCCCCCGGTCTCCAGCGGCTCGCCTTCGGGTGAAAACCGAATGCTCACACCAAAACCCGAACCGTCCCCCAGGTGATCTTCGATCTGCTGGCCGAGCCAGGCGTGATTGATCACGATCTCGCTGAACCCGGCCTTGGCGAGCGCTCGCAAGTGGTATTCGATCAAGGGAACGCCACCCACGCGAATCAACGGCTTTGGCGTGGTGAGGGTCAAGGGGCGCATGCGCTCGCCCTTGCCCGCCGCCAGGATCATCGCCTTCATGCCGTTGCTCCGGCCGACCGCCGCAGGCTGCCAAGCAGCTCATCGAGCGGTGCCAGTTCAGGACGCCGGGCAATGACCGCTTCTATATAGGCAAAGAAACGCGGCACATCGCCGAGGTAACGTGGTTTGCCATCACGGTGGCAAATGCGCGCGAAGATCCCGATGACCTTGAGGTGACGCTGCACGCCCATCAAGTCGCTGGCCCGCAGGAAATCCTCGAGGTCCGGCTGGACGGGAATGCCAAGGGCGCCAGCCTGCTGCCAGTAACGCTCGAGCCAACCGCGCACACGCGCCTCGGGCCAACTGAGGAAGGCATCCTTGAACAGGCACGTTACGTCGTAGGTCACCGGGCCATAGACCGCATCCTGAAAGTCCAGCACACCGGGGTTCGGTACGCTGAGCATCAGGTTGCGCGGCATGTAGTCGCGGTGCACCAGCACTTTGGGCTGGGCCAGGGCGCTGTCGATCAACAGTTCGCTGGCCTGTTGCCAGAGTTGCTGCTGGGCCGGATTGAGTTCGATGCCCAGCTCGCGCTTGACGTACCACTCGGGAAACAATTCCAGCTCCCGACGCAGCAACGCGACATCGTAGCTCGGCAACGGCGCGACCATCGGCAGTTGCTGGAAAGCCAACAAGGCTTGCAAGGCATCGCCGAATAAATCGTCGGCATTTTCGCCGTCGATCACGTCCAGGTAGGTCTGATTGCCCAGGTCATTGAGCAAAAGAAAGCCGCGTTCAAGGTCTTCGGCATAAATTTTTGGCACGTTGATGCCGGATTTCGCCAATAAAAAAGCAATATCCACGAAAGGTTTGCAGTTTTCCTGGGGCGGTGGCGCGTCCATTACGATCAAACTGCGGCCCTCGCCTTCCCAGCGGAAATACCGCCGGAAACTCGCGTCACTGCTGGCGGCGGTCAACGTGGCCGGGGGTACGGTGCCCCAACCCTGTTGAGTGAAAAGGATCGGCAGTTGTTCATCGAGCCAAACTTTCAGGTGTTGCAAGCGTACATCTTGGTCGGGCATTGCAAGGGTCTCCGACGGCGCTAGCCGTCAAGCGGGTCATGCTTTATTATCCAGCATCTTTTTCAGACCATCGAGAGGCGTGCGGCCCACACCGCGGGCAGATGGCACGCAGGAAGCCCGGACTAATAAGATGGCATTGAAATCCCCCGCGTTTCGTAAAAAATTTCCGTTGCTGGTCACCGGCAGTCTGCTGGCCCTGCAACCCCTGGCCTCTTCATTCGTCGTCGCGGCGCAGCAGTATGACTGCTCCGTCTCCGCTTCGGGTGCCTGGGACTGTGCACCCAAGACACCGGCCGCCGCGTTGCCGCCGCGCCCCGTGCATGACGGCAGTGCGGTTTCCGACAGCGGCGCGGCGCCAGCCGACAGCAGCTCGGGCGAGGAAGCCGGCGAAAAGCCGATGCTCGTTACCGAAGCCAAGGGCCGCGGCCTGAAGTCGCGCAGTGCAGACTACAGCCACCTGGATTGGGTTCCACGAGAGAACCTCACCCCGGCGCAACTGGCTGAAACCGGTCCTTACTGCGCGGGTGCCTATATCGAGCCCTCTCGTCCCGGCATGAATGACAAGACGGCAAAGAGCGACGCCCCGACCTTCCTCGGCGCCAAGGCTTCCCGCTATGAGCAGGAACAGCAAGTGGCAACCCTGGCCGGCGATGTGGTCATGCGTCAGGGCAGCATGCAGGTCGAGGCCGACGAGGCCAGCCTGTACCAGGCCGAGAACCGTGGCGAGCTGAACGGCAACGTGCGGGTTCGCGACAACGGTACGCTGATCGTCGGCGACCACGCCGATGTACAGCTGGACACTGGCGAAGCCAAGGTCGACAACGCCGAATACGTGATGCACAAGTCGCGCATCCGCGGTAACGCGCTGTACGCCAAGCGTGCCGAGAACGCGATCATCCGCCTCAAGGACGGTACCTACACCACATGCGAACCGGGCAGCAACGCCTGGACGCTCAAGGGCAACAACATCACCCTGAACCCGGCCACCGGCTTCGGCACCGCGACCAACGTGACGCTGCGGGTCAAGGACTTCCCGGTCCTGTACACGCCGTACATCTACTTCCCGATCGACGACCGTCGCCAGTCCGGCTTCCTGCCGCCGACCATCGGCAGTGGCAGCGATACCGGGTTCCTGTTGGTCACCCCGTACTACTTCAACCTGGCACCGAACTACGATGCCACGTTGTACCCGCGCTACATGGCCAAGCGCGGCCTGTTGATGGAAGGCGAGTTCCGCTACCTGACCAAGTCCAGCGAAGGTCAGTTCGGCGCGGCGTACCTCAACGACGAAGAAGACGAACGCGCCAAGCAGACCGACTACAGCAAGACTCGCTACATGTACAACTGGCAGCACAAGGGCGGGCTCGATTCCCGCGTGCTGACGGAAGTCGACTACACCAAGATCAGCGACCCGTACTACTTCCAGGACTTGCAGACCGACCAGATCGGCGTCGAGTCCAGGGACTTCGTGAATCAGCAGGGCGCGGTCAGCTATCGCGGCGATACGTACACGGCGCGTTTGAACGTCCAGGCCTATCAAATGGCCACGATCTCGAACATCACGCCGTACGATCGCTTGCCGCAGATCACCTTCAACGGTGCGCTGCCGCAGCATCCGGGTGGCTTGGATTTCGCCTATAACACTGAGTTCGTGCGGTTTGATCGTGATTTGAGAACCGGTCGTTACAAGGATGAAAATGGCGGACCTATAAATGCTGATGGGACAATCGGAACCCCGTTCCTAGACACCAACGTTCGGGGCCTGGCCCGTGCTACCGGCGACCGGATGAATCTGGCCCCCGTGATGAGCTTGCCGATGAACGCAAGCTATGGATTCATCAAACCCTCGCTCAAATACCAATACACCCAGTACGATCTGGACCTGGATAATAGTGGCAAGGCAGATATCGCCGCTCAAGATGCGGAAGGCGACCGTCTGAATGGTACCTACAGCCGCAACCAAAGCCGTGGAGTGCCGATCGCAAGCATCGACAGCGGTCTCTACTTCGACCGGGATACCCAGTGGTTTGGCAAGAATTACCGCCAGACCTTGGAACCGCGCCTGTACTACCTCTATGTACCTGAGAAAGACCAGAGCGACATTCCGGTTTTCGACACCAGCGAAAGCACCTTCAACTACTCGTCGCTGTTCCGGGACAATCGCTTCACTGGTTCCGACCGTGTTGGCGACGAAAACAAGTTATCCCTGGGCGTGACCAACCGCTGGATTCAGGAAGATGGCTTCGAACGCCAGCGCATCAGCGTCGGCCAGGCCTTCTACTTCAAGGATCGCGAAGTTCAATTGCCGGGTATCGACTACAAGACGCGTGAAGATGCGCATTCCAGCGTTTCTCCTTACGCACTGGAGTACGAATACCGCTGGAACCGCGACTGGCGCACCACGGCCGACTACAACTGGGACCCGGACAGCCACAGCCCCCGCTCGGGCAGTGCGATGTTCCATTATCAGCCGGAAGACAACCCGAACAAGGTTATCAACGCCGGATACCGGTATCGCAACGACCAGGTCCGTTACGACCAGACGACTGGCCGATGGCAAGTGGGCGGTGGCGACTACGGCACGCCTGGCCAGCCTGGCTACGTGAAGGACTACTACAAGATCAAGCAGCACGATTTCTCGGTCATCTGGCCGATCGTGCCGCAGTGGAACGCCATCAGCCGTTGGCAGTATGACTACAACCGCAATCGTACCCTGGAAGCCTTCGGTGGTTTCGAATACGACAACTGCTGCTGGAAACTGCGCCTGATCAACCGCTACTGGGTCGACTATGAGGAATTCAGTCAAGCCGCCCCGGAAAACGAAAAAGGCGACCACGGCGTCTTCCTCCAAATTGTTCTGAAGGGACTCGGCGGCCTCACCGGCGCCAAGGTAGAGAGCTTCCTCGACAAAGGCATCCAAGGTTATCGTGAACGTGAAGACCAAGCTTTCTGATTGTCTGCGCCCGCTGATGCTGGGCGCGCTGTTCCTGGGTACTGTGGCCAACGCCGCGGTACAGTCCATCGACAAGGTCGTGGCCATCGTTGACAACGACGTGGTCATGCAGAGCCAGCTGGACCAGCGCGTCCATGAAGTGCAGCAAACCATCGCCAAGCGCGGTGGTGGCCTGCCGCCACCGGGCGTACTGGAGCAGCAAGTGCTCGAGCGCCTGATCGTCGAAAACCTGCAGTTGCAGATCGGCGAACGCTCCGGCATCCGCATCACCGATGAAGAGCTGAACCAGGCCGTGGGCACCATCGCCCAGCGCAACAACATGAGCCTCGAGCAGTTCCGCGCCGCCCTGGCTCGCGACGGCCTCTCCTACGAGGACGCCCGCGATCAGATCCGTCGCGAAATGGTCATCAGCCGTGTGCGCCAGCGCCGTGTCGCCGAACGCATCCAGGTGTCGGAACAGGAAGTGAAAAATTTCCTCGCCTCCGACCTGGGCAAGATGCAGCTTTCCGAAGAGCTGCACTTGGCGAATATCCTGATTCCTACCCCGGAAAGCGCCAACTCCGAAGCCATCCAGAGCGCTTATCGCCAGGCAATGGATGTCTACCAGCAGCTCAAGCAAGGCGCTGATTTCAGCCAGATGGCCATTGCCAAGTCGGGCAGCGACAACGCCCTGGAAGGCGGCGACATGGGCTGGCGCAAGCCCGCTCAACTGCCGCCTCCGTTCGACCGTGAACTGAGCGCCATGGCCGTGGGCGACATCACCCAGCCAGCACGCACCCCAGGCGGCTTCATTATCCTGAAAGTGCTGGAAAAGCGCGGTGGCGGAACCCAGGTTCGTGACGAAGTGCATGTTCGCCACATCCTGATCAAGCCAAGCGAGATTCGCAGCGAAGCCGAGACCAAGCGCCTGGCGGAAAAACTCTACGACCGCATCGAAGCGGGCGAGGACTTCGCCGAACTGGCGAAGAGTTTCTCCGAAGACCCGGGCTCGGCCCTCAACGGCGGCGATCTGAACTGGGTTGACCCGAATGCACTGGTTCCCGAGTTCCGTCAGGTCATGGCCAGTACCCCGCAAGGGCAACTGTCCAAGCCGTTCAAGAGCCCGTATGGCTGGCACGTACTGGAAGTCCTTGGCCGTCGCGCCACCGACAGCACCACCCAGGCACGCGAACAGCAGGCGATGACCGTATTGCGCAACCGCAAATATGACGAAGAGTTGCAAACCTGGCTGCGTCAGATTCGCGACGAAGCCTACGTTGAAATCAAACTTCCTGGTGCAGACCAGGCAGCGCAGTGAAACCCAAGCGTTTCGCGCTGACACCCGGCGAACCAGCCGGCATCGGTCCCGACCTGTGCCTGCTGCTCGCCTCGCACCCCCAGCCGCATCCTCTGATTGCCATCACCAGTCGCGACCTGCTCCTTGAACGGGCCGCGCAACTGGGGGTGGTCGTCGACCTGTTGTCGGTGACGCCGCAGGCCTGGCCGGATACCCCGGCGCCCGCCAACAGCCTGTACGTCTGGGATACACCCTTGGGCGCCCCGGTCGTCACCGGGCAGCTGGACAAGGCCAACGCCGCGTTCGTCCTGCAAACCCTGACCCGCGCCGGCCAAGGCTGCCTGGACGGGACATTCGCCGGCATGATCACCGCACCGGTACACAAGGGCGTGATCAACGAATCCGGGATTGCCTTTTCCGGACATACCGAATTCCTGGCGGACCTGACCCACACCGCGCAAGTGGTGATGATGCTCGCCACCCGCGGCCTGCGTGTGGCGTTGGTGACCACTCACCTGCCCTTGCGGGACATCGCCGACGCCATCACCCCGGAACGCCTGGAGCGGGTCACGCGCATCCTGCACGCCGACCTCCAGGAAAAATTCGGCATCGCCCGGCCACGCATCCTGGTCTGCGGACTCAATCCCCATGCCGGCGAAGGCGGGCACCTGGGCCGTGAAGAAATCGACATCATCGAACCCACTTTGGAGCGCTTGCGCAGCGAGGGCATGGACCTGCGTGGCCCGCTGCCTGCCGACACTCTGTTTACCCCCAAATATCTGGAGCACTGCGATGCGGTGCTGGCGATGTACCACGACCAGGGCCTGCCCGTGCTGAAGTACAAAGGCTTCGGCGCGGCAGTCAACGTGACGCTGGGCCTGCCGATCATCCGTACCTCCGTGGACCATGGCACCGCCCTGGACCTGGCCGGCAGCGGCAAGATCGATACCGGCAGCCTGCAAGTCGCCCTGGAAACCGCCTACCAGATGGCCGAGACCCATTTATGACCGAGCTATACCAACACCGCGCGCGCAAGCGCTTCGGCCAGAACTTCCTGCATGACGCCGGCGTGATCGATCGCATCCTGCGCTCCATCCGGGCCAAGCCCGACGACCGCCTGCTGGAAATCGGGCCGGGCCAGGGCGCCCTGACCGAGGGCCTGCTCGACAGCGGCGCGCAACTGGACGTGGTGGAACTGGACAAGGACCTGGTCCCGATCCTCAACCAGCAGTTCGCCGGCAAGAGCAATTTCAACCTGCACCAGGGCGACGCGCTGAAGTTCGACTTCAATAGCCTGAATGCTGCGCCGAACAGCCTGCGGGTGGTGGGAAACCTGCCGTACAACATCTCCACGCCGCTGATCTTCCATCTGCTGAGCAACGCCAGCCTGATCCGCGACATGCACTTCATGCTGCAGAAAGAAGTGGTCGAGCGCCTCGCCGCCGGCCCTGGCGGTGGCGATTGGGGTCGCCTGTCGATCATGGTCCAGTACCATTGCCGGGTCGAACACCTGTTCAATGTCGGTCCGGGTGCATTCAACCCGCCGCCGAAAGTCGATTCGGCCATCGTCCGCCTGGTACCTCATGCCGTCCTGCCGCACCCGGCCAAGGATCATCGCCTGCTGGAGCGGGTGGTGCGCGAAGCGTTCAACCAACGCCGCAAAACCTTGCGCAACACTTTGAAACTGTTGCTCAGCAGCGCCGAAATCGAAGCCGCCGGCGTCGACGGCAGCCTGCGCCCCGAGCAGCTGGACCTGGCGGCTTTCGTACGCCTGGCCGACAAGCTCAGCGAACAGGTCGCCCCGCAAGCCGACGCCAACTGAACGGGTGACAAGCGCTATCGGGCAGTACGCCAGTCTGGTCTACTACCCGATACTTGGCCTAGACTGATCTCCTGAGTCGCGCCCGCGTCCCGCTTCGTTTTAAGGCCTTATTTGCATGTCTGATACTCGTTACCAGGTCGACGTCAGCGTCACCACCCGTTTTCTGGCAGAACAGTCGCAACCCGAGCATGACCGCTTCGCCTTCGCCTACAGCATTACCGTGCGCAACAACGGCTCCTTGCCGGCCAGGCTGCTGTCGCGGCACTGGGTCATCACCGATGGCGACGGCCATGTCGAAGAAGTGCGTGGTGAAGGCGTTGTCGGCCAGCAGCCGCTGATCGACGCCGGTAAAAGCCACAGCTACAGCAGCGGGACCGTGATGACCACCAAGGTCGGCACCATGCAGGGTACCTACCAGATGCTGGCCGAGGACGGCACGCGCTTCGACGCTGTCATCAAGCCCTTTCGCCTGGCCGTGCCCGGAGCGCTGCACTAATGGCCACGTATGCGGTCGGCGACCTGCAAGGCTGCCTCGATCCGCTCAAATGCCTATTGGAACGCGTCGCCTTCGATCCCCAGGAAGACACGCTGTGGCTGGTGGGTGACCTGGTCAACCGTGGCCCGCAATCCCTTGAAACGTTGCGTTTTCTCTACGGCATCCGCCAGTCGCTGGTGTGCGTGCTCGGCAACCACGACCTGCACCTGTTGGCCGCCTGGCAGAACATCGAGCGCCTGAAAAAATCCGACACCTTGAGGGAAATCCTCGAGGCCCCCGATTGCGTTGAACTGTTGGAATGGCTGCGCCAGCAAAAGCTCATGCACTACGACGAGCCACGCAACCTGGCGCTGGTCCATGCCGGCATCCCGCCCCAGTGGTCCCTGCGCAAGGCGCTCAAGTGCGCCAGCGAGGTGGAACAGGCATTGCGCGACGACAATCTGTTCGCACCCTACCTGGATGGCATGTACGGCAACGAGCCGGTCAAGTGGGACAACGACCTCACCGGCAGCGCTCGCCTTCGCGTCATCACCAATTACTTCACGCGCATGCGTTTCTGCACCCGCGACGGCAAGCTCGATCTCAAGGGCAAGGAAGGCATCGAGACCGCCCCCCCCGGCTACGCCCCCTGGTTCAAGCACAGCGAGCGCAAGACCCGTCACCTGAAAATCATTTTCGGGCACTGGGCGGCACTGGGAGGTCAATGCGACGAACCCGGCGTCTTCGCCCTCGATACCGGCTGCGTGTGGGGCAGCGCCATGACGCTGATGAACGTCGACACGGGCGAGCAACTGCGTTGCGATTGCGACGAACAGGGCCACGCCAGAATCCATCACCCGACCGCCGCACCATTGCCGGCCGGCACCGCCGTTTGACCGGCGTTGCGCTCAAGCTACAGGAGTCCCCCATGACCGAATTCAAACGCATCCCCCCGGAACAGGCCCAAGCCCTGCGCGAGCAAGGCGCGGTCGTCGTCGACGTTCGCGACCCAGCCACGTTTGCGGCTCTGCACATCAGTGGCGCCAAGCACCTGGATAACCATTCCATCGCCGACTTCATCCGTGCCGCCGACCTCGATGCGCCGACCGTCGTGGTCTGCTATCACGGCAACTCCAGCCAGAGCGCAGCCGCCTATCTGATCAGCCAGGGCTTCACCGACGTCTACAGCCTGGACGGTGGTTTTGAGTTGTGGCGCGCGACGTATCCTGCAGAAACAGCGCAAGGCACCGCCGAATAATTTTTTATCCCGGCCAAGCCCGCGTGAACCGTGGGCTTGAGCGATGGCGGACGAACGGTCTGCCACAACTAATTACGTATTCCACCTTTACCTCCGCGATTCCGAACTATCCTTAGCCTCAGGCCATCCAAAACAGGGGAGAGCCGGTACACCGGCGCGCGGGTCATCGGGAGTCAGCTTTCAGGAGCCTGCATTCTTGAAAGCATTCTGGGGGGTAAACGGCAACTGGGTTCCCAGCGGCTGTCCAGCGTCGACTGATTGATCCGACACCGGCTCCACGTATCGAGCGAGGTGACGTCATGAGCATTTTTAGCCACTTCCAGCAACGTTTCGAGTCCACGCGGCAAGAGGAATACTCGCTGCAGGAATACCTCGAACTCTGCAAGCAGGACCGCAGTGCCTATGTGTCGGCTGCGGAGCGTCTGTTGCTGGCCATCGGAGAACCGGAGCTGCTGGATACCTCGACCAACTCGAGGCTCTCGCGCATCTTCTCCAACAAGGTGATTCGCCGCTATCCGGCCTTTGCGGACTTCCACGGGATGGAAGAATGCATTGAACAGATCGTGTCCTATTTCCGCCATGCCGCCCAAGGCCTGGAAGAGAAGAAACAAATCCTTTATCTGCTCGGCCCCGTGGGTGGCGGTAAATCGTCCCTGGCCGAAAAACTCAAGCAACTGATCGAAAAAGTGCCCTTCTATGCCATCAAGGGCTCGCCGGTGTTCGAATCGCCCCTGGGGCTGTTCAATGCCACGGAGGACGGCGCGATCCTCGAGGAAGACTTCGGTATTCCACGCCGCTACCTCAACACCATCATGTCGCCATGGGCGACCAAGCGCCTGGCCGAGTTCGGCGGTGATATCAGCCAGTTCCGGGTGGTCAAGCTCTACCCCTCGATCCTCAACCAGATCGCGGTAGCCAAGACCGAGCCGGGGGACGAAAACAACCAGGACATCTCGGCCCTGGTGGGCAAGGTCGATATCCGCAAGCTGGAAGAATTCCCACAGAACGACGCCGACGCCTACAGTTATTCAGGTGCGCTGTGCCGGGCCAACCAGGGCCTGATGGAATTCGTCGAAATGTTCAAGGCACCTATCAAGGTGCTGCACCCACTGCTGACCGCCACCCAGGAAGGCAACTACAACAGCACCGAGGGCCTGGGGGCCATTCCGTTCACCGGCATCCTGCTGGCGCACTCCAACGAATCGGAATGGCATACCTTCCGCAACAACAAGAACAACGAAGCCTTCATCGACCGGATCTATATCGTCAAGGTGCCGTACTGCCTGCGAGTGACCGACGAGGTGAAGATCTACGACAAGCTGCTGTTCAACAGCTCGCTGTCCAAGGCTCATTGCGCCCCCGACACCCTCAAGATGCTGGCCCAGTTCACGGTGCTGTCGCGTCTCAAGGAGCCGGAAAACTCCAACATCTATTCGAAGATGCGTGTGTACGACGGTGAAAACCTCAAGGACACCGATCCGAAGGCCAAGTCGATCCAGGAATACCGCGACAACGCCGGCGTCGATGAAGGAATGAACGGGCTGTCCACACGTTTCGCGTTCAAGATCCTGTCCAAGGTCTTCAACTTCGACCCCCACGAAATTGCCGCCAACCCGGTTCACCTGCTGTATGTGCTGGAACAGCAGATCGAACAGGAACAGTTCCAGGCCGAAACCCGCGAGCGTTACCTGCGCTTCCTCAAGGAATACCTGGCCCCGCGCTACATCGAGTTCATCGGCAAGGAAATCCAGACGGCATACCTGGAGTCCTACAGCGAATACGGCCAGAACATCTTCGACCGCTACGTGCTGTACGCAGACTTCTGGATCCAGGACCAGGAATACCGCGACCCGGAAACCGGCGAAATACTCAATCGCGTGGCCCTCAACGAGGAACTGGAAAAAATCGAGAAACCGGCGGGCATCAGCAATCCGAAGGATTTCCGCAACGAAATCGTCAACTTCGTGCTGCGCGCCCGAGCCAACAACAACGGCAAGAACCCAACCTGGCTCAGCTATGAAAAGCTGCGGGTGGTCATCGAGAAGAAAATGTTCTCCAACACCGAAGACCTGCTGCCCGTCATCAGCTTCAACGCCAAGGCCAGCAAGGAGGACCAGCAAAAACACAACGATTTTGTCACACGCATGGTCGAACGTGGCTACACCGACAAACAGGTACGACTGCTTTCCGAGTGGTACCTGCGGGTCCGGAAATCGCAGTAAGCAGCGGCAAGCTTCTAGCTACAAACTGCAAGGGAGCGGCGTCGAGCCCAAGGCTCGACGCCACGCCACTTACGGCTTGAGGCTTACGACTTGAAGCTCCCCTGGAGGGGCCTATGAGCTATGTGATCGACCGACGCCTTAATGGCAAGAACAAGAGCACGGTGAACCGCCAGCGGTTTCTGCGGCGTTACCGTGACCACATCAAGAAGGCCGTCGAAGAGGCGGTCAGCCGGCGTTCCATTACCGATATGGAACACGGCGAACAGATCAGCATCCCCGGCCGCGACATCGACGAGCCGGTGCTTCACCATGGTCGCGGCGGCAAACAGACCGTCGTGCATCCCGGTAACAAGGAATTCACCAGTGGCGAGCACATTCCCCGGCCCCAGGGCGGCGGTGGCGGCAAGGGCCCTGGCAAGGCCGGCAATTCCGGCGAAGGCATGGATGAGTTTGTCTTCCAGATCACCCAGGAGGAGTTCCTCGAATTCATGTTCGAGGACCTGGAGCTGCCGAACCTGGTCAAGCGCAACCTGACCGGTACCGACACCTTCAAGACCGTGCGTGCCGGTATCAGCAATGAAGGCAACCCATCACGCATCAACATCATCCGCACCCTTCGTTCGGCCCACGCCCGGCGCATCGCGCTGTCGGGCAGCAGCCGGGCCAAACTGCGCGAAGTCAAGGAAGAACTGGCTCGTCTTAAACGCGAAGAACCCGACAATTTCGGCGATATTCAGGACCTGGAAGCGGAAATCGAGAAACTCAGCGCGCGCATCCATCGCGTTCCGTTCCTCGATACGTTCGACCTCAAGTACAACCTGCTGGTGAAACAGCCAAACCCCAGCTCCAAGGCGGTGATGTTTTGCCTGATGGACGTTTCCGGCTCCATGACCCAGGCCACCAAGGACATCGCCAAGCGCTTCTTCATCCTGCTGTACCTGTTCCTGAAGCGGAACTACGACAAGATCGATGTAGTGTTCATCCGCCACCACACCAGCGCCCGGGAAGTGGACGAGGAAGAGTTCTTCTACTCCAGGGAAACCGGCGGCACCATTGTCTCCAGCGCCCTGAAGCTGATGCAGGAAATCATGGCCGAGCGCTACCCCGCCAACGAATGGAACATCTATGCGGCCCAGGCGTCGGACGGAGACAACTGGAACGACGATTCACCGATCTGCCGTGACATCCTGATCAACCAGATCATGCCGTTCGTCCAGTACTACACCTATGTGGAAATTACTCCACGGGAACACCAGGCGTTGTGGTACGAATACGAACGGATTGCCGAAGCATTTTCCGACACATTTGCCCAACAGCAACTGGTCTCGGCCGGGGATATCTACCCGGTCTTCCGTGAACTCTTCCAGCGCAGGTTAGTGACATGACCGCCAAAAAAGAGCAGAAACGCCAGCCCATTTCCACCGGCTCCGAATGGACATTCGAGCTGATCAAGGCCTACGACCGCGAAATCAGCCGTATCGCGGACCGTTATGCCCTCGACACCTACCCGAACCAGATCGAGGTGATCACCGCCGAGCAAATGATGGACGCCTACGCGTCGGTCGGCATGCCGCTGGGCTATCACCACTGGTCCTACGGCAAGCACTTCCTCAGCACAGAGAAATCCTACAGCCGCGGCCAGATGGGGCTGGCCTATGAGATCGTGATCAATTCCGACCCCTGCATCGCCTACCTGATGGAGGAAAACACCATCTGCATGCAGGCCTTGGTGGTGGCGCACGCCTGCTACGGGCACAACAGCTTCTTCAAGGGCAACTACCTGTTCCGCACGTGGACCGATGCCAGTTCGATCATCGATTACCTGGTGTTCGCCAAGCAGTACATCATGCAATGCGAGGAACGCCACGGTATCGACGCGGTGGAGGACCTGCTGGACTCCTGCCATGCCCTGATGAACTACGGTGTGGACCGCTACAAACGACCGTACCCGATTTCCGCCGAAGAAGAACGCCGGCGCCAGAAGGACCGCGAAGAACACCTGCAGAAACAGATCAACGATCTTTGGCGCACCATTCCCAAGGGTGCGGACAAGTACAACGAAAAAGACAATGCCCGCTTCCCTGCCGAGCCCCAGGAGAACATTCTCTATTTCATTGAAAAACATGCGCCGCTGCTGGAACCGTGGCAACGGGAAATCGTGCGCATCGTGCGCAAGATCGCCCAGTACTTCTATCCACAGCGCCAAACCCAGGTAATGAACGAAGGCTGGGCCACGTTCTGGCACTACACGCTGATGAACGACCTGTACGACGAAGGCCTGGTCACCGACGGCTTCATGATGGAGTTCCTGACGTCCCACACCAGCGTGGTGTTCCAACCTGGCTTCGACAGCCCGTACTACAGCGGCATCAATCCTTACGCACTGGGTTTCGCCATGTACCGCGACATTCGGCGCATGTGCGAAAACCCTACCGAGGAAGATCGTCGCTGGTTCCCGGAAATCGCCGGTTCGGACTGGTTGTCCGCCATTAAATTCGCCATGAGCAGCTTCAAGGACGAAAGCTTCATCCTGCAGTACCTTTCCCCCAAGGTGATCCGCGACCTGAAACTGTTCAGTATCCTGGATGACGACCAGAAGGACGACCTGGTGGTACCTGCCATTCACGATGAGAGCGGCTATCGCATCATCCGCGAAACCCTGGCGGCGCAGTACAACCTGGGTAATCGCGAGCCCAATGTGCAGATCTACAGCATCGACCGCCGCGGAGACCGCTCGCTGACCCTGCGGCACCAGGCGCACAACCGCAAACCACTGGGTGACTCCACCGATGAAGTGCTCAAGCACCTGCATCGCCTCTGGGGCTTCGACATCCACTTGGAAACCCTGCAAGGCGACCAAGTGATGAAAACCCACCATGTCCCTCCCAAAGGCGAACAAGCCGAAGGCGATTATGGTCGCCTGGACCTGGCCGTCATTCATCTTTGATCCCGTTTTCGCCTCCGGACGTCTGACGCAAAGGTTATCCTGTCGGACCAATGGAGGTTTTTTATGCAGATCTATAAAGTTGGCGGCGCCGTACGCGATCGCCTGCTGGGCATTCCCGTCACCGACATCGATCGGGTCGTCGTGGGAGCCACCGCCGAGGAAATGCTCGCCAAGGGTTTTCGCCCCGTGGGGGCCGACTTTCCGGTATTCCTCGACCCGAAGACCGGCGAGGAATACGCCCTCGCTCGCACCGAGCGCAAGAGCGGCCGCGGCTATGGCGGCTTCGTGTTCCATGCCAGCCCTGAAGTCACTCTGGAAGAAGACCTGGTCCGTCGGGACTTGACCATCAACGCCATGGCTGAAGATGAACATGGCAACCTGACCGATCCGTACCACGGCCAGCGCGATCTGGAAGCCCGGGTGCTGCGCCACGTTTCCCCCGCTTTCGCCGAAGATCCGCTCCGAGTCCTGCGGGTTGCCCGCTTTGCCGCGCGTTATGCGCCGCTGGGTTTCAAGGTGGCGGACGAAACCCTTGAGCTGATGCGCCAGCTCAGCGAGTCCGGCGAACTGGAGGCGTTGACGGCCGAGCGCAGCTGGAAAGAAATTTCCCGCGCGCTCTTGGAAAAGCAACCCCAGGTATTTATTCAGGTCTTGCGCGACTGCACGGCCCTCAAGGTCTTGCTGCCCGAAGTCGACGCGCTGTTCGGCGTGCCACAACCTGAAGCCCATCACCCGGAAATCGATACTGGTGTCCATACCCTGAGCGTGCTGGAACAGGCGGCACTGCATCAACAGCCGCTAACGGTCCGCTGGGCCTGCCTGCTCCATGACTTGGGTAAAGGCCTGACGCCCCAGCACGAATGGCCGCGACACATCGCCCATGAGCACACGGGCTTGAGGCTGATCAAAGCCGTCAGCGAGCGCTTCAAGGCGCCGCGCGACTGTCAGGAACTGGCGTTATTGGTGGGCCAATACCATACCCATGGTCATCGCGTGCTGGAACTGAAGGCATCTACTCTGCTTGAGCTGCTACAAAGCTTTGATGTGTACCGCCGGCCCCAGCGCTTCGAGGAATTCATCGCGGCCTGCGAGATGGACGCTCGGGGGCGCAAGGGGCTTGAGCAGCGAAGTTATCCACAGGCTGATTATCTGCGGGGTGCCGCAGCAGCGGCCCGCGCAGTGGCGGTGCAGCCTTTGCTGGAGAAAGGCTTCAAGGGGCCGGAGCTGGGTGAGGCGATCAAGCGTGAGCGGCTCAGGGCGTTGAAAGCCTATAAGGAAGCGGCGAGCTGACGGGGGGTCGTGTCAGTTTGCATTTTTGCTGGATGTGCCGCCGTCATCGCGAGCAAGCTCGCTCCCACAGTGACTCTCAGTGGACACATGTCTTGTGTTCGACTGAAATCCTCTGTAGGAGCGAGCTTGCTCGCGATAGTGGCAGGCGCTTCAGCGCAGATTCGATGGCGTCAGCTGCTGGCCGCGCCACTCGAACGCCACCGGCGCCAGCACCTGGTCGATCTGCGCTTCTTCCCACAACGTGGCGAAGCTTTTGCCTACGCCCGGATGAATCCGATCCGGCGCGATCAACGACAAAGGCCACAGGACGAAGGCGTTCTTGAGGATTTCCGCACGCGGCAGGATCAGCCCATCGAAGTTGCCGACCTGTTCGCCATACAACAACACGTCGATGTCCAGTGGCAGTCCCTTGCGGTCTGGCGCATAACGACCGTTGTCCGCCTCGATGAACTTGAGACGACGATCCAACTCCATCAGCGGCAGGTCCGTGAAGGCCGAGACGACAAAATTGAAGAACGGCCCGCTCTTGATCCCCACTGGCTGGCTCTCGAACACGGCCGAACAGCGCATGTCCACGAGGAAACCGGCCAAAGCCTCAAGACCGGCGCACAAATGGGTTTCGCGCTCGATATTGCTGCCGAGCCCGAGAAAAACCTGAGTCAGCGGCATCCGCGCTCGATCTCCACGCCAACGCCGCTGGCCGCCGGTACGGCGCCAGGCTTGGTCACTTTCAGACGCAGCCAGGTGATCTTGAACTCGTCCATCAGCTCTTGGGCCAGTCGTTCGGCGAAGGTCTCGACCAACTGGAACTGCGCCTGCTCGGCAAACGCCTGGATGCGCGACGACACGCTGGCATAATCGAGCGCCAGGGTCAGGTCGTCGCCCGCGGCCGCCGGGCGGTTGTCCCAGGCGAAACTCAGGTCAAGCCGCAGGCACTGTCGGATACCTCGCTCCCAGTCGTAGGCACCGATTACCGTGTCGACTTCCAGGCCCTCGATAAACACTCTGTCCAAGCACTCTTCTCCGCAGCACGACAAGGGCGCGATGCCCCGTTAGAATCAGGGCGTCCTCGCCCGGAATAGTTAGCATGTTTTGGTTACTGGCGATTCTCGCCTACCTGCTCGGCTCGCTGTCCTTCGCCATTTTGCTCAGCCGCCTGACCGGTCGCCCGGATCCGCGAATGAGTGGCTCAGGCAATGCCGGCGCCACCAACATGCTGCGCCTGGCCGGACGCAAGCTCGCCATCCTGACCCTGCTGGGCGACCTCTGCAAAGGCCTTGTCCCGGTATTGATCGCCAGCCTTGCAGGGCTCTCGTTGCAGCAACAGGCCTGGATCGGCGTCTGTGCCGTCATCGGCCACTTGTTCCCGCTGTACTTCCGCTTCCGTGGCGGCAAGGGCGTCGCCACCGCCGCCGGCATGCTGCTGGGCCTGTACCCGCCCGCCGCCCTGCTGGCTGTCTGCGCCTGGCTGCTGACGTTCTACCTGACCCGCACCAGCTCCCTGGCCGCGCTGATCGCCACACCGCTGACCCTGCCATTGCTGGCCTGGCAGGAGCCGGCGGCCTTGCTGCCAATGACCGTGCTGGTCGCACTGATCGTCTGGCGTCACCGGGGCAATCTACGCGACCTGTTCGCCGGGCGCGAACGGCATTTTTAAAGGCCGTTTCACAGGGGTGCCAACTGCTCCATGGGCCAGCGCGCCTGCACGCTGATGGCCAGGCTTTCCTGCTGGCCCGCCTGCAAACGCTGGCAGCCGGCAAAGGCAATCATCGCGCCGTTATCTGTGCAGAACTCCGGCCGGGCGTAGTAAACGTCGCCCTTCATGTCACCGAGCATTTTCTCCAGCGATGTGCGCAAGGCCTTGTTCGCACTTACGCCCCCGGCGATCACCAGGCGCTTGAGCCCGGCCTGCTTCAGGGCACGCTTGCACTTGATGGTCAAAGTCTCCACCACGGCCTGCTGGAACGCCAGCGAGATGTCGCAACGGGCTTGCTCACTGTCGTCCCCGGCGCTGACGCACTGCTGCCAGGTGTTCAGGGCGAAGGTCTTCAGCCCGCTGAAACTGAAATCCAGGCCGGGGCGGTCGCACATTGGCCGCGGGAACACGAAGCGCCCATCGACCCCTTGGCTTGCAAGCCGGGAAATTTCCGGCCCACCGGGATAATTGAGCCCCATCATTTTCGCCGTCTTGTCGAATGCTTCGCCGGCGGCATCGTCGAGGGTTTCGCCGAGCAGCTCGTATTGGCCGATGCCATCGACCCGGATGAGCTGGGTATGGCCGCCCGATACCAACAAAGCGACGAACGGGAATTGTGGCGGTTGCGACTCCAGCATCGGTGCCAGCAAGTGGCCTTCCATATGATGCACGCCCAGGGCTGGAATACCCCAGGCAAAGGCCAGCGCCTGGGCACAGGAAGCGCCAACCAGCAACGCGCCCACCAGACCCGGGCCGGCGGTGTAGGCGATGCCGTCGATCTCGGTCGGCATGCAGCCGGCTTCGACCAGGACCTGGCGGATCAAGGGCAGCATGCGCTTGACGTGATCGCGGGAGGCAAGTTCCGGCACCACCCCGCCGTAGGCGCGGTGCAGGTCGATCTGGCTGAACAGCGCATCGGCCAGCAGGCCGCGCTCACTGTCGTAAAGTGCGACACCGGTTTCGTCGCAAGAGGTTTCTAATCCCAGTACTAGCATGGGTTTGCGCCTTGTAGAGGCTGAATTCGAAGGCGCGCATAATAGTCGCCGCGTTGTGCCCCGACCAGCGGTTTTCGATCAGAGGCTTTGCATTCCGAGCGTTGAGGGGTTAACATCCGCAACCCTTAAAAACCGACGTCTTCAAGTGCTCTTTTGCCGCGAGGATGTTGACCCCGGTAATGAATGAAGGTAGCTCTGGATGCCAGCCGTCAAAGTAAAAGAGAACGAACCCTTCGACGTAGCTCTGCGTCGTTTCAAGCGCTCCTGCGAAAAAGCCGGTGTTCTGGCTGAAGTTCGTAGCCGCGAATTCTACGAGAAGCCGACTTCTGAGCGTAAGCGCAAGGCAGCAGCCGCTGTTAAGCGTCACGCCAAGAAAGTTCAGCGCGAACAGCGCCGCGCCGTACGTCTGTACTAATACACAGACGTCCGTAGCAAGCTTCTGCCAAGCCCGGCCTTCAAGCCGGGCTTATGGCATTTGCGGAATAACGCTTGATGCTTCACCGTCAAAGCCGCAGATGCGACCAAGACAACCGCTTCACCGCGTCAGACCTGGCTCTTTTGCCAGCGGTGCACGTCTTTCCTGACGAGCCTTCCAAGGCTACCGACGAGCACACCCTGATTCCTCTAACGACGATCAGCCCAAGGCACCTGCCTGCGTGCCCGCTTCATGAGCTATCCGAGGCCTGACCGGCCGTTACCGGACTCAGCGCAACACATTCAAACAGTCGAATACTGATAGTTATTAACGTCAGTGGATTATCGGCAGATACACTTCCCGACAGCGATGATGCAGACGACCCGGTCGAGCCACCGATTCAGCGTGTCTCAAACCCAGACCCGGTTACGCCTGCCGATTTCGGGTCCATATTTCGCGCAGTGATGATTGAGAACGCCATGGCCGGGCTGATTCCCCAGAGCTTTATTGACGACCTCCTGAACCGCACCGACATCGTCGACGTGGTCAGCTCTCGCCTGCAAATGAAGAAAGCAGGCAAGAACTACACGGCCTGCTGCCCGTTTCACAAAGAGAAAACGCCCTCTTTCAGCGTCAGCCCCGACAAGCAGTTCTACTACTGCTTCGGTTGCGGCGCGGGCGGCAATGCCCTTGGCTTCCTCATGGACCACGACAACCTGGACTTCCCCCAGGCCGTCGAAGAACTGGCCAAAGCCGCTGGCATGGAAATTCCCCGCGAGGAAAGCGGTCGACCGCACAAGCCGCGCCAACCGACCGACTCACCGCTCTACCCACTGCTGACAGCGGCGGCCGATTTCTATCGCCAGGCCCTCAAGAGCCATCCGGCCCGCAAGGCCGCGGTGGATTATCTCAAGGGCCGCGGCCTGACTGGGGAAATCGCCCGGGATTTCGGCCTCGGCTTCGCCCCGCCCGGCTGGGACAACCTGTACAAGCATCTAAGCAGCGACACGCTGCAGCAGCGCGCCATGATCGATGCAGGCCTGCTGATCGAAAACGCCGAAACCGGCAAGCGCTACGACCGCTTTCGCGACAGGGTCATGTTTCCGATCCGCGACACGCGCGGGCGGATCATCGCCTTTGGTGGCCGGGTGCTGGGCGATGACAAGCCGAAGTACCTGAACTCCCCGGAAACCCCGGTGTTCCATAAGGGCCAGGAACTCTACGGCCTGTACGAAGCGCGCAAGAACAACCGCAACCTCGACGAAATCATCGTCGTCGAGGGCTACATGGACGTGATAGCCCTGGCCCAGCAAGGCCTGCGCAACGCCGTCGCGACCCTGGGCACAGCCACCAGCGAAGAGCACATGAAGCGCCTGTTTCGCGTCGTGCCCAACGTGCTGTTCTGCTTCGACGGCGACCAGGCCGGTCGCAACGCCGCCTGGCGCGCACTGGAGGCGACCTTGCCGTGCCTGCAGGACGGCCGGCGGGCACGCTTCCTGTTCCTGCCCGAGGGCGAGGACCCGGACACCCTGGTGCGTTCCGAAGGCACCGACGCGTTCCGTGCGCGAATCAACCAGCACGCACAACCGCTGGCCGACTATTTTTTCCAGCAGTTGACCGAAGAAGCCGATCCACGCTCCCTCGAAGGCAAGGCCCACATGGCCACCCTCGCGGCACCGCTGATCGACAAGGTGCCCGGCGCCAATCTGCGCACGCTCATGCGCCAGCGCCTGACCGAAATCACCGGGCTCAATAGCGAAGCGGTCAATCAACTGGTGCACAGCGCCCCCCAGGAGGCGCCGCCGGCGTATGACCCGGGCATCGATTACGACGCGATGCCGGATTTCGCCGACTATCATCAACCCCAGCAGGATTACGCCCCCCAGCAGGAATGGACGCCGAAAAAACCCGGCAGCGGCGGCAAGAAATGGGACAAGAAACCCTGGGACAAGAACGGCAAGCGCGGCGATCGCGACCAGCCACGTGCCCCGCGCGTGCCGGCCGCCGTCGAACCCCCGACACTGGCCGCCTTGCGCACCTTGCTGCATCACCCGCAACTGGCGGAAAAAGTAGAGGACGCAGGGCACTTCGCCGCCGAGGACCATAGCAATACACAATTGCTGGTCGCTCTCCTTGAAGCCGTGCAGAAGAACCCCAAGCTAAACTCTTTCCAGTTGATCGCACGGTGGCACGGTACCGAGCAGGGACGCCTCTTGAAGGCTTTGGCCGAGAAGGAATGGCTGATTGATGGAGACAACCTTGAACAACAGTTTTTCGACACCATTACTAGCTTGTCCGCCCGCCAACGCGAGCGAAACCTGGAACAACTTCTGCGAAAAGCTCGCCAGAGCGAGTTGACCAGCGAAGAGAAAAACCAATTGCGCGACTTACTCAGCCGCAATGTTTGCGCATCAAACCCGACCTCAACTGGCGCGTGAGGTCACAGCTCAGGTATAATCCTCGGCTTGTTTTTTGCCCGCCAAGACCTTCAGTGGATAGGGTGTTATGTCCGGAAAAGCGCAACAGCAGTCTCGTATCAAAGAGTTGATCCTATTGGGTCGTGAGCAGGGCTACCTGACTTACGCGGAGGTCAACGACCACCTGCCGGAGGATATTTCAGATCCGGAACAGGTGGAAGACATCATCCGCATGATCAATGACATGGGGATCAACGTATTCGAGGTTGCTCCAGATAAGGATGCCCTTATGCTGGCCGACGCCGATACCGACGAGGCGGCCGCTGAAGAAGCGGCCGCAGCGTTGGCAGCGGTCGAGACCGACATTGGTCGCACCACGGACCCCGTGCGCATGTACATGCGTGAAATGGGTACGGTAGAGCTCCTCACACGTGAAGGCGAAATCGAAATCGCCAAGCGTATTGAAGAAGGCATCCGTGAAGTGATGGGCGCAATCGCGCACTTCCCTGGCACGGTTGACCATATTCTCTCCGAGTACACCCGCGTCACCACCGAAGGTGGCCGCCTGTCCGACGTCCTGAGTGGCTATATCGACCCGGACGACGGCATTGCGCCGCCTGCCGCCGAAGTGCCGCCGCCGATCGATGCGAAAGCCGTCAAGGCCGACGACGACACCGATGACGACGACGCCGAAGCGAGCGACGACGAGGAAGAGGCCGAAAGCGGTCCGGATCCGGTCATCGCCGCACAGCGTTTCGGCGCCGTGGCCGACCAGATGGAAATCACCCGCAAGGCGCTGAAGAAGCACGGCCGCAACAACAAGCAGGCGATTGCCGAGCTGTTGGCGCTGGCCGAGTTGTTCATGCCGATCAAACTGGTGCCGAAGCAATTCGAAGGCCTGGTCGAGCGTGTTCGCAGTGCCCTGGATCGCTTGCGTCAGCAAGAGCGCGCGATCATGCAGCTTTGCGTGCGTGATGCCCGCATGCCACGCGCTGATTTCCTGCGCCAGTTCCCGGGCAATGAAGTCGACGAAAGCTGGACCGATGCACTGGCCAAGGGCAAGAGCAAATACGCTGAAGCCATTGCCCGCCTGCAGCCGGACATCATTCGTTGCCAGCAGAAGCTCAGTGCGCTGGAGGCCGAGACTGGCCTGAGCATCGCCGAGATCAAGGACATCAACCGTCGCATGTCGATCGGCGAGGCCAAGGCCCGTCGCGCGAAGAAAGAGATGGTCGAAGCGAACTTGCGTCTGGTGATCTCCATCGCCAAGAAGTACACCAACCGCGGCCTGCAATTCCTCGACCTGATCCAGGAAGGCAACATCGGCCTGATGAAAGCGGTGGACAAGTTCGAATACCGTCGCGGATACAAGTTCTCGACTTATGCCACCTGGTGGATCCGTCAGGCGATCACTCGCTCGATCGCCGACCAGGCCCGCACCATCCGTATCCCGGTGCACATGATCGAGACGATCAACAAGCTCAACCGCATTTCCCGGCAGATGTTGCAGGAAATGGGTCGCGAACCGACGCCGGAAGAGCTGGGCGAACGCATGGAAATGCCTGAGGACAAGATCCGCAAGGTATTGAAGATCGCCAAAGAGCCGATCTCCATGGAAACCCCGATCGGCGATGACGAAGACTCCCATCTGGGGGACTTCATCGAAGACTCCACCATGCAGTCTCCGATCGATGTCGCCACTGTCGAGAGTCTCAAGGAAGCGACTCGCGAAGTACTCTCCGGCCTCACTGCCCGTGAAGCCAAGGTACTGCGCATGCGCTTCGGCATCGACATGAATACCGACCACACCCTTGAGGAAGTCGGCAAGCAGTTCGATGTAACCCGTGAGCGGATTCGCCAGATCGAAGCCAAGGCGTTGCGCAAACTGCGCCACCCGACGCGAAGCGAGCATCTGCGCTCCTTCCTCGACGAGTGACCTTCAAAACCCCCGGCCCTGCCGGGGGTTTTGTCATATGCAGATAAAATCCCCTTCGTTACGCTCCCCACCCCCTGTTGCCCGTCTACACTCGAAACATCCTCCCCAAGCCATAACGAGACAGTGATGCCCAGACTGACGGCCGCGCTTTTGCTGTCATTGATCACCTGGACCGCAACAGCTGGCGCGTTGACGCTCACCGATGAGGAGCTCCGCTGGCTCAAGGACCACCCCGACCTGCGCCTGGGTGTCGACGCCTCATGGCCGCCGTTTGAGTTTCGCGACGATCAAGGCCGCTATCAGGGCCTCGCCGCCGACTATATCGAGATCATCCGCGAACGGCTTGCCGTCAAGCTCACGCCCATCGAGCCGGCCAGCTGGACTGCGGTGCTGGAGCAGGTCGTAGAGGGCAAGATCGACCTGTTGCCTGGCATCATGTCCACTCCGGAGCGCCAGAATTACCTGGCATTTACCCGTCCCTACCTGGATTTCCCCATTGTCATCCTGGCCCATCAGGGTGGCGCCCAGCCCCATAGCCTCAAGGAGCTGTATGGGCTGAAAATCGCCGTGGTGGAGAACTACGCACCTCATGAACTGCTGCGCAACCATCATCCCGACTTGAACCTGGTGGCGCTGCCCAACGTCAGTTCAGCCCTGCAAGCGCTGGCAACCGATGAAGTGGACGCGGTGGTGGGCGATCTGGCTTCCAGTGTCTGGAGCCTGCGCCAACTCAAGCTCGAAGGCCTTTATGTCAGCGGGGAAACGCCTTACCGCTATCAACTGGCGATGGCCGCCCCTCGGGACAACAAGGTATTGGTGGGCATCCTGGACAAAGTCCTGGCGGATATGAACCCGGCCGAAGTCGCCGAGATCCAGCAGAAGTGGATCGGCAATGTGCACGACTATCGCCAGATCTGGTCAGACTTACTGTTTTACGGCCTGCCTACGCTGCTGCTCCTGGTCGGCATACTGGCGGTGGTGATTCGCATCAATCGCCGGCTCAGCTCGGAAATCGCCCGCCGCGTCGAGCTTGAGCAGGAGCTGCGCAGCAGCGAATACCATTACCGTGGGCTAGTGGAGAGCCTGTCGGCCATTGCCTGGGAGGCAAAGGTCAGCGATTTCACTTACAGCTACGTCTCGCCTCACGCCGAAGACTTGTTGGGTTATCCCCTCTCCCATTGGCTGGTCCCAGGCTTCTGGCGCACCATCATTCATCCGGCCGACCTGATCCGCGCCCAGACCTACTGCGACAATGAACTGCTGGCGGGTCGCGATCACTGCATCGATTACCGGGTTATCACGGCCGATGGTCGCTGCCTGTGGGTACGTGACATTGTCAGCCTGATCGAACACGGGCATGAGCCGCTGATACGTGGATTGATGATCGATATCAGCGAAGCCAAGCGCACCGAGGAAGCACTGCGCCTTTCGGAGCAGAAATTTGCCTCGGTGTTCCGCCAGTGCCCGGACATCCTGGTGATTGCAAGACTGATGGACGGTTGCCTGCTGGAGGTCAACAAAGCCTTCGAAGAGCAGATCGGCCTGAGTGCCGCAGAGGTGGTGGGACACAACGCAACCGAACTGAATATCTGGGGCATCCAAGGCGTGGGGCCGAGCCTGTTGCAGCGTTTGCAGGCCGGCAGCATTCGCAACCTGGAAATGCCCTTTCGCCGCAACAACGGTCAGGTATTCACCGGGCTGATCTCCGCGGAGCCCTTCGACCTCGACACGACACCAGCCCTGGTCGTGGTGGTACGGGACATCAGCCAGCTCAAGGAAACCCAGCAGCAATTGCAGACATCCGAAGAGAAGTTCGCCAAGGCCTTCCACGCCTCGCCCGACGGCCTGCTGCTAACACGGCAAAGCGACGGCTTGCTAATTGAGGTCAACGAAGGGTTCAGCCGCATTACCGGTTTCAACAGCACCCTGTCGGTAGACCGCTCCACGCTGGACCTGGGTATCTGGGTCAATCTCAACGAGCGCAAGCAGATGCTCGACCTGCTGAAACGGGACGGCTTCGTCAGGGATTTCAGCTGCCATATCCGTCGCAACGACGGGCAGATACGGCTCTGCGAAGTGTCCAGCCGCCCACTGCCCATCGGCAACGAAGACTGCATGCTGACCATCGCCCGGGATATCACCGAACGCCACCTGATGCAGGAAAAACTGCAACAGGCCGCCACCGTTTTCGAAAGCACTGCCGAAGGCGTGCTGATCACCGATACGCAGCAGCACATCAGCGCAGTGAACCGCGCCTTCACCGAGATCACCGGCTACAGCGAAACCGAAGCCTTGGGCCATACGCCTCGGTTGTTGGCTTCCGGCCTGCATGACAGCGCGTTTTACGCGGCGATGTGGCACCAGTTGACGGCCGAGGGACACTGGCAGGGAGAGATCTCCAACCGGCGCAAGAACGGCGAACTGTATCCCAGTTGGCTGACCATCAGCGCGGTGCGCAACCGCGACCGACAGATCACCCATTTCGTCGCGGTCTTCGCCGATATCTCCAGCCTCAAGCACGCCCAGGCCCGGCTCGACTACCAGGCTCACCACGACCCGCTGACGGGCCTGCCCAATCGCACGCTGTTCGAAAGCCGCTTGCTCGCAGCTCTCAACGGCCAGCAGGAAAACGGCGGCCAGGGTGCCGTGCTGTTTCTGGACCTGGACCGCTTCAAGCACATCAATGACAGCCTCGGGCACCCGGTCGGCGACCTGTTGCTCAAGGGTATTGCCGTGCGCTTGCGCGAGCAGTTGCGCGACATCGACACCGTGGCGCGCCTGGGCGGCGACGAATTCATTATCCTGCTGCCGGGCCTGCAACAGCCCAGCGATGCCGAACACATCGCCCAGAAACTGTTGAACTGCTTTACCGCACCGTTCCAGGCTGGCGAGCACGAGTTCTTCATCAGCGCCAGCATTGGCACCAGCCTCTACCCCCAGGATGGCTGCGACGTCGCCACGCTGGTCAAGAATGCCGACGCGGCGATGTACCGCTCCAAGGCCAAGGGGCGTAACCGGGTGGAAAGCTACACCCGCGACCTCACCGCCCAGGCCAGCGAACGCGTAGCCCTGGAACACGAGCTGCGCCGAGCGATTGAACGCAACGAGCTGTCACTGTCCTTCCAACCGAAAATCAGCCTCGCCGACAACCGACTGGTGGGGGCCGAGGCGCTGATTCGCTGGTATCACCCGACATTTGGCGACGTTCCCCCCGAACACTTCATCCCGTTGGCGGAAGAAAACGGCATGATCCTGCAAATTGGCGACTGGGTACTGGAACGCGCCTGCCGGCAACTGTGCGAATGGAACAGCACCTACGAAAGCCTCGGCCCCCTGTCGGTCAACCTGGCCGGCGCCCAACTGCGCCAGCCCAACCTGCTGGGGCGCATCGAACAACTGCTGCGCGAACACCAGCTCCGGCCCGGTTTATTGCAACTGGAAATTACCGAGAACTTCATCATGAGCCAGGCCGAAGAGGCCCTGACGGTGCTGCACCAGTTGAAGAACCTCGGCGTGCAACTGGCCATCGACGACTTTGGCACGGGCTATTCCTCCCTGAGCTACCTCAAGCGCCTGCCACTGGACATCCTCAAGATCGATCAGTCCTTCGTCCGCGGCCTGCCCGACGACCCACACGACGCGGCCATCGTGCGAGCAATCATCGCCCTGGGCCGCAGCATGCAATTCAGCATCATCGCCGAGGGCGTCGAAACCCTGGCCCAGCAGCAATTCCTGGCCGAAGAAGGTTGCGAACAGATCCAGGGCTACATCGTCAGCCTGCCCCTGTGCGCCGACGAGTTCGCCGCAACGTTTCTTCGTGTGACCGTATCGGATTTTTCGGATAGCACAGCCGAGAAACCGTCGCTATAATCCGCGACCTACTGAGGGCCTATAGCTCAGTTGGTTAGAGCAGAGGACTCATAATCCTTTGGTCCACGGTTCGAGTCCGTGTGGGCCCACCATATAAAAAGCCGCGCATTGCGCGGCTTTTGCGTTCTTGAGCCTGTTGACTCTTGCGCCCTAGGCGAAGGTCTTCATGAATGGCTCTGCACACTGCCTGATGGCTGCGACCACATTCGGTGCCTGCTCACAAAGTTCAGTCGAGCGGGCCAGCACTTGTTCCAGTGCTGGCAATTGGTCGTCATCAGTCGAACACTCCCTGGATTTCCTCAAGCGTAGGCATCGCAGCCGGTACCACGGCGAACTCACAATCCAGGGCCCCCAGGACTCGTGCATAGGCAAGCATCCCCACCGACGGGTCACCCTTTTCGATGGCAATGACCTTCTGCCGAGTAACACCTGCCAAGGTAGCGAGATTGGCCTGGGTCAGGCCGCGATTAAGGCGGCGCTTGCGAACCTGCTCGCCCAGACGCACGATGATGAGGGAATAATCCATGTTATGTATACAAGACAAAAAAGATTATATGTAACGTATACCTAACCTTCAAAAGAATCAAAGCGGATATGCCCTCGAAGTCAACGTGCTCACCTTTCACCGGAACATCCGTCCCGAATCGACTTCAAAAGCTCGCCGTTGTTTGACCGCGATAACAACTTTGGCCACTGGCCGCTCCCTTTCCTTGTTCCTCGACTCACCTGGAAGTAATACTCTGGGGAATTGACGACGGGCGAAGACCCCACGTCCAAGCCGTTCAACCTCCTCAAGCGAGATCCCCATCATCGCCAGCCCCAGCCTCTCCCGACTGTTTCTTGAACTGTTCTGGCAACTCGGCATCCTGCTGGTGCCGGCTTTTTTCGTCACGATATTGCCGCCTCCATTGGCTTTGTTGGTGGTGTTGTTCTTCGGCCTGCTGATGGGGCTTGCCGCACGATTCGGCTTTCTGTCGGCCGGGCGAGTCTGTGGCAGGTTGATCGTCGGCGCCGTGTTCGGCCTGGGTTTCAGTGTGGGTCGGGCCTTGCCTGAGTGGTGGGGCATCCTGGCGGCCATCGCCAGCATCGGCGGCGGGCTGGCGTGTGTCAGCACTTGGGAGCGGCGTCTGGGCTTGGCGCCCGTTTCCGGCAAAGGCGCCAGTGCCTGGGGTGGAAGTGAGCCGCAACTGACGCCTGAAGGCGAACCGATCCGGGTGTTCAACCACAGTGAAATCGCCATGGGCGGTCCCACTTATTGCGACTATCTGTTTCCCGACGGCGTGCTACTGCAAGGTCTTGGTTCTTCGTCACTGTTCTCCCGCGACGGGCGCTATTTTGCGGCGACCGTACCGTCCCGGCAGAACTGGGGACTGGTCGTCCTCGACCGTCAACAGCGCCAGGTGTACCGCTGTGCCGACAGCGAACTCTGGGAGTTGGACGCTTTTGATCTCGGCGTGTTGAGCGGGCGCCATAGCCCGCTGGTGGACGACAGCGTTCGCGAAATCCGACTGGATGAGCTGTTCCAGACGGCCAGCGTTACCCACTTGGTCCCCTTCGCCGACCTATGGCTGGACTCCGAGTGGCATCCCGAGCAGGTTCAACCTACCTTCGAGCGGCATTCGGCGGACGGCCAGCACTGCCTGTGGGGCGAGATTGCCTTGCCCGCGACATTTCGCGACCTGGCCCAGCCGCTGGAACCGCTGGCTTCACCGCGCTACGCCATCAGCGTCAACGGGCAATCGGCCGGCCTGTTGATGGCGGCCGATGCGCCGTTGGTATGGAGCAACGATCAACGCGCCCTGGTGTGCCTGGCCCAGGAACAAACCCCTCATGCGGACGGCGACCAGTATTGGCTGTGGCAGCTCGACCTGGGCTGGCGCGCCCTGCCCTCGCCATGGGTGAAGAGCGAAGCAGAACCGTCCTTCTATTGGCACGAGTTGCTGGGGCTCGACGCAAGCCATGTGCAGATCGGCTCGTACCTTGACTATCCGCGACCGGCTTCCGGGCGTTATGGCTACCGCTTGGACAGCATCCACGGCGATACCGAGACCCAGGTCGGTCACGACGCCCAAGGTCGCGTGCAGGTGGGCGAATTTGCGCTGACCCGCATGACCATCGCGATGCCGCTGGACAGCCAAGGCCAGCGCGGCGATTCATTCATCGAAACGCAGCCGATGCAGGACGGGGTGCGCGCACGGTTGACCTGGCTTGGTGACAATCCCGACGGGCTGGGCGGTTATCGCTGTCAGATCGGCGACTGGCAATTGCCTGGTCGCTGGTTGTTGGATCATCGGGTCTCCGATTGCGGACGTTACCTGGCCCTGCTGCCCTTCGACGGTGCCACGACGGTCGCGACCCACGGGGTGGCAGCCGACCTGAAGGTGCGACAGCTGCTGCAGGGGCCCGCGATGTGGGTCGCTCGCCTGCTCGATTTCCGCGCGGGCCGGCTGAGCCTGGCGGTGGTGGCCGGCCGTCTCGATCAAGACCTGGAGAGCAGCGCGCTGCAACGCTTCAACATCCCCGCGCCACAGGTCGGTAGCGCCCCGTCATTCTTTCAGCCCGACGAGCGATCCCGGCTGTTCTACGACACCGTGGAACTGCAGGTGAGCGATTCGCAACTGCACAGGATGCACCCCTGGCGCTTGGTGGATCGCCCGCAAGTCGCCAACGCCGAAGGAGACTTCATCCTGCCCGCCCCAAACCAACAGGATGCCGCCTGGTTGTTCGGCAGCGAGACGGAATATGCCGACAGTTGGATGCGGGCGCGGACGCCTCGGCTTGGCGGCCACCTGCTGACAGCATCAGGCTGCGCGTTGACCGACCTGGCACCCTCGATGATCTGGTCGGCGGAGGGTCGCTATCTGGCCCTTACCTGCATGGCTACCGACGTGACCGAGTTGTGTGGCAGCTATCGAGGCTGGCAGTTGCTGCTGCTGGATGTCCAGGCGCACACGTTGCGAGTACATCCGCAATGGCTGGGCAACCGCCCCCTGCTTGAAGGTTTCGACGACAATCAAGTGCGCGTGCGCTGTTTTGAACGCGATTGGGAAGCTGAGGACAATGACGACCCAGGTTCGGTACAGTCACTGCCTCTGACCCTTTTGCTGCAAGCGCCCGCTGAACAGCTGGTATGCCAGGACGGTTTCTGGCTCAGGTCTTCGCAAGTACACCTGGCCCCCGCCTGGCGAGCGCTGGCCTTACCCGCCATTGGCTATTTCAAACGCGAGAGCCTGTAACATGCTCGCCACCGATGCCCACGCCGGAGCCCACCTTGCCTGACACCCGCCCTCCCGTCCTCGACGAAATCGACCGCCAACTGATCGCGGCCCTGCAAATCAATGCCCGGGAAAGCGTCGCCATGCTGGCCCGGCAGTTGGGTATCGCCCGGACAACCGTCACTTCGCGCTTGGCGCGCCTGGAAAAGACCAAGGTGATTACCGGATATGGCGTGCGCCTGGGCCAACGGGTGATTGACGGCGGCTTGCAGGCTTACGTTGGCATCAAGGTCCAACCGCGCTCCGGCAAGGATGTGCTGCGACGCTTGAGCGCCATGGCCCAAGTCCAGCAACTGTGCGCGGTCAGCGGTGAGTTCGACTACGTCGCCTGGCTGCGCACCGATTCACCGGAACAATTGGACCAGTTGCTGGACCAGATCGGCAGCGTGGACGGTGTGGAGAAGACCACCACCTCGATCATCCTCAGCAGCAAGATCGATCGAGGGCAGCCGGTCTAGGCCCTACGTAACTTAACCTGTGGGAGCGAGCTTGCTCGCGAAAGCGGCGGGTCGGTTGGCGGGGATGTCGACTGTGCCGCCGTCTTCGCGGGCAAGCCCGCTCCCACAGTGACTCGTTTCGTCATTAAGATTCGTTAACACATCAAAATGACTGACAACCACTCAAAACGACGACATATTGTGTCTTATTAACGTGTTCTACCCTCCCTAGAATGGCTGGCATCTTTCCTATACTCAGACGCGAGCAACGCGTCGAGTCGTCCATCAAGGTCCGCCATGAACAAGAGCAATCGCCACCCAGCAGACGGTAAGAAGCCCATCACCATTTTCGGGCCGGACTTTCCTTTCGCCTTTGACGACTGGATCCAACACCCGGCGGGCCTGGGCAGCATTCCCGCCCACAACCACGGTACGGAAGTGGCGATTGTCGGTGCCGGGATCGCCGGCCTGGTGGCGGCGTACGAGCTGATGAAGCTGGGGCTCAAGCCCGTGGTCTACGAGGCGTCGAAAATGGGCGGACGCCTGCGCTCACAGGCGTTCAACGGCGCCGAAGGGGTGATTGCCGAGCTGGGCGGCATGCGTTTTCCAGTGTCATCCACCGCGTTCTACCATTACGTCGACAAACTGGGCCTGGAAACCAAACCCTTTCCCAACCCACTGACCCCAGCGTCCGGCAGCACGGTCATCGACCTGGAAGGCCAGACCTATTACGCACAGAAACTGGCGGACCTTCCCGCACTGTTCCAGGAAGTCGCCGACGCCTGGGCCGATGCGCTGGAGGATGGTTCGCGCTTCGGCGACATCCAGCAGGCGATCCGCGACCGCGACGTGCCGCGCCTCAAGGAATTGTGGAACACCTTGGTGCCGCTGTGGGACGACCGCACCTTCTACGACTTCGTCGCCACTTCCAAGGCGTTCGCCAAGCTCTCGTTCCAGCACCGCGAAGTGTTCGGCCAGGTCGGTTTCGGCACGGGCGGCTGGGATTCGGACTTCCCCAATTCGATGCTGGAAATCTTCCGCGTCGTGATGACCAACTGCGACGACCATCAGCACCTGGTGGTCGGCGGCGTCGAGCAGGTGCCCCACGGCATCTGGAATCACGTGCCCGAACGCTGTGCGCACTGGCCGGAAGGTACCAGCCTGAATTCGCTGCACCTGGGCGCCCCACGCAGCGGCGTGAAGCGCATTGCCCGTGCGGCCGACGGCCGGTTCAGCGTGACGGACGTGTGGGAAAACACCCGCGAATACGCCGCCGTGCTGGTCACGTGCCAGAGCTGGTTGCTGACCACCCAGATCGAATGTGAAGAAGCGCTGTTCTCGCAAAAAATGTGGATGGCCCTTGACCGCACCCGCTACATGCAATCGTCGAAGACCTTCGTGATGGTCGACCGACCGTTCTGGAAGGACAAGGACCCGGAAACCGGGCGCGACCTGATGAGCATGACCCTGACCGACCGCCTGACCCGTGGCACCTACCTGTTCGACAACGGCGATGACAAGCCAGGGGTGATTTGCCTGTCGTATTCCTGGATGAGCGATGCGCTGAAAATGCTCCCGCATCCGGTGGAAAAACGCGTGAAGCTGGCCCTCGATGCCCTGAAGAAGATCTACCCCAAGGTGGACATCGCCGCACGGATCATTGGCGATCCGATCACTGTGTCCTGGGAAGCCGACCCGCACTTCCTCGGTGCCTTCAAGGGCGCCCTGCCTGGCCACTATCGCTACAACCAGCGCATGTACGCGCATTTCATGCAAGACGACATGCCGGCCGAACAACGCGGGATCTTTATCGCCGGCGATGACGTCTCATGGACACCCGCCTGGGTCGAAGGCGCGGTACAGACCTCACTCAATGCCGTGTGGGGCATCATGAAGCACTTCGGCGGTGAAACTCACGCCGAGAACCCGGGTCCAGGTGATGTGTTCCATGAGATCGGTCCGATCGCCCTGCCTGAATAAAAGGAGTTTTCGATGCGCGTAGCCCTCTACCAATGTCCACCGCTGCCACTGGATCCGGCCGGCAACCTGCACCGCCTGCACCAGGTGGCGCTGGAAGCCAGGGGCGCCGATGTGCTGGTGCTGCCGGAGATGTTCATGACCGGCTACAACATCGGCGTCGATGCGGTGAATGTACTGGCCGAGGTCTACAACGGCGAATGGGCGCAGCAGATCGGCCGCATCGCCAAGGCAGCCAACCTGGCGATTGTCTATGGCTACCCGGAACGCGGCGAAGACGGGCAGATCTACAACGCGGTGCAACTGATCGACGCCCAGGGCGAGCGCCTGGCCAACTACCGCAAGAGCCACCTGTTCGGCGACCTTGATCACGCCATGTTCAGCGCCGGCGACTCAGCGCTGCCCATCGTCGAGCTCAACGGCTGGAAGCTCGGCCTGCTGATCTGCTACGACCTGGAATTCCCGGAAAACGCCCGACGCCTGGCCCTGGCCGGCGCCGAGCTGATCCTGGTGCCAACCGCCAACATGCAACCCTACGAGTTCATCGCCGACGTCACCGTGCGCGCCCGGGCCATCGAGAACCAGTGTTTCGTGGCGTACGCCAACTACTGCGGCCATGAAGCTGAATTGCAGTATTGCGGCCAAAGCAGCATCGCCGCACCGAATGGCAGTCGCCCGGCGCTGGCGGGGCTGGACGAGGCCTTGATCGTCGGCGAACTGGACCGACAACTGCTGGACGACTCCCGCACGGCCTACAACTACCTGCACGATCGCCGCCCCGAGCTTTACGACGACCTGCACAAACACTGATTGAGGATTGAGAAAGGGCCCTGATCCGCTAGCATGGGCGCATCCTTGTTCTGGAAGCGCCCATGCCGGTCCCCGATTCCCTCCGCCCCCACACTGAAACCCTGGCCAACGGCTTGCGGGTGACATTGCGTCATGTCCCGGGCCTCAAGCGCAGCGCAGCGGTCCTGCGCGTCGCCGCTGGCAGCCATGACGCCCCCCTGGCCTGGCCGGGCATGGCGCACTTGCTCGAACATCTGTTCTTCCTCGGTACCGAACGGTTTCCCGCCGAGGAGAATCTGATGGCCTACGTGCAGCGGCACGGCGGTCAGGTCAATGCGCGCACCAGTGAACGCACCACGGATTTTTTCTTCGAACTCCCTCCCGCAACCTTCGCCGACGGGCTGGAGCGGCTGTGGGACATGCTCGCCCAGCCACGCCTGGATGAAGCTGAGCAGTTGCGGGAACGGGAAGTGTTGCACGCGGAGTTCATCGCCTGGTCCCAGGATGCGGCCGCCCAACGGCAGCTTGCCTTGTATGACGGCGTGTCAGCGTCCCATCCACTGCGGGGTTTTCACGCCGGCAATCGCGACAGCCTCGCCGTGGAGCACGCCGAATTCCAAAGCGCATTGCACGACTTCTATCGCCGCTTTTACCAGAGCGGCCAGATGACGTTGAGCTTGGTCGGCCCACAAAGCATCGACGCCTTGAAAGCGCTGGCGGAACGGTTCGGCAGCCATGTATCGGCCGGTGAGGCGTTCGTTGGATCGTCGCCGCCAAGGCTGATGGCATCGGCCCAGACGCATTATCGACAGGCCCGGGAGGGTAGTCTCGACCTGTTGTTCGCCTTCGAAGCGTTGCCCGCCGCCTCTCCTCAAGCCCTGGACTTTCTCTGTACGTGGCTGAACTCCAGCAAACCGGGCGGCCTGCTCGCCACGTTGCGTCAGCGCGGCCTGGCGGACAGCCTCAAGGCCACTGCGCTGTATGAGTTTGCCGGACAAGGGCTGCTGCACATCGAATTCAAGCACGGCAACGCTCAGGCAGCGGCGCAAATCCAGCCGTTGCTGCACGACTGGTTGGGATTCTTTGCCGCCCAGGATGACTGGGCGCCGTTGCGCCAGGAGTTCACCGCGTTGTTGCAGCGACGGCAGGAGACAGGATCGGCCTTGCAGTTGGCCCGCTGGGATTGTGAAGGACGTGGCACGCCGCTGCTGGCAAACGACCTCGTGAGGCTCCGGGAAATCCTCAGGCAACTGCACCCCGCCGATAACGTCGTGGAACCCTGGCAACTGCCCGCGCCCAATCCGTTCCTGCAAACAGCAAGCGAAGCGCCTCGCGCCGGGCTGATACGCGGCCAGACCAGCGCCCACCGCGGCTTGCGAACCTTCGCCCAGGATCGCTCCCGGGGCCGGCGGGAACGCTCGCCCATGCAGTTCAGCCAGGCGCTGCCAGACAACGGTCGTGAAGGCGCGGTGTACCTGCGCTGGCAACTGACGACCCAGGCACCGCCCGACGTTCAATCCAGGCTCGACCGGCACCTGCAGGATGTGCGCGAAGAGGCTCGGCAGGCTGGCGTGGACGTCAGTTTCGAAGCCTGCGCCCATCAATGGCTGTTGAAACTGGTCGGCTTGCAGGCACCGCTGCCGTTGGTGCTCGAACACGTTCTGGCGAAGCTTGCCCAACCACTGCCAATGGCCCAGGCCGGTGACGAAACGCCGTCGATGCCGATTCGACAGCTGTTGAAGGCGCTGCCGAATCATTGCCGACAATTATCAACGTTGCCAATGCCCGACAGCGATCAAAACCTGTGGACAACGGCCCGCTGGGACGGGCTGTCCATCGGTCTGTCGACCGCCACCCAAGGGGCGCTTGGCCCGGTGCTGGCCCGCGTGCCGGGCATTGCCGGCGAGGATGTCAGCCTGGCGACAGCGTCACGCGGGCAACGCGTCTGGCATAGCCTACAGACCCACGGTGAAGAATCGGCCGTGTTGCTGTTTTGCCCGACCGCCACCTCGGCGCTGGCCGACGAAGCCGCCTGGCGATGGCTGGCACAGCTATGCCAGACGCCGTTCTACCAGCGCCTGCGCGTCGAGTTGCAGGTGGGTTATGCAGTGTTCAGCGGGTTGAAGCAGGTCGATGGGCAAACCGGGGTGTTGTTCGGCGTCCAATCGCCCAGCCTCTCGGTGGCGGAACTGATCGCCCACCTCGAGCAATTCCTGGCCGGGTTACCGGCGCTGATCCAGCAGCTTGATGATGCGTCCCTTGGCCGTCAGCAGCAGGCACTCGCCGCCCAACTCCAGAGCAGTGCCCTGCCCTTCGCCCAAGCCGCCGAATTGCTCTGGCAGGGCAAGCTGGCCGGCCGTTCGTCGGATTATCTTGAGCAACTGTCCGCTGCCATCCTTTGCCTGGAACGCGCCCAGCTCGAGGTTGCCGCCCAGGGTTTGCTCGATGCGCAAGGGGGATGGCATTGCCTGAGTAACGGCGCTTGCCCGCCAGGACACTGGCAAGCGGCGCAGTGATCATTGCAGGCGCTGTAACGAGCTTTCTTCGAGAATCGCGGCGAACGAATTTGTCAGATTTAGTAACATAGGCGCCTAAGCATCTGAACATCTCCGAACGGAGGTGGACTATATGTATAAGTCTTCACCGTTCCATCGAACCAAAGCCCACCCACCAAAGGAGTATTCCCATGTCCTGGTCCAAACCCGCATATATCGACCTGCGTATCGGTTTCGAAGTCACCATGTACTTCGCCAGCCGCTGATTGCTGCAGGCGATTAAGCACGCAGCACTACGCCTCGGCCAGCCGAGGCGTTTTTATTTCGGTTTGCAGATGGAGCAGCCATGTTCGTCCAGATTCTAGGTTCCGCCGCCGGTGGCGGTTTCCCCCAGTGGAACTGCAACTGCGCCAACTGCGCAGGTTTTCGCAACGGCAGCCTGCGGGCCCAGGCGCGTACCCAGTCGTCCATCGCCCTGTCCGATGACGGCGTGAACTGGGTGCTGTGCAACGCCTCCCCGGACATTCGCGCCCAGCTCCAGGGCTTCGCCCCGATGCAGCCTGGCCGGGCCCTGCGCGACACCGGCATTGGCGCGATCATCCTGATGGACAGCCAGATCGACCACACCACCGGCCTGCTCAGCCTGCGCGAAGGTTGCCCGCATCAAGTCTGGTGTACCGACATGGTTCATGAAGACCTGAGCACGGGCTTTCCACTGTTCAATATGCTGACCCACTGGAACGGCGGGCTGAGCTGGAATCGCATCGAGCTCGACCAGAGCTTCACCATTGCCGCCTGCCCGAACCTGCGCTTCACCCCGCTGCCTCTGCGCAGCGCCGCACCGCCCTACTCGCCCCATCGCTTCGACCCGCACCCGGGCGACAATATCGGGCTGATCGTCGAAGACCTGCGCACGGGCGGCAAGCTGTTCTATGCCCCAGGCCTGGGCAAGGTCGACAAGTCGTTGTTGGGGATCATGGCCGGCAGCGACTGCTTGCTGGTGGACGGCACGATGTGGGACGACGATGAAATGCAGCGCCGTGGCGTTGGCACCCGCACCGGCCGGGAAATGGGCCACCTGGCCCAGAACGGCCCCGGCGGCATGCTGGAAGTGCTGGAGCGACTGCCCGAGCAGCGCAAGGTCCTTATCCATATCAACAACACCAACCCGATCCTGGACGAAGATTCGCCCGAACGGGCCGAGCTTGTACGTCGAAAGATTGAAGTGGCCTACGACGGAATGAGTATTGAGTTGTAGGAAGGTCGGAACCAATGTGGGGTGTGCTTGCGGTGTATCAGTCAACATGGGTGCCGACTGGTAGGACGCTATCGCGAGCAAGCTCGCTCCCACAGTAGTCCGGAATCTGATTCACAGCACACCCCATGTGGGAGCGAGCTTGCTCGCGATGGGGCCAGCCCTGACGCCACAGAACCCAACGGTTATTCCCCGGAGACCGAAATGACTGACACCCCCCTGTCCCCCGCCGAGTTCGAAACGGCCCTGCGTGCCAAAGGCGCGTATTACCACATCCATCACCCCTATCACGTGGCGATGTATGAAGGCCGTGCCACTCGCGAGCAGATCCAGGGCTGGGTCGCGAACCGTTTCTACTATCAAGTGAACATCCCGCTCAAGGACGCCGCGATCCTGGCCAACTGCCCGGACCGGGAAATCCGTCGCGAGTGGATCCAGCGCCTGCTCGACCATGACGGCGCGCCCGGCGAAGACGGCGGCATCGAAGCCTGGCTGCGGCTGGGCCAGGCGGTGGGCCTGGACCCCGACCAACTGCGTTCCCAGGAACTGGTGTTGCCAGGGGTGCGCTTCGCGGTGGACGCCTATGTCAACTTCGCCCGCCGGGCCAGTTGGCAAGAAGCCGCCAGCAGCTCGCTGACTGAACTGTTCGCCCCGCAGATCCACCAGTCGCGCCTGGACAGTTGGCCCCAGCATTACCCGTGGATCGACCCGGCCGGCTATGAATACTTCCGCACCCGCCTGGGCCAGGCCCGGCGCGATGTGGAGCATGGCTTGGCGATCACCTTGCAGCACTACACCACCCGCGCCGGGCAGGAACGCATGTTGGAGATTCTCCAGTTCAAGCTGGACATTCTCTGGAGCATGCTCGATGCCATGAGCATGGCCTACGAATTGAACCGCCCGCCCTATCACAGCGTGACCGACCAACGGGTTTGGCACAAAGGAATTACCTTATGAGTTTCGACCGCAGCCAAACCCCGCGCTGGCGCCCCGGCTATCGTTTCCAGTACGAACCGGCCCAGAAAGGCCACGTGCTGCTCTATCCTGAAGGCATGATCAAGTTGAACGACAGCGCTGCGCTGATCGGCGGCCTGATCGACGGCGAACGGGATGTCGCGGCCATCATCGACGAGTTGGCCAAGCAGTTTCCCGACGTGCCGGAACTTGGTGACGACATCGAGCAATTCATGGAGGTCGCCCGTGCACAGCACTGGATCGAACTTGCCTGACACCCGTGCCCTGCCGCCCAGGCCGGAAGTCGGCCTGCCGCTGTGGCTGCTGGCGGAGCTGACCTATCGGTGCCCATTGCAATGCCCGTACTGCTCCAACCCATTGGACTTCGCCGAGCAGGGCAAGGAGCTGAGCACTGAGCAGTGGTTCAAGGTCTTTCGCGAAGCCCGGGAAATGGGCGCCGCGCAGTTGGGTTTTTCCGGTGGCGAGCCGCTGGTGCGCCAGGACCTGGCCGAGCTGATCGGTGAAGCGCGCAGGCTGGGTTTCTATACCAACCTGATCACCTCCGGCATCGGCTTGACCGAACAGAAAATCAGCGACTTCAAGAAGGCCGGGCTGGACCATATCCAGATCAGTTTCCAGGCCAGCGACGAGCAGGTGAACAACCTCCTGGCCGGCTCGAAGAAAGCCTTCGCGCAAAAACTGGAAATGGCCCGGGCGGTGAAGGCCCACGGCTATCCGATGGTGCTGAACTTCGTGACCCACCGGCACAACATCGACAAGATCGACCGCATCATCGAGCTGTGCATCGCCCTGGAAGCCGACTTCGTCGAACTCGCCACCTGCCAGTTCTACGGCTGGGCGCAATTGAACCGCGTCGGCCTGCTGCCTACCCGGGAGCAACTGGTACGCGCCGAGCGCATCACCAATGAATATCGCGCCAAGCTGGAAGCCGAAGGCAATCCGTGCAAGTTGATCTTTGTCACGCCGGACTACTATGAGGAACGACCCAAGGGCTGCATGAACGGCTGGGGCAGCATTTTCCTCACCGTCACGCCGGACGGCACGGCATTGCCCTGTCACGGTGCCCGACAGCTGCCGGTGCAGTTTCCCAATGTGCGCGACCACAGCATGCAGCACATCTGGTACGACTCGTTCGGCTTCAACCGTTTCCGCGGTTATGACTGGATGCCCGAACCGTGCCGCTCCTGCGATGAAAAGGAAAAGGACTTCGGCGGCTGCCGCTGCCAGGCGTTCATGCTCACGGGGGACGCCAGTAATGCCGACCCGGTGTGCAGCAAGTCCGAACACCACGGGGTGATTCTCCAGGCGCGTGAAGACGCCGAGCACGCCACGCAAACCATTGAACAGCTGGCCTTTCGCAATGAACGAAACTCGCGCCTCATCGCCAAAGGCTGAGCCTTTCAGCGCCGCCCAGGCCGTTGCCGCCGGCACTGACTTCGCCGAACTGCAGGTCGGGCCCTTGGGCCTGTTCTGGAATGAATACCGCCCTGCGGACGGCGCCTGCCGGATCTGGCATTGGCAAGATACCGAGGCTCGCTGTTTGACGCCGGACGGCTTCAGCGCGCGCAGCCGGGTCTATGAATACGGCGGCGGGTCGTTCTGCCTGAGCCATGACGGCGTGCTGTTCGTCAATGAGACCGACCAGCAGTTGTACCACCAGTCGCTGAGCGACGGGCAGCCCGTAGCGCTGACCTCCGGTGAGTGCCGCTACGGGGACCTTGGCTTTGCCGACGGCCAGGTGTTGGCGGTGGAAGAACAAGCCAACCAGCATCGCCTGGTGTCGATCGGGTTGGCGGATCATCAACGGCATCTACTGGCTGAAGGCGCCGATTTCTACGCTTCGCCGACCCTGAGTCCGGACGGCCAGCGGCTCGCCTGGGTTGAGTGGAGCCGTCCGCATCAACCTTGGACCGCCACGCGGTTGATGTTGGCCGAACGCAATGCTTCGGGTTGGGGCGAGCCACGCTGCGCGGCTGGCGACGGTCAGCAAGCGTCCATTCAGCAACCGCGCTTCGACGCGGCCAGTCGCCTTTATTGCCTGAGTGATCGCGGTGGTTATTGGCAGCCCTGGAGGGAGTCGGCCCAAGGCCTGGAACCACTGCCCGCCGCCGAAGCCGATCACGCCCCGGCGCCATGGCAACTGGGTGGCTGTACCTGGCTGCCGCTGGATGAACACACGTACCTGGCGAGTTGGACCGAAGCGGGCTTCGGGCGCCTGGGCCTGTGTCGCAGTGACGACGCCAGCGAGGACTTTACCGGCACCTATACCCGCTTTCGCAGCCTGGCGCTGGATGAGCGGTTCATCTATGCCATTGCCGCCTCGCCGACCGGCCCGTCGGCGGTCATTGCCATCGAACGGCATAGTCATGAAGTCGCGGTGCTGGCCGGCGGTGTCGCGCCATTGCCCGTCGAACAGATCAGCCGTCCTAGAACCCTGCGTTATCCATCCGGGTCAGGCGAGGCCCACGGGTTCTTTTACCCGGCCATGAATGTACAGGCGAAGCCGCCCCTGGTGGTGTTCATTCACGGCGGCCCCACCTCGGCCAGTTATCCCCAGTTCGATCCGCGTATCCAGTATTGGACCCAGCGTGGCTTTGCCGTTGCCGATCTCAATTACCGCGGCAGCAGCGGTTATGGCCGGGCCTATCGGCAGGCATTGCATTTGAACTGGGGCGTGGTGGATGTGGAGGATGCCTGCGCGGTGGTTGCCTACCTGGATGAACAAGGCCTGATCGATGGCCGTCATGCATTCATCCGGGGTGGCAGTGCCGGTGGCTACACGACCCTCTGCGCCTTGGCGTTCCATGACGTCTTCCGTGCCGGCGCCAGCCTCTATGGCGTGAGCGACCCGGTCGCCCTCGGCCGGGCCACGCACAAGTTCGAAGGTGATTATCTGGACTGGCTGATCGGCGATCCGCAACAGGACGTCGAACGCTACCGCGCCCGCACCCCGTTGCTGCACGCCGGGAACATCCGTGTGCCAGTGATCTTTTTCCAGGGTGAACTGGACGCCGTGGTGGTCCCGCAGCAGACCCGCGACATGGTCAGTGCCTTACAGGCCAACGGTGTGACTGTCGAGGCGCACTACTACCCGGATGAGCGCCATGGCTTTCGCAAGGCCGCGAACCAGGCGCATGCGCTGGAGCATGAGTGGTTGTTCTATCGCAGGGTGGTGGAAGGCGATCTTTAGGAAGCCAAACACACTGCGGGAGCGAGCTTGCTCGCGATGGCAGTAGTCCAGTCGACATTTCCGTGGACTGACACACCGCTATCGCGAGCAAGCTCGCTCCCACAGGGGGATTTCATGACCGATGAATTCAGCGCTTGGCGATGATGTACACCGCATGCACGATGCCAGGGATGTAACCCAACAGCGTCAGCAGGATATTCAGCCAGAACGCCCCGCCGAAACCGACTTGCAGGAATACCCCCAGTGGCGGCAGCAGGATGGCGATAATAATGCGAATGAAATCCATGGATGACTCCCTGATCGACGATGGCCAAATTGCCACATAGCTCATTGACCCCAAGCCGCTCGTCAGGGTTCAGTGAAACGCAACCAGAAGCAGCCTCGGCGTAGGGCACGCTGCCAAGGAACAAAAAACGCAGGCAAAAGAAAACCCCGCCGAAGCGGGGCTTTGCAGACTGTTTCCCTGACATCCATTTCACTCCGCCGTCCTGGCAGAATCCTACGTGTCCGTGTTGTTACTTTTGCGCGTCCTGCGCGGCGTCCATGTGAAGTAGATTAGCCCTGGATCCAATCTGCCGATAGAGGGAAAACGCCAGTACATTGTGTAAGCTTTTGCTTACACACTGTCAGTTTTTAGAACTGCCCGGGCTCCAGCAGAAACAGCGACTCGCTGCCAGCTTTCACCGAAGCACTCAGGGAGTGGATGCGCGGCAGCAGGCGAGCGAAATAGAACCGCGCCGTGCCCAGTTTGCTCGCGTAGAAATCATCCTGGTTCTCTTTGCCAAAGGCCGCCTTGGCCATCAACGCCCACATGTAAGCGTAAGCGGTGTAGCCGAACGCCTGGAGGTACTCCACCGAAGCGGCGCCGATTTCGTTCGGGTTGTTCTTCGCCCGCTCCAGCAACCAATCGGTCAACTCATCCAGCGTACCGACCGCGTCGTTCAGTGGCGTGGTGAACTCCGCCAGGTCGCTGCTCGCGGTGGCGGTGAAATGGCGGATTTCATCGGCGAACAACCGGTAGAACGCACCGCCACTGCCGACGATCTTGCGCCCTACCAGGTCCAGCGCCTGGATACCATTGGTACCTTCGTAGATCTGGGTGATGCGCACGTCACGCACCAGTTGCTCCTGGCCCCATTCACGAATGTAACCATGGCCGCCGAACACCTGCTGGCCATGGACCGTGGTTTCCAGGCCCAAGTCGGTCAGGAAAGCCTTGGCCACTGGGGTCAGCAACGCCACCAGGTCTTCGGCGCGCTTGCGGGTGACCGGGTCTTCGCTGAACTTGGCGGTATCCAGTTGCATCGCCACGTAGGTGGAAAATGCCCGGCCCCCCTCGTTCGAGGCCTTCATGGTCAGCAGCATCCGACGCACGTCGGGGTGGACGATGATCGGGTCTGCGACCTTGTCCTTGTTCTGTGCACCAGTGGGCGAACGGCTTTGCAGGCGGTCACGGGCATATTCGACGGCGTTCTGGTAGGAACGCTCGCCGGAGGCCAGGCCTTGGATGCCAACCCCCAGACGCTCGTAGTTCATCATGGTGAACATCGCCGCCAGGCCTTTGTTCGGCTCGCCGACCAGGTAGCCCACGGCTTCATCGAAGTTCATCACGCAGGTGGCGGACGCCTGGATGCCCATCTTGTGTTCGATCGACCCGCAATTGGCCGCGTTGCGCGTGCCCAGGCTGCCGTCGGCATTGACCATGAACTTGGGCACCAGGAACAGCGAGATACCCTTGGGGCCCGCCGGTGCGTCTGGCAGCTTCGCCAGCACCAGGTGAATGATGTTCTCGGTGAGGTCGTGCTCGCCACCGGTGATGAAAATCTTCGTGCCACTGACCTTGTAGGAACCGTCGGCCTGAGGTTCGGCCTTGGTGCGGATGATCCCCAGGTCCGTACCGGCATGAGGCTCGGTCAGGCACATGGAACCGGCCCAGACGCCGGCGTACATGTTCGGCAGGTACGCCGCCTTCAGTTCTTCGCTGGCATGGGCATTGATCGACAGGCAGGCGCCGGCGGTCAGCATCGGATACAGGCCGAAGGACAGGCTGGCGGAGTTGACCATTTCCTCGACCTGGGCCGAGACGGCCTTGGGCATGCCCATGCCGCCGTACACCGGATCACCACCGACACCGACCCAACCGCCTTCAGCGTAAGTCTTGTAGGCCTGTGGGAAACCTGCCGGCGTGGTGACGGCGCCGTCGGCCCAGTGGCAACCTTCTTCGTCCGCGGCGCGGCTGAGGGGGGCGATGCTTTTGCTGGTGACTTTGCCGGCTTCTTCGAGGATCGCTTCGACCGTTTCAGCGTCCACGGTGTCGGCCAGTACCGGCAATTGGGCCCAGAGTTTCGTGACCTCGAACACTTCATTGAGGACGAAGCGCATATCGCGCAGGGGCGCTTTGTAGTCAGCCATGGCAAACCTCGCAGGATCTAAACAGTTGGGTTCGTAAAAGACGGTTTCGCAATGACCTGAGTGTACCTCAACAACTTTTGCGACACATAGGGTCAACCCATGACCGTTTTATTATTTTTGGTCACAGACGGGATTTGAAGATTAATCGTGGCGAGGGAGCTTGCTCCCGCTTGAGTGCGCAGCACTCACAAAAAGAGCGCTAGCTACGCAGCCCAACGGGAGCAAACTCCCCGCGACGGTTCAGTCAGAGGGCAAACAACGCTGCCGGCAACTTCATCAAACACTCGCTCCCGGCCTCGACCGCAGCCCGATGGGCGGTCGTACGTGGCAACAGGCGCTTGAAGTAGAACTCGCAGGTCGCCAGTTTGGCTTGGCAGAAATCGCCGTCACCGTTGCCGCTGTCGAGTTGCGCCTGGGCCACCAAGGCCATGCGCAGCCACAGGTAGGCCAGGATGATGTAGCCGCTGTACATCAGGTAGTCCACCGAGGCGGCACCCACTTCATCCGGATTCTTCATGGCGGCCATGCCGACCCGGGTGGTCAGTTCACCCCATTGCTGATTGAGCCCATCGAGTTGCGCGACGTACGCCTTGAGCTGCGGATGTTGCGCATTGGCAGTGCAGAACTTATGGACAATCTTGGTGAAACCACGCAACAACTTGCCCTGGCTACCCAGCACCTTGCGCCCCAGCAGATCCAGGGCCTGGATGCCGTTGGTGCCCTCGTAGATCGGCGCGATGCGGCAGTCGCGCACCAACTGCTCCATGCCCCACTCGCGAATGAAGCCGTGGCCGCCGAACACTTGCATGCCGTGGTTGGTGACTTCCAGCCCAGTGTCGGTCATGAAGGCTTTGCAGATCGGGGTAAGAAACGCCAGCAGGTCCTCGGCCTCCTGGCGCGCGGTTTCGTCCGGGCTCAGGTGGGCGGTATCGAGCAGTTGCGCGGTGAAATACGTCAGTGCCCGGTTGCCTTCGTTGAAGGCCTTCATGGTCAGCAACATCCTGCGCACATCGGGATGGACGATGATCGGGTCGGCGACTTTTTCCGGCGCCTTGGGACCGGTCAGCGCGCGCATCTGCAGACGCTCGTTGGCGTATTTGATCGCGCCCTGGAAGCTCGCCTCACCCAGGCACAGGCCCTGCATACCGGTGCCAAGCCGGGCGTGGTTCATCATGGTGAACATGCAGTTGAGGCCCTTGTTCGGCTCGCCGATCAGGAACCCCTTGGCCCCATCGAAATTCAACACGCAAGTGGCCGAGGCCTTGATGCCCATCTTGTGTTCGATCGAGCCACAGGAAACGCCATTGCGCGCCCCGGCCTCACCCGTGGCGTCGGGCAGGAACTTGGGCACGATGAACAACGAGATGCCTTTGGTCCCGGCGGGGGCGTCCGGCAGCTTGGCCAGCACCAGGTGGATAATGTTATCGCTCATGTCGTGTTCGCCGGCGGAGATGAAAATCTTGCTGCCGGAGATCGCATAGCTGCCGTCGGCCTGGGGCACGGCGCGGGTCTTGATGATGCCCAGGTCGGTGCCGCAGTGGGCTTCGGTCAGGCACATGGTGCCGGTCCACTGGCCGGCGGTGAGTTTGCTCAGGTAGGTCTGTTTCTGTTCTCCGGTGCCGTGGGCATGAATGGCCGACATGGCACCGTGAGTCAGGCCCGGGTACATGCCCCAGGACGTGTTGCTGGAACCGATCATCTCGCTGATGACCAGGCCCAGGGAACTGGGCAGTCCTTGGCCACCATAAGCCGGATCTGCCGCCAAGCCGTGCCAGCCGCCTTCCACGTACTGTGCGAAAGCCTGCTTGAAGCCTGTAGGCGTGGTGACTACGCCGTTGTCGAAATGGCAGCCTTCTTCATCACCGGAGCGATTGAGCGGCGCCAGCACGTTTTCACAGAATTTGGCGCCTTCCTCGAGGATCGCGCTGACCATGTCCGGGCTGGCATCGCTGGCGCCCAGTTCGGCATAACGGCCATGGAAATCGAAGACGTGATCGATCAGAAAGCGCATGTCGCGCAGGGGGGCTTTGTACTCGGGCATGGTGGTTTTCTCCGGTAGCAGATGGTTTCAACCTACTGCCGGCCACCCTGGCTCACAATCACAGTCCAGACGCTGAATGCGCCGTCATCACTCAACCCGCGGCTTCCATGCGCACCGCGCCGCGGCGGTTCTGACCGAAGGCAACCACACAGTTACGCCCCGCGCCCTTGGCGTTATACAGCGCCTGGTCGGCGGACTTGAGCACTTCTTCGGGCGTGCGTTGCTCGAGGCGCTCCGCGACGCCGATGCTGACCGTCACCGATACGCTGGAAGCCCCCGCGCCGGAGCGACGCTGCCGGCCTTGCTGGTCGTCCTGGGGACGGCTATCGGGGTTGCGCAACTGGATGGCATACGTCTCGATGGACTGGCGGATGACTTCCAGATGGGGCATGCACTCGTCGATGGTCTTGCCTGCGAACACCAGGGCAAATTCCTCACCGCCGTAGCGATATGCCCTACCGCCACCGCCGATCTTCGACAACTTGCTGGCGACCAGGCGCAGCACCTGGTCGCCCACGTCGTGGCCGTGGGTGTCGTTGAATTTCTTGAAATGGTCCACGTCACTCATCGCCAACACATAGTTGCGCCCCAGGCGCTGCATGCGTTCGTTCAGTGCCCGCCGCCCCGGCAGGCCGGTGAGTTCGTCACGGAAGGCCATTTGATAGGCCTCGTGGGCAACCGCCGCGGCAATCATCAGCATCACCTGGCTGCACATGATGTTCAGGGTGAACGGCAGGATAAAGGTCTTGGGCAGCATCCAGAACAGCCCGAGCAACCCCACCAGTTGTGCGGCGTGCAGTGGCCGGGGATTGCGCCAGTATTGCCAGGCCAACAGCAGGAACGCGGCGGCGAACATCGGGTAGGACAATTGGATCAGGCTCATCCAGGCACCGTGCAACGCCGGCCAGCGGATCTCCGAGAGCCACAACAACAAGGCCTGGGGGAAACTCTGCTCCAAGGCCAGCGCCACACTGCCAAAGACCAGCAACACCGCGAACCGCGCCACCATGTCCTGGAACAGGTGGGTGCGCTCCTGCCACGCCGCGAACAGCCCGAACAACAGCGGCAACAACAGGCAGACGAGATGGAACACCACCGCCGCGTCTTCGCGCACCTTCCCGTTATCGCGATAAAAGTCGGTCTGGGTGTCCAGGAGAAAGTAGGCGATATACACCGTGACCATCAGAAACAGTTCACGTTGACGTCGATAAACCGCGCAATACGCCCCGCCTAGCAACAGCACCAGCGTCGGAAGGACGTTGAACAGCGAGGTGAAGAAAACGTTGAGATCCTTGACGTAGGCAGCCGCAAGCCCCGCCACCAATAACAGCAATGACGGTAGGAAATGGCTCAAACGTACAGCGGAAGAACGCGGCAAGGGGTAAAACTCCGACCCGGCTGATCAAAGATGGCATTGTGCCTGCTATTGCAGCGTAAGGCACTGGAGATGTGACAGATGTCACACTGCCATCCCTGTAACGGCAGGAGGGAATGTTTTCTTAGGGTTCTGTTTGATGAATGTTTTTCAAAATATTCGGAGATCGCTTGTGGGAAACAAGCGCACTCCCACGAGGGATTTACAACGGATAAGAAAAAGCCGCTGCTCCCGAAGGAAAGCAGCGGCTGTTGAGACCCGCTTAAGGCTTAGTAACCCAGTGCGAAGTCTTCTTCTTTCATGTCCATCAGGTTGTTCGCGCCCGACAGCATGGTAGCCACGTGGGTACGGGTACGCGGCAGGATGCGCTGGAAGTAGAAGCGCGCCGTCTGCAGCTTGGCGGTGTAGAAGGCTTCTTCGGTGGTGCCGGCTGCAAGTTTTTCCGCCGCCAGGCGCGCCATGTCGGCCCAGAAATAGGCCAGGCAGGCGTAACCGGAGTACATCAGGTAGTCCACCGATGCCGCGCCCACTTCTTCACGATCCTTCATCGCCGCCATGCCGACCTTCATGGTCAACTCGCCCCATTCCTTGTTCAGCGCAGCCAGGGGTTCGACGAACTCCTTGACCGCTTCGTTGCCTTCGTTGCTCTGGCAGAACTTGTGGACGATCTTGGTGAAGCCCTTGAGTGCCTCGCCCTGGGTCATCAGCACTTTACGGCCCAGCAGGTCGAGAGCCTGGATGCCGGTGGTGCCTTCGTACAGCATCGAGATACGACTGTCACGAACGTTCTGCTCCATGCCCCACTCGGCGATAAAGCCGTGGCCGCCGTAGATCTGCACGCCATGGTTGGCCGATTCGAAACCGACTTCGGTCATGAAGGCCTTGGCGATCGGCGTCATGAACGCCAGCAGCGCATCGGCTTTTTTCTTCTCTTCTTCGTCCACGCCGTACTTGACGATGTCGACCTGCTTGGCGGTGAAGTACACCATCGCCCGGTTACCTTCGGCGAAGGCCTTCATGGTCAGCAGCATGCGACGCACGTCTGGGTGCACGATGATCGGGTCGGCGGCCTTGTCTGGCGCTTTCGGGCCCGTCAGGGAACGCATTTGCAGGCGATCGCGGGCATATTTCAGGCCGCCCTGGAAGCCAATCTCGGCGTGGGCCAGGCCTTGCAGCGCAGTGCCCAGGCGTGCGGTGTTCATGAAGGTGAACATGCAGTTCAGGCCTTTGTTCGCCGGGCCGATCAGGTAACCGGTGGCCGCGTCGAAGTTCATCACGCAAGTGGCGTTGCCGTGAATGCCCATCTTGTGTTCCAGGGAACCACAGCTCACCGCGTTGCGCTGACCGATGGAGCCATCGGCGTTAGGCAGGAATTTTGGAACGATGAACAGCGAAATGCCCTTGGTGCCAGCCGGTGCATCCGGCAGGCGTGCCAGCACGATGTGGACGATGTTGTCGGCCATGTCATGTTCACCGGCCGAAATGAAGATCTTCGTACCGGAAACCTTGTAGGAACCGTCGGCCTGAGGCTCGGCCTTGGTGCGCAGCATGCCCAGGTCGGTGCCACAGTGCGGTTCGGTCAGGCACATGGTGCCGGTCCATTCGCCGGAAACCAGCTTGGTCAGGTAGGCCTCTTGTTGCTCGGGCGTACCGTGCTCGGAAATCGTGTTCATCGCGCCATGGGAAAGGCCCGGGTACATGCCCCACGACCAGTTGGCTTCACCGACCATCTCGCTGACCGCCAGGCCCAGGGATTCCGGCAGGCCTTGACCGCCATGCTCGACGTCGTGGGCCAGGCTCGGCCAGCCGCCTTCGACGAATTGCTTGTAGGCTTCCTTGAAACCGGTCGGGGTTTTCACGCCGGACTCGCTCCAGGTGCAGCCTTCGATGTCGCCCACACGGTTCAGCGGAGCCAGCACCTGCTCACAAAACTTGGCGCCTTCTTCGAGAATGGCGTCAACCATGTCCGGAGTTGCGTCCTGGCAAGCCGGAAGGCTCTGATAATGCGCTTCGTAGCCAAGCAGTTCGTCACGAACGAAGCGAATATCACGCAAGGGGGCCTTGTAGTCAGGCATAGCGATAAACCTCTGCTGATGTAACCGGGAATGAACGACCGCGTGGATTTGTTGTGGCGGTCAAACAGTTGTTTGAAACATACGTTTACGCCCAAACCTTGTCAAGCGCCGATCTTTTGCCGTTCGTCATCAGCTTGAGAAAAAATGTCGGACACAGGAAACCCATCGCCCTAAAGAATCCGCGATGCGCGTAGGAAAAGATTAGTTGAGCAATAAGACGTTAGAGACAAAAACGCCACGAATAATCGCGGCGTCTTGGCAAACCTTAAGAGCAGGATCAGGCAAAGGTATCGATCAATGTCCCAAGCATTTCGTCGGATGCCTTGGCGACGTTGGCACCCAGTTGCACCTGGAACTTGCCCTGGGCCATTTCGACCATGTTAGCGGCCTGGTCCGACTGCTGGCTACGATCCACCGAACGCAAGCGATCGACCTGGACTTCCGAGGACTGGCTGGTGACCGAACGCTCGATCGTGTTGTTGGCGATCTGGCTGGACGCCTGATCGACGCGGTTCTGCCCTGTCTGAATCGTGCTCAGACCGGCATAGAACGCGGTACTTCCTGAGATTTCCATGGCAGAACTCGTCTTCTTGAAGGGTCGACAGTGGCCATTGAATCAGAAGCCCAGGGAAAAGGCCCGACAAAAACACTAATGGCACAGTGCCGTGTCATAGGCAAAACCTTGGCGGGGTCTCAGTCCAGCAGATCCAGTTGCAGGTGTTCGGCCACGGCTTCGGCCGTCACGCTCTGGATCCGCGCCACCCTGCCCAGGCAGGGCGCCGGAAGTCGCTCGGCCAAGGTTGCCAGGTTTTCTTCCAGGCGCGAGGTGGCCGGGTCGATGATATTCGCGACCCAACCGGCAAGCTGCAAGCCATCACGGGCGATAGCCTCGGCGGTCAACAATGCGTGACTGATGCAACCCAGGCGCACGCCCACTACCAGAATCACCGGCAAGCCCAGCGCGATCGCCAGATCGGAAAGATTGTCCTGGCCGGCCAGCGGCACGCGCCAACCACCCGCGCCTTCGATCAAGGTGAAGTCGGCGCCCAGCGCCAGCACTTCGCGCATCGGGCCGAGTAGCGACTGCACCGTCAACGCAACGCCCGCTTCCCGGGCGGCCAGGTGCGGCGCTATTGCCGGTTCGAATGCCACCGGATTGACCTGTGCATAAGTCAACGGTACGGAGCATTCGGCCAGCAAGGCCAAGGCGTCGGCGTTGCGCAGGCCCTTGGGCGTCACGTCGCAGCCAGAGGCCACGGGCTTTCCGGCAGCCGTGCTCATGCCAGCCTGTCGCGCAGCATGTAGCAGGCCCGCCGCGACCGTGGTCTTGCCTACATCGGTGTCGGTGCCGGTAATGAAATAGGCCTTGCTCATAGCGGTTTCTCCAAAACGGCGTAGACCACCTGGTAAGTTGCCGGCAGCCCCTGGGCCTGACGAAACTGCTCATAGGCTTCAACCAGCGCGAGAATCCGCGCCCTGCCCGTCAAGCCACCGGGGCGACCAGGGTTCAGATTGTGGGCACCCAAAGCTTTCAATTCATGCGTCAGGTTGCGCACGTCAGGGTAATGCAACACATGAGGACGGTTTTCAAGACTGACGACATTCAGCCCGCTGGCCGCGCAAAGGTGTTGATACGTCTCGAACGCACGGAAACGGTTGACGTGTACCAAGCCATCCACCTGACGCCAGCTGTCGCGCAATTCGTACAAAGTGCCCACGCAGAGGCTGGTGAAGGCCAACACGCCACCCGGCTTCAACACACGATGGGCCTCGCTCAGCACCGTGGCGAAATCCGCGCACCACTGCACCGCCAGGCTGGAAAACACCAGGTCGCAGCTCGCCGCCTGCAAAGGCAGCCGCTCGGCATCACCGGCGACAAAGTACGCGGCGCCACCCTGGGGACGCGCATGGTTGAGCATGCCCTCGGCGATATCCAACGCCAGGCCGGTGCTCGCACCAAAACGCGCACCCAAGGCCCGAGTGAAGTAGCCGGTGCCGCAGCCCAGGTCCAGCCAACGTTGCGGCGAGAAAGAAGGCGGCAAGCGACCGAGCAATTGCTCGCCCACGTCGCGCTGCAGCTCGGCCACGCTGTCATAGCTGGTCGCCGCCCGGGAAAACGAAGCCGCTACCTGGCGCTTGTCGGGCAAGGCACCGGGCAATGGGGGGAGAGACAAATCAGTCATCACCGGACTCATGCAAAAAAACCTGGATCGCCGCCGCTACACCGTGAGGGTCCTCCAGAAGGAATCCGTGGCCGGCCTGTTCAATCAGACCGATTTCGACATCCGGCAGCAAGACCAGCAAATCACCCGCGGCCTCGGCCGGCACCAGGGCGTCGAGCCCGGCAAACAGATGCAGTTGCGGGCCTCGGAAACTCTGCAACGCAGCGCGGGTGTCCAATCGCGCCAGCAGTTCGAGCCCGGCCATCAATACTTCGGGCGAAGTGCTTGGCGCCCCGGCCGACAACAACCGCGACAACCCGCGTGGATCGCCGCAGCCCTGGGCACACAGCAGACTGAAACGCTTGAGGGTCTGGCGTGGGTCGGCCGCACAGCCGGCGAGAAAGCCATCGAACGTCTGGCCGTCCATCGCGCTCGGCCATTGCTCGTGGGCGACAAAGGACGGATTACTGGCCATGGTCAGCAAGCCACAGCAGCGCTCACCCCGGCGCGCCGCCAGCGCCGAAGCCAGCATGCCGCCCAGGGACCAGCCGCCCAGCCAGGTGTCCTGAGGCACGGTGGCGTCCAATTCTTCGAGCCATTCATCGGGGTCGCTCGATAGCAATGCCGGCAACGGCTCGATTTCCACCCGCAGATGTTCGTCGAGCCCTTGCAAGGCCGCCGCCAGCGGTTCCAGCGGAGAAACACCCAAGCCCCAACCGGGCAGCAAAATCAATCGATCACGCATGGCTTGGCTCCGGCCCCAACAGGGCAAAACACTCGGCCAGTGCATTCAACAATAGCTGCACCTGGGCCTCGCTGTGGGCGGCGGTCAGGGTCACGCGCAAACGAGCGCTGCCGGCCGGCACGGTGGGTGGGCGGATCGCCGTGACCATCAGCCCCCGCTCACGCAGCATCTGCGACAAGCGCATGGCCCGCCCCGCATCGCCCACCAGGATCGGCTGGATCGGCGTGAAGCTGTCCATCAATTGCAGGCCGATCTGCTCGGCACCCTGGCGGAACTGGCGGACCAGCACCTGCAGGTGTTCGCGCCGCCAATGCTCGTCGCGCAGCAGTTCAAGGCTCTTGAGCGTGGCGCAGGCCAGGGCCGGCGGTTGGCTGGTGGTGTAGATGTAGGGACGCGCGAACTGGATCAGGCTTTCGATCAGTTCCTCGCTACCGGCGACGAAGGCACCGGCGGTGCCAAAGGCCTTGCCCAGGGTGCCGACCAGCACCGGCACGTCGTCCTGGCTCAAGCCGAAATGTTCGACAATACCGCCGCCATGGGCCCCCAGCGGACCGAAGCCGTGGGCATCGTCGACCATCAGCCAGGCACCCCGGGCCTTTGCCTCACGGGCCAGGGCCGGCAGGTCGGCAATGTCGCCGTCCATGCTGAACACGCCGTCGGTGACCACCAGGGTATTGCCCGTGGCTTTCTCCAGGCGACTGGCCAGACTCTGAGCATCGTTGTGCAGGTATCGGTTGAAACGCGCACCGGACAACAGCCCGGCGTCGAGCAGCGAAGCATGATTGAGGCGGTCTTCCAGCACCGTATCGCCCTGCCCTACCAGCGCGGTGACGGCGCCGAGGTTGGCCATGTAACCGGTGGTGAACAGCAACGCCCGCGGACGCCCCGTCAGGTCGGCCAATGCTTCTTCCAGGGCGTGATGAGGGCTGCTGTGGCCGATCACCAAATGGGAGGCGCCGCCCCCGACTCCCCAACGTGCCGCGCCGGCGCGCCAGGCCTCGATCACTTGCGGGTGATTGGCCAGGCCCAAGTAATCGTTGTTGCAGAACGCCAGCAACGGCTGGCCGTCCACCACCACTTCCGGGCCCTGGGGGCTTTCGAGCAGCGGGCGCTGGCGGTAGAGGTTGTCGGCACGACGGGCAGCCAGGCGTGCGGCGAGATCGAAGGGCATGCAGGCCTCGGGGTGAACCGTTTATGGACGGAGTGAGATCCCTGTGGGAGCGAGCTTGCTCGCGATGAGGCCATGACATTCAACATCTCTGTCGGCTGTTATACCGCCATCGCGAGCAAGCTCGCTCCCACAGGGTCTTGCATTCCAATCAGGGGATCGGTGAGCAATCAGACAGCGGCGTTATAGAACTGCTCGCTGCTCTTCTGCTCCACCAGCGCCTGTTCGATCGCCGCCTGGTGCACTTCGTCGGCATGTTCTTCGCGGGCTTCGGGCTGGATGCCCAGGCGTGCGAACAATTGCATGTCCTTGTCGGCTTGCGGGTTGGCGGTGGTCAACAGCTTGTCGCCGTAGAAAATCGAGTTGGCGCCGGCAAAAAACGCCAGGGCCTGCATCTGCTCGTTCATCGCTTCACGACCCGCGGACAGGCGCACATGGGACTGGGGCATCATGATCCGCGCCACGGCAAGCATACGGATGAAATCGAACGGATCGATGTCTTCGGCATTCTCCAGCGGCGTGCCGGCGACTTTGACCAGCATGTTGATCGGCACCGATTCCGGGTGCTCCGGCAGGTTCGCCAGCTGGATCAGCAGGTTGGCGCGGTCGTCCAGGGACTCGCCCATGCCCAGGATGCCGCCGGAGCAGATCTTCATCCCCGAATCACGCACATAGGCCAGGGTTTGCAGGCGCTCGCTGTAAGTACGGGTGGTGATGATGCTGCCGTAGAACTCCGGCGAGGTATCGAGGTTGTGGTTGTAGTAGTCCAGGCCAGCCTGGGCCAGCGCTTCGGTCTGTTCCTGATCGAGACGACCCAGGGTCATGCAGGTTTCCAGGCCCATGGCCTTCACGCCTTTGACCATTTCCAGCACATACGGCATGTCCTTGGCCGACGGATGTTTCCAGGCCGCGCCCATGCAGAAACGGGTCGAACCGATGGCCTTGGCCCGCGCAGCCTCTTCGAGGACCTTCTGCACTTCGAGCAATTTCTCTTTATCCAGACCGGTGTTGTAGTGACCGGACTGCGGACAATATTTGCAATCTTCCGGGCAAGCGCCGGTCTTGATCGACAGCAGCGTGGAAACCTGGACGCGGTTGGCGTCGAAGTGCGCGCGGTGCACGGTCTGCGCCTGGAACAACAGGTCATTGAATGGCTGGACAAAGAGTGCTTTGACTTCGGCCAAAGACCAGTCATGACGCAGGTTGGCAGTGGTGCTGGCGCTCATGGGCATTTCCTTGATTATGCTTGGCTGGCGCCTGGGGCATGCAATACCCACAGGCGCGACACGGATGTTCGGCATATTTAAGGAAGAGTCATGCGCTGTCAACCACGATACAAGGGGCCGGTTTACATCTGGTTAAAAAACAAACAATTCTGCCTGTTATGTGGCGAAAATACGGATACCCCGCAGCCTATCTGCACCCCTTGCGAAAGCGAGCTGCCCTGGCTCGGCGATCAATGCAGCATTTGCGCCCTGCCACTGCCCATGGCGGGACTGCGTTGCGGCCAATGTGCCTCGCGGCCGCCGGCCTTCGAGCGGGTCCTGGCGCCCTGGGCCTACGACTTCCCGGTGGACAGCCTGATCACCCGCTTCAAGCATCAGGCGAAATGGCCCCTTGGCCGGCTGCTGGGCGAACTGCTGGCGCAATCGCTGCAACATCATTTCGACGAAGGGCTGGAGCGGCCCGACGCACTGGTACCGGTGCCACTGGCCACCCGGCGTTTGCGCCAGCGCGGCTTCAACCAGGCGGCACTGCTGGCCCGCTGGCTCAGTGGGCCGCTGGCGATCCCTTGCGAAGAAAACCTGCTGCGACGCACTCAGGACACGCCCGCCCAACAGGCCCTCGACGCCAGGGCCCGACGACAAAACCTGCGCCAGGCCTTTGCCCTCGCGCCCCAGGCAACGTTACGCAATCGTCACCTGGCGCTGGTCGACGATGTACTCACTACCGGCGCCACCGCCCAGGCCCTGGCCGTCCTGTTACTCGATGCCGGCGCCGCGCGGGTCGACGTGTATTGCCTGGCCCGCACGCCGAAACCCGGTGAACCGGCTTGACGTGCCGCACCCAAGGCGCCAACGTCCGTTCATCGACTTTTGCACGCGGTTTGCCTTCATGTCATTGCCCACGCTCCTGACCCAGCACATCGTTCGGCGACCACAACGCATCGCCCTGCTGCAGCACATCGCCGAACAGGGCTCGATCACCCGCGCCGCCAAGAGCGCGGGCCTGAGCTACAAGGCGGCATGGGATGCCATCGATGAGTTGAACAACCTCGCAGACCATCCGTTGGTGGAGCGCAGCGTCGGCGGCAAGGGTGGTGGCGGCGCCAGGCTGTCGGGGGAAGGTCAACGGGTGCTGCGCCTGTATCAGCGCCTGCAAGCGCTGCAGGCGCAACTGCTGGAAGCCAGCGAAGACGCCGGGGACCTGGGCCTGCTCAGTCGCCTGATGCTGCGCACCAGTGCCCGCAATCAATTGCATGGCAAGGTCCTGGGCATCGAGGCCCAGGGGCACAACGACCGGGTACGCCTGGAACTGGCCCGGGGCCTGGTCATCGAAGCGCAGATCACCCATGACAGCACGTTGCGCCTGGAGCTGGGTGTCGGCACCGATGTGGTGGCGCTGATCAAGGCCGGTTGGCTGGAATTACACCCCGTCGAACAAGCGGAAAAAACGGGGATCAATACGCTGCGCGGCGTGATCGAGCAGGTCGACGCCGCCGAAGACGGCCCCAGCGAAGTGCGCATCGGCCTGCCCAACGGCCAGACGCTGTGCGCCCTGGCCGAGCCGCTTGAGTTGCAAGGGCAGAACCTGGCAGTCGGCTCACCGGTGCAAGTGACGTTTTCAGCGACAAATGTGCTGCTCGGCACACCGCTGTAGCGCGCTGCAACAATAGTTTCATCGACCCGCTTTAAGGTGACTGCCAAAACCAGCAGGGAGCCTGATGATGAGCCTATTAGAAGAAAACCAATCCACCGACCTGGAAAAGATCGTCGGCCTGAGCCGGCGCCGTTTCATCAGCGCTGGCGCCCTGTGCGGCGCGGCGATGTTCCTGGGCGGCAACCTGCTGAGCCGCAGCGTGTTGGCCGCCGCCGTGAGCGAAGGCAACAGCCGGCTGCTGGGTTTCAACAGTATCGCCGCCGCCACGGCCGACACCATTACGCTGCCGCCGGGCTACAAAGCCTCGGTGCTGATCAGCTGGGGCCAGCCGCTGCAGAAAAATGCACCGGCGTTCGACCCCAGTGGCAATGGAACTGCCCGCGCACAGGAAGCGCAGTTTGGCGACAACAACGACGGCATGAGCCTGTTCGAATTCCCCGGTGACAAGAACCGGGCGCTGATGGCGATCAACAACGAATACACCAATTACCGCTACCTCTTTCCCCACGGTGGCCAGCCGCAGTCGGCCGAAGACGTGCACAAGGCCCAGGCCAGCGAAGGGGTGTCGGTCATCGAGGTCCAGCGTCGTCGCGGGCAGTGGCAGTTCGTCCAGGAGTCGCGCTACAACCGCAGGATCCACGGCAACACGCCGATTCGCCTGCGTGGCCCGGCCGCCGGCCACGACCTGCTGAAAACCAGTGCCGACAAGAGCGGCAAGAAAGTGCTGGGCACCTTCCAGAACTGCGCCAACGGCATGACGCCGTGGGGCACCTACCTGACCTGCGAAGAAAACTTCACCGACTGCTTCGGCAGCAGCAAGACCGACCTGCAGTTCGATGAGGCGCAAAAGCGCTATGGCGCCACCGTCACCAGCCGCGAGATCAACTGGCACCTGTACGACCCACGTTTCGACCTGGCGAAGAACCCCAACGAACTCAATCGCCATGGCTGGGTAGTGGAAATCGATCCGTTCGATCCAGAATCCACGCCGGTGAAACGCACCGCCCTGGGCCGCTTCAAACACGAAAACGCCGCCCTGGCACAAACCAACGACGGTCGCGCCGTGGTGTACATGGGCGACGATGAACGCGGTGAGTTCATCTACAAGTTCGTCAGCCGCGAGCGCATCAATCATCGCAATGCCAAGGCCAACCGCAACCTGCTGGACCACGGCACCTTGTACGTGGCGCGCTTCGACGCCGGCGACGGCAACCCGGACCATCCCAAAGGCAAGGGCCAGTGGATCGAGTTGACCCACGGCAAGAACGGCCTCGACGCCAGCAGTGGCTTCGCCGACCAGGCCGAGGTGCTGATCCATGCGCGCCTGGCCGCCAGCGCCGTGGGTGCCACCCGCATGGACCGGCCTGAATGGATCGTGGTCAGCCCGAAAGACGGCCAGGTCTATTGCACCCTGACCAACAACTCCAAGCGCGGCGAAGACGGCCAACCGGTGGGAGGGCCGAACCCTCGGGCCAAGAACGTCTACGGGCAGATCCTGCGCTGGCGCACCGACCGCGACGATCACGCCTCCAAGACCTTTTCTTGGGATCTGTTCGTGGTCGCCGGCAACCCGACGGTACACGCCGGCACGCCGAAAGCCGGGTCGTCCAATATCAACCCGCAGAACATGTTCAACAGCCCCGATGGCCTGGGTTTCGACAAGGCTGGCCGGCTGTGGATTCTCACCGACGGCGACGTCAGCAACACCGGGGACTTCGCCGGCATGGGCAACAACCAGATGCTCTGCGCCGACCCCAACAGTGGTGAAATCCGCCGCTTCATGGTCGGACCGGTGGGCTGCGAAGTGACCGGGATCAGTTTTGCCCCGGACCAGAAAGCCTTGTTCGTCGGGATCCAGCATCCAGGGGAAAACGGTGGCTCGACCTTCCCTGAGCACCTGCCCAACGGCAAGCCGCGGTCTTCGGTGATGGTGATTACTCGGGAAGATGGCGGGGTCATCGGCGCCTGATACTGATCGTTCCCACGCTCTGCGTGGGAATGCAGCCAGGGACGCTCCGCGTCCCAAAGCGTAACGCGGAGCGTCACATGAGGCATTCCCACGCAGAGCGTGGGAACGATCACCGATCAATCCAGGCTGCTTTGCGCTACCATGCTGTGCCGGACGCGGCCACCCTGCCGCTGCGCAGGAGTCAGCATGTCCCATCCGTTCGAAACCCTCACGCCCGACCTGGTGCTCGATGCCGTTGAAAGTATCGGCTTTCTCAGCGACGCCCGCGTGTTGGCCCTCAACAGCTACGAGAACCGCGTCTATCAGGTCGGCATCGAAGATTCCGAGCCGCTGATCGCCAAGTTCTATCGCCCCCAGCGCTGGACCAACGAAGCGATCCTGGAAGAGCACAGTTTTACCTTCGAACTGGCCGAATACGAAGTGCCCGTGGTGGCGCCGCTGATCCACAACGGCGCCAGCCTGCACGAACACGCCGGGTTTCGTTTTACCCTGTTTCCTCGTCGCGGTGGCCGGGCGCCGGAGCCGGGCAATCTCGACCAACTCTATCGCCTGGGACAATTGCTCGGACGCCTGCACGCGCTCGGGGCGACCCGGCCGTTCGAGCATCGCGAAGCCCTGGGCGTGAAAAATTTCGGCCACGATTCATTGGCCACCGTGCTGGCCAGCGGCTTCGTTCCCCGCAGCCTGCTGCCGGCCTATGAGTCGGTCGCCCGGGACTTGCTCAAGCGCGTCGAAGAGGTCTACGCCGCCACGCCCCACCAGAACATCCGCATGCACGGCGATTGCCATCCCGGCAACATGATGTGCCGCGACGAGGTGTTCCACATCGTCGACCTGGACGACTGCCGCATGGGCCCGGCGGTGCAGGACCTGTGGATGATGCTCGCCGGTGATCGCCAGGAGTGTCTGGGGCAACTGTCGGAACTGATGGACGGCTACCGTGAGTTCCACGACTTCGACCCGCGTGAACTGGCGCTGATCGAACCGCTGCGGGCCCTGCGCCTGATGCACTACAGCGCCTGGCTGGCGCGGCGCTGGGACGACCCGGCGTTTCCCCGCAGCTTCCCGTGGTTCGGCAGCGAACGCTACTGGGGCGACCAGGTGCTGGCATTGCGCGAGCAATTGGCGGCGCTCAACGAAGAGCCGTTGAAGCTGTTCTGATTGGCTTCAGCAGTCACCGCGCCGCCCTTGTGGGAGCGGGCTTGCTCGCGAAGACGGAGGAACATTCAATATTCATGTCGACTGAAGCACCGCTTTCGCGAGCAAGCCCGCTCCCACAGAGGGATCTGTGCCGGGGCCAGAACGCTCCCAAAGGTTCACAGCACAACCTGACAAATCTCCTTACAATCACGCCTTTGTTAGCTGCCTAAGCAAGGATTCTGCATGCAAGCCGCCAACCCGCGTCGCGGGTATATCCTGGGCCTGAGTGCCTACATCATCTGGGGTCTGTTCCCGATCTACTTCAAGGCCATCGCCAGCGTGCCGTCAGTGGAAATCATCATCCACCGGGTGCTGTGGTCGGCGCTGTTCGGCGCGGCATTGCTGCTGGTCTGGAAACACCCGGGCTGGTGGCGCGAACTGCGGGACAATCCACAGCGCCTGGCGATTCTCGCCCTGAGTGGGACACTGATCGCGGCCAACTGGCTGACCTACGTCTGGGCGGTGAACAACGAACGCATGCTCGAGGCCAGCCTGGGTTACTACATCAACCCGTTGGTGAACGTGTTGCTGGGCATGTTGATCCTGGGTGAGCGGCTGCGGCGCATGCAATGGCTGGCGGTGGGGCTGGCGGCCGTCGGCGTGGCGCAGCAGGTCTGGCAAGTAGGCAGCCTGCCATGGGTGTCGCTGGTGCTCGCGCTGACCTTCGGTTTCTATGGGCTGATCCGCAAACAAGCGCCAGTCAAGGCCTTGCCGGGGCTGGTGGTGGAAACCTGGATGCTGGTGCCGATCGCCATCGCCTGGTTGCTGTTCAATCCCGCGGCCACCAGTGCCCAGGCCGCGTTCTGGACCACCTCCGAAGCCTGGTGGCTGGTAGCAGCCGGCCCTGTGACCCTGGTTCCGCTGGTGTGCTTCAACGCCGCGGCCCGGCACTTGCCCTACACCACCCTGGGGTTTCTTCAGTACATCGCACCGACGCTGGTGTTGCTGCTCGCCGTGCTGCTGTTCGGCGAGCACCTGTCGTCCAGCACGCTGGTGGCGTTCCTGTTCATCTGGGCCGGGCTGGCGGTGTACAGCGTCGATGCGGTGATCAGCATGCGCCGGCGCAGCTGATCAAAAAACGCACAACCCCCTACAGGCCACGTCTGCCGTGGCCTGCGCTTATCCTTCCCAAGGTTATCCACAGCGTGATCCCCGCCGTTTGTGCACAAGCCCTTGAAAACTGTTGATTTTTTGATCATTGACCGCCGAGCCCCGGCGGGCCTGGGCTGGGGCCGGGTCTCTACAGGTTATCCACAGGCAGGCGCAGTTTTTCCTTGGATAACCTTCATTGCACTTCGTCGCTGAGCCTGAGTTCCACCATCAACTCATCGGCCAAGGTCTCCAGGCGTTCCTGCAAGGTCTCCAGCGACAGGGTCAAGGGCACGCCCAGGATCGCTTCGGCATGAAACAGCAGCTCACTGCTCATCGGTGCCGGCCGGACATGGGTCACCAGCCGCTCGACATTGACGCCCTGCTCGCTCAACAACCGGGTGATGTCCCGCACGATACCGGGACGATCGTTGCCCACCAGTTCCATGGTGATGGGTTTCCAGGTGCAGGACTGCTCAACGGCGCTTTCAGCGATCAATACGCGGATGCCATGGGCCGCCAGCCCCTGCAAGGCTTCGATCAATTCTTCATGGGCCTCGGCCGGGGCGCTGAAGCGCACGATCCCGGCAAATTGCCCGGCCAGGTGCGCCATGCGGCTTTCCAGCCAGTTGCCGCCATGTTCGGCAATGCAATCGGCGATGCGCTCGACCTGCCCGGGCTTGTCCGGGGCGAAGACAGTGATGACGAGGTGGTCCATGGCGCAGTCCTCTTGTTGATGGAAGGGACAGTATAGGCAGGACGCGCAAGTCAAGGAGACCGAGAAAATCGTGTACAAGTTTTAATATTTATCTGGAACAATCTACAGTCTTTTTGAGAACATCCGATACCGCGCCGTGACCGTACTGCTTTAGTCGGTCGCGGAACGACGCAATTAGTCTAATTTCACAACCGCAATTGATCATGTAGTATGCCGAAGCACGCACTACATAATTGCGATACCCCTGTTGTACCGATGTCTGCTTAAGGCCAGTCGCATCCCTGAAAAGCCCCGTCAGCAAGGCTTGAATACCCAGCCGCCAGCGATGGCATGTACTGGTTCCGGGGTTTGTGGTTTAAATGTCCCGAGGCTTCATTGTCAAAATCGAAGAGCTGAAAAGCGAAATAGCTGAGCAGAGTGAGGCAAGCAATGACTGAACACGTTCAAGTCGGTGGCCTTCGGGTCGCCAAAGTCCTGTTCGACTTCGTGAACAACGAAGCCATTCCCGGAACCGGCCTCACCGCCGACGCGTTCTGGGCCGGTGCCGACAAGGTCATCCACGACCTGGCCCCGAAGAACCAAGCCCTACTCGCCAAACGCGATGATTTCCAGGCGCGGATCGATGCCTGGCACCAGGCCCGTGCCGGCCAGGCCCACGACGCCGTGGCCTACAAAGCCTTCCTGCAAGACATTGGTTATCTGCTGCCAGAAGCGGCGGATTTCCAAGCCACGACCCAGAACGTCGATGACGAAATCGCCCGCATGGCCGGCCCGCAGCTGGTGGTACCGGTGATGAACGCCCGCTTCGCCCTCAATGCCTCGAACGCCCGCTGGGGTTCGCTGTACGACGCGCTGTACGGCACCGATGCCATCAGCGAAGCCGATGGCGCGGAAAAAGGCAAAGGCTACAACAAGGTGCGCGGCGACAAGGTCATCGCCTTCGCCCGCGCCTTCCTCGACGAAGCGGCCCCCCTGGCGGCCGGCTCCCATGTCGACTCCACCGCGTATAAGATCGTCGAGGGCAAACTGGTGGTCGCCCTCAAGGGCGGCAGCAACAGCGGCCTGCGTGACGATGCCCAACTGATCGGCTTCCAGGGCGAAGCCTCGGCACCGACTGCGGTGCTGCTGAAACACAACGGCCTGCACTTCGAAATCCAGATCGATGCCAGCACTCCCGTCGGCCAGACCGATGCCGCTGGCGTCAAAGACATCCTGATGGAAGCCGCGCTGACTACCATCATGGACTGCGAAGACTCGGTCGCCGCCGTCGACGCCGATGACAAGGTGGTGATCTACCGCAACTGGCTCGGCTTGATGAAGGGCGACCTGTCGGAAGAAGTCACCAAGGGCGGCCAGACGTTTACCCGGACCATGAACCCTGATCGTGTCTATACCGCTGTCGACGGCTCGGGCGTGACCCTGCACGGCCGCTCGCTGCTGTTCGTGCGTAACGTCGGCCATCTGATGACCATCGACGCGATCCTGGACAAGCACGGCAACGAAGTGCCGGAAGGCATCCTCGACGGCCTGGTCACCAGCCTGGCGGCGATCCACAGCCTCAACGGCAACACCTCGCGCCGCAACAGCCGCACCGGCTCGGTGTACATCGTCAAGCCGAAGATGCACGGCCCGGAAGAAGCCGCGTTCACCAACGAGCTGTTCGGTCGCGTCGAAGACGTGCTGAACCTGCCGCGCAACACCCTCAAGGTCGGGATCATGGACGAGGAGCGCCGTACCACGGTCAACCTCAAGGCCTGCATCAAGGCCGCCAGCGAACGCGTGGTGTTCATCAACACCGGCTTCCTCGACCGTACCGGCGATGAAATCCACACCTCCATGGAAGCCGGCCCGATGGTGCGCAAGGCCGACATGAAAGCCGAGAAGTGGATCGGCGCCTATGAAAACTGGAACGTCGATATCGGCTTGAGCACCGGCCTGCAAGGGCGCGCGCAAATCGGCAAGGGCATGTGGGCGATGCCGGACCTGATGGCCGCGATGCTCGAACAGAAAATCGCTCATCCGCTGGCCGGCGCCAACACCGCGTGGGTTCCCTCGCCGACCGCCGCCGCCCTGCACGCGCTGCATTACCACAAGGTCGACGTGTTCGCTCGCCAGGCCGAGCTGGCCAAGCGCGCTCGCGCTTCGGTGGATGACATCCTGACCATCCCGCTGGCCGTCAACCCGAACTGGACGCCGGAGCAGATCAAGAACGAACTGGACAACAATGCCCAGGGCATCCTCGGCTACGTGGTGCGCTGGATCGACCAGGGCGTCGGCTGCTCCAAGGTACCGGACATCAACGACATCGGCCTGATGGAAGACCGTGCGACGCTGCGTATCTCCAGCCAGCACATCGCCAACTGGCTGCGCCACGGCATCGTCACGCAAGACCAGGTGATGGAAAGCCTCAAGCGCATGGCGTCGGTGGTCGACCGCCAGAACGCCAACGACCCGCTGTACCGGCCGCTGGCGCCAGACTTCGACCGCAACATCGCCTTCCAGGCGGCGATCGAACTGGTGATCGAAGGCACGAAGCAACCTAACGGCTACACCGAGCCGGTGCTGCACCGTCGCCGTCGCGAGTTCAAGGCAGCCAATGGGTTGTGATTGAGCAGCCGTGACAACGAAAAAAGCCCTGATCGAAAGATCAGGGCTTTTTTATGCCCCAGTGGGAGCGAGCTTGCTCGCGATAGCGGTGTGGCAGTCAATGGCGATGTTGAATGTCAGGCCGCCATCGCGAGCAAGCTCGCTCCCACATTCGAATGACACCGGTCCTCGGCGCACGGTCTTAAAGATCCATCCCCAACTCATGCTTGACCAACCCCAGCAGCTTGTCGGTATCGATCGGCTTGAGCAGAAAGTCCACCACGCTCAAGTGCATCGCTTCGATGGCGTCCTTCACGTCGGCATCGCCCGACACGATGATGATCGGCAGCGCTGCCCGCTCGGACTCGCGCACCAGGCGGACCAGTTCCAGGCCATCGACATTGCCCATGCGCAGGTCGGTGATCAACAGGCCGATCGACGGCTTGGTTTCCAGCATCTTGAGCGCCGTTTCGCCGCTGGCGGCGGTCATGCAGTGGATCCCGTCCAAGGCCAGGATCTCCGACAACAGCTCACGAGCGTCCTTATCGTCATCAACGATCAAGACACGCTGCGGTGGCAGGTCAGGTTCCAACATGACGGCACTCAGCGCCTCGCGCTCGTCGTCACTCAAAATATCGTGGTCAGGCATGGTGCTCTCTACGTTCTTTAAATCGATCCCCTGGCACAGTGGTCAGACATCGTTCTGCGGCGCTTCAATGTGCACTTCGTCGGATTTTTTTCCAAGAACATTCAATGAAGATTTTTCTGACGCCTGACGTAAGACTTTTCCGTGAGTCCGACCCTTAGGCCGCGACCTAGACTTACGTCCAATGGGCACCCCGCGCTGAGGGGCCGACCATGGAGAACAGATCCGACCACAACAATTCGAATAAGACTGCGTAATGGCTATGAAAAAAGCGGACGCCTTCATCCAGGCAGGGAAAACCGCGGTGTTGCAAAACATCCAGGGGACGCTGCAATTTCTCCAGCGCTTTCCGCCGTTCAACCAGATGGAAAATGCCCACCTGGCCTATCTGGTGGAACAATGCCTGCTGCGTTTCTACGCCCCGGGCGACACCATCATCAAGCCGGCTGACGGCCCGGTGGAGCACTTTTACATCGTCAAGCAGGGCCGAGTGGTGGGCGAACGCCCGCATTCGGCCAAGGGTGGCACCGAGACCACCTTCGAGATCACCACCGGCGAATGTTTCCCCCTTGCCGCGCTGCTGGGCGAGCGGGCCACGCGCACCGAGCACCGGGCCGGCGAAGACACGTTCTGCCTGCAACTGAACAAACTGGCCTTCATCAAGCTTTTCGCCCTGTCCGCCCCGTTTCGCGATTTCGCCCTGCGCGGCGTCAGCAGCCTGCTCGACCAGGTCAACCAACAGGTCCAGCAGAAATCCGCGCAAGCCCTGGGCACCCAGTACTCCCTCAATACGCGGCTGGGTGAACTGGCGATGCGCCATCCAGTCAGTTGCAGCCCGCACACGCCGTTGCGCGAAGCCGTGAAACTGATGCACGAGCAGCAGGTCGGCAGCATCGTGGTGGTCAATGAGCAAAAAGCGCCGGTGGGAATTTTCACTTTGCGCGACCTGCGCCAGGTGGTGGCCGATGGTTCCGGGGACTTTTCCCAAGCCATCGTAGGACACATGACCCAGGCACCCTTCTTCCTTTCGCCGGACCACAGCGCCTTCGACGCGGCCATCGCCATGACCGAGCGTCACATCGCCCACGTCTGCCTGGTCAAGGACCAGCGCCTGTGTGGCGTGGTCTCGGAGCGCGATCTGTTTTCCTTGCAGCGCGTCGACCTGGTGCACCTGGCCCGGACCATCCGCAACGCCCCCAGGGTGGAAAACCTCGTGGCCCTGCGCGGCGAGATCGGCCAACTGGTGGAGCGCATGCTGGCCCACGGCGCGTCGTCGACCCAGATCACCCACATCATCACCCTGCTCAACGACCACACGGTGTGCCGCGTCATCGAACTGACCCTGGCCGACAAAGGCGACCCAGGTGTGCCGTTCAGTTGGCTGTGTTTCGGCAGTGAAGGCCGGCGCGAGCAAACCCTGCACACCGACCAGGACAACGGCATGTTGTTCGAAGCCCGGGATGCCGCCCATGCCGCGCAAATCCGCGGCCTGCTGCTGCCCATCGCCCAACAAATCAACCAGAGCCTGGCTCAGTGCGGCTTCACCTTGTGCAAGGGCAACATCATGGCCGGCAATCCCGAGCTGTGCCTGTCCCGCGCCGAATGGGCCCGGCGCTTCGCGTCATTCATTCGCGAAGCGACGCCGGAAAACCTGCTGGGCTCGAGCATCTATTTCGACCTGCGGGTGGTCTGGGGCGATGAGCAAGGTTGCGAGCAGTTGCGCCAGCAGATCCTGGGTCAAGTGGCCGACAATCGCCTGTTCCAGCGCATGATGGCCGAGAACGCGCTGCGTCATCGCCCGCCGGTGGGACGCTTCAGGGACTTCGTGCTGAGCCGCAAGAATGGCGAAAAGGCGACCCTGGACTTGAAAGTGCAGGGCCTGACGCCCTTCGTCGACGGCGCCCGCCTGCTGGCCCTGGCCAACGGCATCGAAGCCAACAATACCCTGGAACGCCTGCGACAACTGGTCGTCAAGGAAGTCATCGAACCGCTCGATGGCGCGGCCTATGAAGAGGCCTATCACTTCATCCAGCAGACCCGTATGCAGCAACACCAACGGCAAACCCGCGAGAACCTGCCCTATTCCAACCGCGTCGACCCCGACAGCCTCAACCATCTGGACCGACGCATCCTGCGCGAATCCCTGCGCCAGGCCCAACGCCTGCAAAGCAGCCTGACGCTGAGGTACCAGTTGTGAACCTGTTTTCCTGGCTGCGCCCGGCCCAGCCGACATTGCCCGACGCGCTGCAGCGGCGCCTGGAGCGCCTGCCCGCACCCTCGCCACTGGGCGAAGGCGACCTGCGGGAGCAACGCTGGGTCGTCCTGGACCTGGAAACCACCGGGTTGAACCTGAACAAGGACCAGGTGCTGTCCATCGGCGCGGTGGTCATCGAAGACGGTGCCATCGACTTCAGCCAGCAATTCGAACGTACTTTGCAGTGCGATCAGCAAAAGCTCGGGCCCAGTGTGTTGATCCATGGCCTGGCGCCCAGTGCCATCGCCGCCGGCAGCGCCCCGGCCGAGGCGCTGCTGGCGTTCATGGCGTTCGTGGGCGATAGCCCGCTGCTGGCCTTTCACGCGCCGTTCGATTCCCACATGCTCGGGCGCGCCTTGAAAGACCACCTGGGCTATCGCCTGCAGCATCCGTTCCTCGACGTGGCGGACTTGGCCCCGATGCTTTGTCCACAAGCCAATCTACGCAAGTCCGGCCTGGACGAGTGGATCGACTGGTTCAAGCTGCAAGTCTTCGACCGCCACAACGCCAGCGCCGACGCCCTGGCCACAGCGGAGCTGGCGCTGATCCTGTTCAGCCGCGCCCGCCAGCAACAGATCCACAGCCCGCTTGACCTGCAACAGCGCCTGGGCCAGTGGAAACGGCGGCAGCAGGCGCCTTCGCTTTAAAAGATGAACACACTACCTGTGGGAGCGAGCTTGCTCGCGATGGCGCACTGTCCGTCGGCATTGATGTTGACTGACCTGCCGCTATCGCGAGCAAGCTCGCTCCCACACAGACCCGGCCTCAATTTCCTGACCTACACCGCCCGACCAGCGCCAATTGCTTTCCCGCCCCCGCCTCTGCCACAATCGCGAACAATTCTCGTTACTTAAAACATCGGTGATGCTCCGTGTCGTCAGTTCCTAGTGTCCGGTCTCACAGTGATTTGGTTGGTGCGTTGTACCGTGACCATCGCGCTTGGCTATTGGCATGGCTGCGGCGCAACGTGGCGTGTGCGCACCGGGCGGAAGACCTGAGCCAGGACACTTTTGTGCGCTTGCTGGGACGCGAGGACCTGAAGGCGCCCCGCGAACCCCGGGCGTTTCTGGTGGCCATCGCCAAGGGCCTGTTGTTCGATTATTTCCGTCGAGCGGCATTGGAGCAGGCTTACCTCACCGAACTGATGCTGATCCCCGAGGCCGAGCAGCCTTCGGTGGAAGAACAGCAAATCATCCTGGAAGACCTCAAGGCCATCGATCGCCTGCTCGGCAAACTGTCGAGCAAGGCCCGCGCAGCCTTCCTCTATAACCGCCTCGACGGCCTCGGCCACGCCGAAATCGCCGAGCGCCTGGGGGTTTCGGTGCCGCGGGTACGGCAGTACCTGGCCCAGGGCATCCGGCAATGCTACATCGCCCTGTACGGTGAACCGACATGAGCCAGGCCCATGCCAAGCCGGTCTCGGCCAGCGTGCTGGATGCCGCCATTGCCTGGCAGTTATCGTTGGACGCGAGCAGCCCCCAGGAGCATGAAGCGTTCGCCCGCTGGCACGCCGCCGATGAAGAACACGCCCGGGCCTGGCGGCAATTGGGCATGCTCGACCAGCGCTTCAGCGTGGCCAACGGGCCGGCACGGGCGGCGCTGCTGCAATCGCGGGTGAGCATTCGCCGGCGGATACGCAAGCTCGGCAGCGGCCTGGCCAGCGTTGTCGCGGTCATCGGCCTGGCGTTGTTTGCCAGTGAACGTTACCTGCCACTGGATTACTGGCTGGCCGATCAGCGCACCGCGACAGGCGAGCAACGCACCCTGCGCCTGGCCGACGGCACGGTGATCAACCTCAACACCCACAGTGCGCTGGACGTGCGTTTCGATGACAAGCAGCGCCGTATCGTTCTGCAGGAAGGCGAAATCCTGGTGGAAACCGGCCACGACGACCCGCGCCCGTTCATTGTCGAGACCCGCGAAGGCCGCCTGCGCGCGTTGGGCACACGATTCCTGGTCAAGCGTGAAGACGAAGGCACGCGCCTGAGCGTGTTGAAATCCGCCGTGGCGGCGCATCCCCAGGCCACGGACAGCGAACAGATCCTGCGCGAAGGCCAGCAAGTGCTGATGCGCCGCGACGGCCTCGGACCGACCGTTGCCCTGAACCCCGGTGCCGATGCCTGGACCCGCGGCATGCTGGTGGTGGACAACGCCCGCCTTGAAGACCTGGTCCATGAGTTGGGGCGTTACCGGCGCGGCTACCTCGGTGTCGAGCCACGAGTGGCCGATCTGCGCATCACCGGCAGTTTCCCGCTGCACGACACCGACCTGGCCCTGGCCGCCCTGTTGCCGACCTTGCCGGTGCAGGTCGGATATCACACGAAGTGGTGGGTGGTCGTGGAACCGAGGAGCGGGGCCAAGCCCTGAGGGATGTTGTGTCAGGCAGGCCGCCTTCGCGGGCAAGCCCGCTCCCACAGGGGAATGGCGGCGCACACAATATTGCGGGCGACCCGGTCAATGTGGGAGCGAGCTTGCTCGCGATGAGGCCATCACTGACACAAAGCCAGCAACCTGCAAAACGAATCTAAATTATTTTCATCCAGCCCTATCACTTTTCGATTTTCATCCGGCACCCAGGCAATTGAGAAATATTTCCATTCAGGAGCCGCCGTATGTCCCGCCCGCTAGACACCCTGTTGCGCCCCAGCCTGTTGGCCGTTGCCATTGCCTTCGCCGTCCCGTTGACCAGCGCCCCGCTGCTGGCCGCCGAACAAGCCACGAGCGTGCGCACCTACAACCTGCCCGCCGCGCCCCTGTCCAGCACCCTGAACCAGATCGCCAGCCAGGCCGGCCTCGCGCTGAGCCTGAATCCGTCCCTGGCCTCGGGCAAGAACTCGGCCCCGGTCCAGGGCCAGTTCGACGCCACCGGCGCATTGCGCGAGGCCCTGCGCGGCACCGGCCTGCAACTGGAACAAAGCAGCGCTGGCACCTACAGCCTGGTGGCCGTACCTGAAGGTGTCATGGCCTTGCCGGAAACCAGCGTGATCGGTGCCGGTCTCAGCGAAACCGCGTGGGGCCCGACCGAGGGCTACGTCGCCACCCGCACCGCCGCCGGCACCAAGACCGACACGCCGATCGTCGAACTGCCGCGCTCCGTCTCCGTGGTCACCCGCCAACAGATGGAGGACCGTTCTGTCCTCAACCTCAATGACGCCCTGCGCTACACCGCCGGCGTGCAGAGCAGCGGCTACGGCTCGGATTCGCGCAACGACTGGCTGCTGGTTCGCGGCTTCGTGCCGACCCAGTTCCTCGATGGCCTGCCGTTGCCCAAGGGCAACTACATCACGCCAAAAATCGAGCCCTGGAACCTGGAGCGCATCGCCGTGCTGCGCGGCCCGGCCTCGTCGGTCTACGGCCAGACGCCACCCGGCGGCATGCTGGACATGGTCAGCCGTCGCCCGCAAGCCGAAAGCAGCCATGAAGTCGAGCTGCAGGCCGGTAGCTACGAACATAAGCAGATCAACTTCGACAGCACCGGTAAGGTCGATGACGAAGGCCAGGTCCTCTATCGGCTCAGCGGCACTGTGCGCGACAGCAACTCCCAGGTCGACCACATCCCGGACAAGCGCTACAACCTCGCGCCGAGCCTGACCTGGAACATCAACGACGACACGCGCCTGACCTTCCTGTCCCAGTACACCCGCGACGACACCGGCATCACCGGGCAATTCCTGCCGTTGCAAGGCACCAAGCTGTCTTCGCCGGCGGGCAAGATTTCCCACCACAAGAACCTCGGCGATCCGGATTGGGAATTCTACGACCGTACCTACTACGCCCTCGGCTATGCGTTCGAACACCGTCTGAACGACACCTGGCAGTTCCGCCAGAACCTGCGCTACACCAAGAGCGACCTGCAAACCCAGGGCATCTCCGCTGGCGGGCAATTCTGGCCGGCGGGGCCTGACGAAGCAGTCAGCGCCGATGGCACCATCAAGCGCAGCGCCAGTGTCATTGACGAAGACATCAGTCAGTTCGCCGTGGACAACAACTTCCAGGCCGACTTCCAGACCGGCGCCCTCAGTCACACCCTGCTGCTGGGCCTGGATCACCAGCGCTCCAACAGCAATTCCCGTTGGCTGTGGGGCTCGACCGGCGTGCCGACCAGCAACATCCACAACCCGATCTACGGACAAGACTTCTCCAACGTCCAGTACTTCACCATGTACGACTACAACCAGAAGACCAACCAGACCGGCCTGTATGTCCAGGACCAGATCGCCCTGGACAACTGGCGCCTGACCCTCGGCGGCCGTGAAGACTGGATTCACACCGGCACCGAATTCCACAACCAGAACAACGTCACCAACACCCAGCGCGACAAGAAATTCAGCGGCAATGCGGCGCTGAGCTACGTCTTCGATAACGGTGTGACGCCCTACATTTCCTTCGCCCAGTCGTTCCAGGCGGCGGCCGGTTCAACCGTCAACAGCACCGAAGCATTCAAGCCGACAGAAGGCGAACAGTACGAAGCCGGCATCAAATATCAACCGCCGGGCACCAAGACCTTGCTGACCGCCGCGGTATTCGACCTGACCCAGAAAAACAACTCCGTGACCGAAAACAACGTCACCCGCCAAGTGGGTGAAGTCCAGGTGCGCGGCCTGGAACTGGAAGCCTCGGGCGATGTGACCGACAACCTGAAGCTCATCGGTTCCTACACCTACAACGACAGTGAAATCACCAAGGGTACCGCAGCGGAAAAAGGCAAGCGCATGGCCCAGGTGCCGCGCAACCAGGCCACCGCCTGGGCGGACTACACCTGGCACAACGGCCCGCTGGATGGCTTCGGTGTCGGCGCCGGTGTGCGGTATGTCGGCGACACCTACGGCAACACCACCAACACCGACTGGGGTCATGTCGGCTCCTACACCGTATACGACGCCTCGGCCCATTACGACCTCGGGCGTTTGAACAAGACCCTTAAAGGCGTCACGGTGGCGGTGGACGCGAAGAACATCTTCAACAAGGACTACCTGTCCACTTGCGATGGCTTCTACTGCTATTACGGCGACCAACGCAACGTCGTCGCCAGCGTGAATTACAAATGGTAAACGGTTAGCATTTGCAAAACCTTTTTGAGGGCACCTGTACCCGAGACCTGTCAGTCAAATGAAATCCCTGTGGGAGCGAGCTTGCTCGCGAAGACGGCATAACAGTCGACATTGATGTTGTCTGTCACACCGCTTTCGCGAGCAAGCTCGCTCCCACAGGTTTCGCGGCTTGACTGACGGGGCTCAGGCATCGAGGCCCTCTTGCATTCGGATCGCTCATGAAAAGCAAAACCATCCGCCGCTGGTCCTTCGTCCACACCTGGACCAGCCTGATCTGCACGGTGTTCCTGCTGATGCTGGCGATCACCGGGCTGCCGTTGATCTTCCACCACGAAATCGAACACTTGCTGGGCGACGCTCCCGAGTTCCGGCAGATGCCTGCCGACACGCCACACCTGGACCTTCAGCAGTTGGTGGAAAAGGCCAAGGCCCATCGTCCGGGTGAAGTGGTCCAGTATTTTGGCTGGGACGAAGACGAGCCCAACGGCATCTTCACCATCATGGCGCCGACAGCGGACACCGAGCCCAATTCCTCCCATACCTTCATGCTCGACGCGCGCACCGGCGAGGCGCTGGAAAGGCCCTCGGCCAATGGCGGTTTCATGATGGTCATGCTGCGCCTGCACGTGGACATGTTCGCCGGGCTACCGGGCAAGTTGCTGCTGGCGTTCATGGGGTTGCTGTTCGTGATTGCCATCGTTTCCGGGGTGGTCCTGTACCTGCCGTTCATGCGCCGGTTGAAGTTCGCCACGGTGCGCCAGGACAAATCCACGCGCCTGCGCTGGCTCGACCTGCATAACCTGATCGGTGTGGTGACGCTGGTCTGGGCGCTCACCGTGGGCGTCACCGGCGTGATTGCCGCGTGCGCCGACCTGATCATCGCCGCCTGGCGCAACGACAGCCTCAGCGCCATGGTCGAACCCTATCGCAACGCCCCGCCGCTGACGCAATTGGCCCCGGCTACCCGCTTGCTCGACATCGCCAAGGAGGTCGCGCCGGGCATGGAGCCCAGCTTCATCGCCTTCCCCGGCACGTTGTTTTCCAGCCAACACCACTACGGCGTGTTCATGAAAGGCAGCACCCACCTGACCTCGCATTTGCTGACGCCGGTATTGATCGATGCCAGCACTCTGGAGGTCACCGCTGTGGCCGAGCGGCCGTGGTACATGGACGTCATGAGCCTGTCTCTACCGTTGCACTTCGGCGACTACGGTGGCCGGCCGATGCAGATCTTCTGGGCCACCCTTGACGTGCTCACTATCATCGTCCTCGGCAGTGGCGTTTACCTGTGGCTGGTGCGGCGTAAAGCGGCCAAGCGTGCAACGGTCGGCACGGAGGTCGCCTCGTGAGGCCACGGCAATCGAGTTTCTGGAAAGTGTTTGGTATTCCCGTGGTGATTGGCGCACTGAGCGCGGCGGGGTTGTTTTCAGCGTTGCTGGGCGATGGAGCGTGGGATGCAGTGGCCTGGGTCGGCCTGGGGATTCCAACGGTACTGGGAGTCTGGGGATTGCTCAAGCGCGGATAACCCGGCCAGGCATGAAACCTGTGGGATCGGGCTTGCTCGTGAAGACGGAGTGCCAATTTCAGTGACTTGTCTGACGTACCGCTTTCGCGAGCGAGCTCGCTCCCACATGGGAATCGAGTCAGGCTATCCGCTGCTCGCCAGCCGTCCCGGAACTGTCTAGGCTAAGCCCCTGGCCGTTTATCGAGGATACCCGCATGTCCACCCCCAGCATGACGCTGTTCCACAACCCCGCTTCGCCCTTCGTTCGCAAGGTCCTGGTGCTGCTGCACGAAACCGGCCAGCAAGACCGCGTGGCGTTGCAGCTCAGCCAACTCACACCGGTCAAGCCGGACCGCGCGCTGATCGAAGACAACCCGTTGAGCAAGATCCCGGCGCTGCGCCTGGCCAACGGGAGCGTGATCCATGACAGCCGGGTCATTCTCGATTACCTCGACCACCAGCATGTCGGCAACCCGCTGATTCCCCGGGACGGCGCGGCCCGCTGGCGGCGCCTGACCCTGGCCTCCCTGGCCGATGGAGTCATGGATGCGGCGGTGATGATCCGCTACGAAACCGCGCTACGTCCTGTGGAAAAACACTGGAACGAGTGGCTCGATGCGCAACGGGACAAGATTCGCCGGGCCCTGGGCCTGCTCGAAGCCGAGGCGATCGCCGAACTGGCCAGCCATTTCGACGTGGCCTCCATCAGCGTGGCCTGCGCCCTGGGCTACCTGGACCTGCGCCATCCCGACCTGGAATGGCGCAAGGCCAACCCGCAATTGGCGGCTTGGTTTGCCGAGGTGAGCTTGCGGCCTTCAATGATTGAAACAGTGCCCAAAGTCTAGTTCTGCGCTGGCTGCACCGGCCCCATCGCGAGCAAGCTCGCTCCCACATTGGGTTGCTTTGCCTGGACGACCGGCATCTCCTGTGGGAGCGAGCTTGCTCGCGATAGGGCCACTGCGGTCCAGCGGAAACAATCCGGCAATCAGCGCCACCAACATCGCCCCCTCCCGCTGATCCTCACGCAACCCCAACGACCGGCTCATTTCACCTCTCCCAGTTCAAAACTCATCGCAGCGGCCGGCTTCGACCCCACCCTGTACCAGTCCAGCTTGCGGGTCAGCACCATGAACACGCCCAGCAGGCCGAACAGCAGCAGCGACCCCATCAGCAGTGCATAGTCCTCCGCGCTCAACAGGCCGTAGAGCAAACCGTACAACCCCGCCAGCCCAACCGAAAACCCCAGGCCGTGGCTCACACTGCGCAACACATGGCAGACATAAAACCCGATCAGCACGACACAGGCACTGGCCGACACCAGGTATGCCAGGGTGAAGCCGATGTGTTCCGACAGCGACAACAACAGCAGGTAGAAGAACGCCAGCGCCACGCCCACCAAGGCGTACTGGACCGGGTGGACGGCCAGGCTCTTGAGCACTTCGAAGAGAAAGAAGCCGGCGAAGGTCAGGGCAATGAACAGCAGCGCATATTTGATCGCCCGGTCGCTCTTGAGGTACTGGTCCACCGGGTCGATGAAGCTCACACCGAAGGCCCGGCTGCGGAACGCTTCACAGCTATCGCTCGGCTCGCAGGCTTGTAATGTTTCCAGCAGGTTGGTGGAGAAAAACGACGTCTGCCAGTCGGCACTGAAGCCCTGCTCATTGATCTCGCGATTGCTGGGCAGATAGTTGCCAATGAAGCTCGGGTGCGGCCAGTCCGCCGACAAGTGCACTTTGGTGGATTTGCCCACCGGCAGAATCTGGAACTCGCCAGTGCCTTGTAGGCGCAGGTCAAAACCGAAGGTCAGCTCGGGACCGCCCTGGGCGGTGATCATCGGCAGCGGCACATGCACACCCTGCCCCAGCCAGCCAAGCCGCGAACCGGGCAGGAAGTCGACGGTCTGCTGGTTCAGTGTCAGGGTCAGCGCGTTCTCGATGCCACGAATATCGCTGATGCCAACGCTCAAGTACGGTTCGTCGAAGCGGTAGTCGGCAAAGTCCTTGGCGGCGACGCCATAGCGCTCAGGCACCTTGAAGCGGCCATCGATCCGGTTATCGGCGTGGAACATCCGCGCTTCGTAGATACCCCGGGCACGGGTTTCGGTACGCACCTGGCCGTCGAGCTCGAATTGCTCCGGCAAAAAATACAACTCGCCCGTTCGCTCGACGGTTTCCAGGAAACGCACGCCGGTCTTCTCGTTGGTGTTCCAGACCTTCACGCTCTTGCGAAATGGCACCACGATCATCGGCCCGATCAATTGCTGGCTGTAGCTGGAGCTGCGGGCGATGTCCTGCAGCACACCGTCGCGCAATTCCTGGCGCTCATCGATGAGGCCATTGATCATCAACAGTGGAATCATCAGCAAGAGAATCAAGAGGGCGATCATGCCCAGTTTAATGGCGAGGCTGCGGTTCATGTGGGGCTCTCCCTGTTTGAATGAGGGAGAGTCTGGAGTGGTTGTGTGAGGGGTTTGTGGGGGGAATGTGGAGATTGTGTGGAGAACCAGGAACCTTTGTGGGAGCGAGCTTGCTCGCGATGGCGGTGGGTCAGCGCCAGCTATGCCGACTGGTACCCGCTATCGCGAGCAAGCTCGCTCCCACAGGAATGGGTGTTTAGTCAGATAGCAACTGCGGGTTCAGGGCAGCCGCAAAACCACCTCCACCCCACCCTCGACATTGCCAATACTGAACTGCCCCCCATGCAACTGCACCACCTCCTCCACGAAGTTGAGCCCCAGGCCGGTGCTCTTGCGGCCGCTGTCCGGGCGCGGCAGGGAGTAGAAGCGTTCGCTCAGGCGGGGCAGCGCGTAGTCGGGGATCGGCGCGGCCTGATTGAACAGGCGGATCTCGACGCAGTCCCCACGGCGCTCGGCGCTGACCCGCAGCAGGCCGTTGACGGGAGTGAAGTCCAGGGCGTTTTCCAGCAAATTGCCCAAGGCCTGGCGCAACAGGAACGGCTCTCCCGTCAACGTCAGGTCGGCAGCGATGTGCCGTTCGACCTTCAACTGGCGACTTTCGATCCAGCCGCCGCGCGCTTCCAGCAACTCGTCCATCAACGTCGCCAGCGGTACCGAGACTTCTTCTTCCAACCCCTGGCGCTGCTCGATCTGGGCCAGGTTGAGCAAGCGTTCGATCAACTGCTGCATGCGCGCACTTTCATTGTCGATGTTACTGACGAAGCGCTGGTGCTGGGCGGCGGGCATGTCGCTTTGCAGCAGTTCGGCGGCGCCACGAATCGCCGCCAGCGGGCTCTTGAGTTCGTGGGTGAGCGTGTGCACGTAACGCTCGACGTACGCCTTGCCTTCGAGTTGAGTGCGCATGTGTTCCACGGCCCCCGCCAATTGCTCAAACTCGCCGCCACGATAATGCGGCACTTCCACCCGACGCCCCTGGCTGACCGCCTGTGCATAGCTCGTCAAACGCCGCAATGCCGCGCTGAGCCACCACGACAGCAAGCCGCCCAGCAACAAGCCCAGGGCGACCAAGCCGGCACCGTAGGCCAAGAGGCGCCGCTCGGTGCGGTCGACATAAGGCTGCAAGGAACTGTTGGGCTTGGCGACGGTGACAACGCCGATGATCCGGCCGTTGTCGCGGATCGGCGCGCCGACGTGCATCACCGAAGACGCCGGATCGTCCGGATCGCTACGGCTCGAGCGGGCGCCGTAGTGGCCGCGCAGGGTCAGGTAGACGTCGTTCCAGCGCGAATAATCCTGCCCTACCGCCACGCCACTGGAGTCGAGCACCACGATGCCGTTGGCATCCGTGACGTAGATGCGATGGCTGACCTGATTCTTCGGCAGGCCCCAGATCGTCGCCGCCGGCTGGCGCTCGCCGTAGGCCTTGAGCAATTGCGGCCAGCGATTCTGGTTGAGGGTGCCGGCCTTGAAATCGTCCCGCAGGATCTCGGCCATCAGGTTGGCGGTGTCCACCAGGGTTTCTTCGGTGGACTGGCGCACGCCGGGGCGGATTTCCTCCATGACCGTGTTGAGCACGAAATAGCCGGTCAGGGCGATAAACAGCACATACACCAGGAAAATCCGGATCCCCAGCGACATCAGCTGTGCCCCGGGCTGTAGCTGTAGCCCAGGCCTCGATGTGTCTGGATCGGTTCGGCCTCGGCCCGGACCAGGCGCAACTTGGCGCGCACGCTCTTGATGTGGCTGTCGATGCTGCGCTCGTAGCCGGCATCGCTGGCAACGCCCAAGGCATCGAGCAATTGTTCGCGACTGAAGACCCGCTCGGGTTGCTCCAGCAGACAATTGAGCAGGCGGAATTCGTGGCGGGTGAGGTTCAGCGGTTTGCCGCGATAGTGGATCTGCACACGGTCGGCATCGACCTGAAACAGTCCCATGCCCGGCTCCACCGCTGGACGCGGCGCCACGCGCTTGAGAATCGCCCGGACCCTGGCCGCCACCTCGCGGGGGCTGAAGGGTTTGACCACGTAATCGTCGGCACCGATTTCCAGGCCGACAACGCGGTCGATTTCAGCATTGCGCGCGGTGAGAAAAATGACCGGGACGTCGCTGAAGCGCCTGAGTTGCTTGCACGTTTCGAAGCCGCTGATATCCGGCAGGCCGACATCGAGGATGATCAGGTCCACCGGGGTACTTTTCTGATGCTCGAGGGCCGCCGCGCCTAGGCTCAGCCACGTGGTGTCGAAACCTTCGCTCTGTAGGGCAAACACCAGCGTATCGGCGATGGCGGCTTCGTCTTCGACAATCAGGATATGAGGCATGGCTTACGAGCCCGGCTGTAAAGTTGCCGGAACGGTGCCCCAAGCCTCGCAGCACGTCAATCGGGGAAATCAGCAGTCGGGTTTATCCGCCGTATAACGCCGGGCGGGGTTCACCGCCGCGCCGAACTCACGCAACGCCTTGGCGCCGATCAGCAACGGGTAGTTGAAACTGCTGCGGTCGGTCAGGTTGACTTCCACGGTGCGCTTGACGTTGCCCAGGCACATTTCCAGCTCCACCACCGGGCGCTTGCTGGGGGCGATCTTTTCGTCGTCGTCTTCATCTTCTTCGGAGCGGGTCTTGATCTTGCTGATGCGCGCGACCTTGTGTTCATAGATCTTGTTGCTCGCATCCTTGGTCGCCAGGCGAAAGCGCACCCAGTCATCGCCGTCACGGGTGAAGGTCTCGATGTCCTTGGCCGACAACGAGGCAGTCAACGCACCGGTGTCCATCTTGGCCTTGAGCACTTCACCGCCGATTTCCGGCAGCGCAATGTATTCGTAGCGCCCGTACAGGGTCGGCTCGGCGGCCAGCACTGGGAGGGCCACCAGGGTAAGCAGGGCGAGAAGGGATTTCATGCAATTGGGCTTCCTGTATGGGTGGGCTTTTAGACCGTGACGGGGGGATTCGTTCGGTTGGTTCACGCACCTGTGGCCAAAGATAGCGCTCGCTCGGCAGTGTAGGAGCTGTCGAGTGCAACGAGGCTGCGATCTTGTCCCGATCAATTGGAGTCCAAAGCGAAAGATCAAAAGATCGCAGCCTTCGGCAGCTCCTACGACGCAGCCCAGCGGGAGCAAACTCCCTCGCCACAGAAGCAAACCCAGCATACCGATCAAAAGGTGAAACATTCGTCCATACCGATTTGGCCTACCGCCCGAAGCTTGCTTATCATGGCCCGCCCACACGTTTGCAAGAGTCATCTATGCGCCGCCTGCTCACCGGCTGTTTCGTCACCCTGCTGCTGTTGCTCAACACCCTGGTGCTGTTCGGGCCGCTGATGGTGTTCGCCCTGCTCAAACTGGTCCTGCCCGGGCGCTTTCGCGACTACGCCTCGTGGGCGGTGATGTGGATCGCCGAGACCTGGGCCGAGATCGACAAACTGGTCTTTGCCCTGTGCATCCCTACCCGCTGGGACATTCGCGGCGGTGCGGACCTGCGCAGCGATACCTCTTACCTGGTGATCAGCAATCACCAGTCCTGGGTCGACATCCCCGCCCTCGTCCAGACCCTCAACCGGCGCACGCCGTTCTTCAAGTTCTTCCTCAAGAAGGAACTGATCTGGGTACCGTTCCTGGGGCTGGCCTGGTGGGCCTTGGATTACCCTTTCATGAAACGCTACACCAAGGCGTTCCTGGCCAAGAACCCGGAGCTGGCCGGCAAGGACCTGGAAATCACCAAGGCCGCCTGCGAGCTGTTCAAGCGTCAACCGGTCACCGTGGTCAACTACCTCGAAGGCACCCGCTTCACCACCGCCAAAAGCCGACAACAGCAATCGCCCTTCACCCACCTGCTCAAGCCCAAGGCCGGTGGCGTGGCGTTCGTGCTGGCGGCCATGGGTGAACAACTGGATGCGGTACTGGACGTGACGGTGGTGTACCCGCAAGAGAAGATTCCCGGGTTCTGGGACTTGATCAGCGGCGCGGTGCCCAGGGTCATCATCGACATCCAGACCCGCGAGCTGGACCCGGCATTGTGGCAGGGCGACTACGAAAACGACCCGGTGTTTCGCCAGCACGTGCAGGATTGGGTGAATCAGCTATGGACTGAAAAGGACCAACGCATCGAGGCGTTGCGTCGCGAAGGGCAGGGTTCCTAACTGTTCTGATAGTAGGCAGCGGCGGGGGAATCTACGATGCTGAAGGTCCTGATTTTTGGACCTTGCACGGAGCCCGGCGTATGCCTGCTGCCCCTCATGAAACCGTGTTGTGCCGCTATCGCTACGACCCGCTGGATCGCCTGATCGATTGCGCGCCATCCGCTGAGGCCGGCATCCAGCGCTTTTATTGCAAAAGCCGGCTGGCGACCGAGATACAGGGGGCGGTGCAACGCAGCGTCTTCCAGCATGACGACCAACTGTTGGCGCAAATTCGGCGCGAGGATTTGAAGGCCGACATCACCCTGCTGGCGACCGATCACCAACGCTCAGTCCTGAACGCCCTCGACGCCACCTGCCGCCATCCCCTCGCCTACACGCCCTACGGCCATCGCCCGGCGGAAAACGGCTTGCTCAGTTTGCTCGGGTTCAATGGGGAACGGCCGGATCCAGTGACGGGGCATTATTTGTTGGGGAATGGGTATCGGGCGTTCAATACGGTGTTGATGCGGTTTAATAGTCCGGATAGTTGGAGTCCGTTTGGGGAAGGAGGAGTAAATGCCTATGTGTATTGCAATGGAGAGCCGACGAATCAAACGGATCCAACAGGACACTTTTCATTTTTCAAGGGAATCCGTTCGCTTTGGCGAAACCTCTTCAAGTCGTCAAAAACTCATTACAAATATGAGGCTCAGCTAGCTCAAAGAAATGCGACTCAGAAAGGATTGAAGCTAGAAAGAATAGAAAGCGAACTGGTGTTAAAAACATCAGAACTAGAAGAGATGAAAGTCAAACTAACGCAAACAGCATCAGAGCTGGAAGCCACAAAGACCAAACATCTGGTTGAGTATATAAGTTACGAAGGAAAAATCGCCGACCAGGCAGATGAAATTGCAAAGCTGAAGATGCTCAATCAAACGCTGAAGGACAACCACCAAAAGCTATTGTCAAAAAAAGCTCAGCAGCCTCCCTCGCCAGCCAGGAGTCGTTTTGCTCCCCCCATCCCGCGACGCCCTGTCGCGACCCTAGCCTCACAGAACACTAAGAATGATCTATGGCAGAAGCAACTGGCATATTTAGATCTCGCGCAACCAAATCAAACAATTCGTAAGCCATCATCATGATTTCGAAGAGGCAACGTTTATGTAAACAGTAGATCGAAGCCAGTCTCAAAAGCTTCGAACTTAACAATGCCCACGGGCGCGATTGGTCAAATATCGGCGCCCCAGATACCGCCCAAATTCTGCAACAACGAACCACCCACTCCCTGATGCCCAAGATATTGAAGAATCACCGGAGCAAACTGCCCAATCATCCCACTGTCCATACCCAGCGCACTGAAGGTATTGTTCAGATCATTAATGTCCTTGACATTACCCAGCAAACCATCGAGCAAAGCATTTTTATCCGATCCACCACCCAACAACCCACCCAGGCCATTTAGCCCACCAATGGCGCTGTTGCCGGCAATTTGATCCAGCCCCGGCACGCTTTTGCTCAACTCGGAAAACTGCGGTTCGCTGAGCCGATTCTTCGCCAGCCCCAGCATCGCACCGGCGCCACCGACGGCCTGTTCCGGCGTGATCTTGAGTTCCGACCCCAGGGTGTTGAGCAGGCCGGCAGCTTTCGGCGCGGCGGCTACGACGCCCTCTTCCTCACCTGAGTTGCCCTGCATCGCCGACACCACATTGGCCGCATCGCTGAGGCTGAACTGCGCGAAGGCCGGGCTGGCAGCCAGCGACAGCAGGCAAGACAGGGCAAAACCGCGTGAAACCTTCATCCCGAACATCCTCTGAACTCTGAAAAAAAACGCCCGTGAGGGGGCGGCGCAAAAACGAGCGTTGGACTGGGTTGGGCGAGGATTGTTCCTCCTCTAGGATTTGCATCTGAATCCGCTTCCTTTGCCTGAATCTGCTAATCCTTCAGTCACTTCCGCTTTTCAGAAAGTTTTGAGTTTCTTATCGCCAAACGACAACAGATCAGAATCAACTAATTCCAAATCAACATAAACAACTGTCAGCCTTGACAGTAGTCCCCGCCACATATAGCCGCAAACAATGTCGCCGACACGAGAAAACGGAGGCTGGCAAATGCGAAACATACTGACTGTCAGCGGCGCCGGAATGCTCTTGCTGATCATCGGTCATGTCCATGCCGGTGAGATAACCTGTCCTGGCATCACACAAATTCATAGGGACATCGGATCGATAGACGTTCAGGATGATCACGAATGGGAGAACCACAGCATTGTGGAAGTGGCCAACTCTGCGCTGGAGCAATTCAACGGCGCCGAGTTCGCGATCCATGAACCGGACGTAGATAACCAGACCCCGACGAGGGCAACCATTACTTGCAAGTACGGTGCTATCAATCTGACCCTCGAATACCTCCAAGTCCAAGAGCGGACCCTGCTGCCGTGGGCGGATAATCGTTGCGAAAGCCCGGACATAAAAACATGCAGGTTAATCAGTGCCGATGACTTTCGCGTCAGCTTTTGACGGTCGATCACCCGGATCAGGTGTCCCAGCGTTGCGCCTCTAGAACGTCCTGCCATTGGCTGCACGGTTACCGTACAGTGCGGCTTCCTCCTGCAGAGTTTGCCTATGAATGTAAAAATTGGCGGAGCGACCCTCGCGGTCATCCTGGCGGGCATGCTCATTGCCTTTGGTGTCACCGAATGCCAGCGGGGTCCGCTGAATCCAGAGCTTGCCGACGACATCAGTGACGCGCAGAAGACCTGGCTGACCATCGAGCATCGCATCAAACGCTCCGACCCGGCCCTGATCGAGGTGAGCCGCGATCAGCAGACGCTGACCGTGCTCTACCGTCCAAGCACTTGCGCGGATGACTGCGAGCCCTGGGTCCCGCACATGCTGCGCGTGGTCGGCCACGGCCTGGCGGCGCTCAATGGCGCGCCGGGGGGCAAGCAATACACGCAAGTGACGGTCAAGGCGCGACTGCTGGCTGATGATGACGTGGAACTGGTCTACGACATGCAGGGCTTCGACGCCATCAAACTGCAACAAGGTGGCTACGTCACCTTCGCCAGCATGCCCCGTGGCCTGAACTTCAGCGGCGCCGCCTTGACCCAGGCGCAAGACTATTGCCAAGGCCCCAGCGCCCGGGGTTTCTATCCTGAATTCTGCGACCGGGTCGGGGCCGCAACTGCACACCCATAACCGGGTGGCGAGGGAGCTTGCTCCCGCTCGAGTGCGAAGCGCTCGCCGCTGGTATCTGAAAAGCAGGGGGCTGCTGCCTAATGCCAGTCAGTTAAGGATCAAACGACACAAAACCTGTGGGAGCAAAGCTTGCTCGCGCTGGCGGCAGACCCGTCAATAGCGTTGTCGACTGGCTCATCCCAATCGCGAGCAAGCTTTGCTCCCACGGGTTTGGGGCTTAACTGACTGGCATTTGGATCCTCTACGAAACCGCCGCCTACCGCATCCGCGCCGCCACCCAACTATTGGAAAACATCGCCTTCCGCGAGGAGAACAGTTCCGACGCCGTCGTCCTCCACGACTTCGCCCTGCTTCTGGCGATTCCCTTGCGCGACGGTTGCGATGTACTGGACGTGATCGGCCGCCGCTTACAGGCGCAAGCCCTGGCATGACCGCCACGTGACAGTCATCTGAATATCACCTGCCACCGGTTATTTCCTCTCGGTATTGCCTACTGTCAACTCTGACAGTAGGCAGCTGTCCGGCCCGACTTTAAGCTCGAACCGTGTCAACGAAAACAAGGCCATGGACAATCGGCCTTTATAAATTCGGGCAAGCAGAGACAATAAAAATGAGCGACCGAATTATGGGAACCGTTAAATGGTTTAATGATGCAAAGGGCTATGGCTTCATCACATGTGGCAAAGGTGGCGAGGAATTGTTCGTGCACTATTCCGCAATATCCGGCGAGGGATATAAAACGCTGAAGGAAAGGCAAACCGTTTCTTTTGAAATCGAAAAAGGAGCAAAAGGCATGCAAGCCACAAGAGTGACGCCGGAATAGAGTCATCCACGAACTTATATAGTGAACTACCAATTACGCCGATAGCACTCGGGCGCCTTGGTGGATCAAGGAGTGAACTCATGACTAAGCAGGCGCATAAAAACCACCAAAACCTAATCATCAACGGCACCTTCGATAATGGCCTTGAGGGCTGGAGCGCCAGGCAGGTTACTTGGGCAGGTGGCCGTGCACGGTTCGCGCCTAATGGCAACCTGTCACAGACCGTGAGTTTGAATGCACCAGGAACGGTCAAATTACTCTTTAATGTCTCTTCATACTATGGCGTCGGCGGGGTCAGGTTATCGGCTGGAGGTGTCTATTGCAGTATCAATCGGGCGGGACCGTATGAAGTTGATTTCACGGTTGACAGCGGCAACTCCGTCGACCTGATCTTCACATCACAAGGCGCTTATGATGTCGATGATGTTGAGTTCTACTTTGAAGAAGCCGAATGCCAACCCGTGCAATTGCTGCAGAATGGTGGCTTCGATAATGGACTTGAAGGGTGGGACTATGACGGGGAGATAAACATTGTTGATGGTCAAGCCCATTTCAGCGAGCGTTCAAGGCTGTTCCAACAAATCGCAATAAAACCTGGCACGCCGATTGTCGTTAGGTACTCTTGCAGGACAAGCATACGGTGCAGCGTCTCGTGCGGTATCCCTGAATATAATTTCAGTTGGTTTAGCGTAAATCCTGAGTGGATAACAAAAGCTTACACATTTGCTGCACCGGAAGGAGTCACTCCAACGCTCGTTCATGTCGAGTTTCGACTGTTCTCCTCGTCTCAGCCCCAACCAACTTTTCTCCATGTGGACGACGTTGAGGTTTGGGCATGTCCCGCAGAAGCAGGTGCCATGACAAAAATCCGGCACGACCTGTGGTCGATTGAATAAGGAACCGCTGGTCATCTGAGAGGGAAACCATGTCGGCGAGGCCAAACAGCATACTTTGTCGTTATCGCTACGACCCACTGGATCGCCTTGCCGATTGCACACCATTGGCCCAGGCCCGCATCCAACGCTTCTATCTCAAAGAGCGTCTGACCAGCGAAATCCAAGACTCGGTACAACGGTCGATTTTCCAGCAAGACGATTATCTCCTCGCGCAACAACAGCGCCCGTCCGGTGCCGTCGAAACCACTTTGCTCGCCACCGACCAGCAACGCACAGTGTTGCACGCACTCGCTGCCGCGCAGTCTCATGCCTTCGCCTATACATCTTACGGTCATCGCCCCCCGGAAAACGGTCTACTTAGCATGCTCGGCTTCAGCGGCGAGAGGCCGGACCTGGTAACCGGGCATTATTTATTGGGCAACGGGTATCGGGCGTTCAACCCCGTGCTGATGCGATTCAATAGTCCAGACAAACTGAGCCCCTTTGGCAAAGGCGGCTTGAACGCCTATGGCTATTGCGCGGGTGATCCTATCAATCGAGTGGACCCGACAGGTGAGTTTGGAATACCGCTCGCGCCTATCCAACGAGCGTTGACCATCGCCCTGCATTCGATTGTTCCTGCCGGCATGATTTTCGGCCCCAAAGTGTCCGGCGCTTCTCTGTGGGCTACCCGCGTCAGTCTGGGGGGCTCGGCCAGTAGCGTCGTGGGGGCAGCCCTACAGCTCACGGGTAACAAGTTCGGCCCCCTTGTATCGGCGTTTGGCACTACAGCGTTGGTCATTGGAGCCTCCGTCCGCGGTGCACTGGCGGTGCGTGCCGCCTACCAAGCCGGAACCCTGGCGAAAACCGTGAAGACTAACGTTAGGAATATTCTGGGTCTTTCCGTTCCAACCGACACACCCGTGTCTAAAATTCTGCCTAAAGCCATTTTGCCGATTGATACTGTTACAAAATCAAGCACCGTTTTGTCGAGCACAGATGATTTGCCCCAAACAGCGGCAAATATTAGGGAATCAAGTTAATACATCTTCGAACACGGTAAATACGACATATCACTGGCCGTGTTGAGAGCGAACATCAAACGCAAGGAACAAAGCATGCTATTCCTAATACTTCTCGCTGAAGGTTGGCCTCCGCCGATTCGAAGAGAATAACGATGGTAACCCGCCGCACTTTTGAAAGAGCCTGCCGATGTCGACTACGCAGCACACCTTACTCTGCCGCTACCACTACGACCCGCTGGATCGCCTGGTCGGCAGTACCTCCTTGACCAAGGCCCACACCCAGCACTTTTACCTCAAAGAGCGTCTGACCAGCGAAATTCAAGGCTCGGTATGTCGGTCAATTTTCCAGCAAGACGATCAACTTCTGGCGCAACAGCAGCGCCAGTCTGGTGTCGTCGAAGCCACTTTGCTTGCCACCGACCAGCAACGCACGGTGTTGCACGCTCTCGATGCCATTGCCTACACACCTTACGGTCATCGTTCCCCGAAAGGCGGTCTACTCATTCTGCTCGGCTTCAACGGCGAACGACCAGCCCTAGGGACTGGACATTATTTGTTGGGAAATGGCTATCGAGCGTTCAATCCAGTTCTGATGCGGTTCAACAATCCAGATAGTTTCAGCCCGTTTAGCAAGGGCGGGATAAATGCCTATGCTTACTGTCTCGGCGATCCGATTAATCGCAGTGACCCAACGGGTCACATAGGCGCATGGTTTGGGAAAATTCTGGGCTACGTCGATAATACCAATTCATTGATCAAAACAGTAACAAATGCTGCCCCTGCCAAAATCGCAAGCGGACATGCTAACACTGCCGTCCAGCCGAGCTTTTTCGAAGAGATTATCCAACTGATACAACAATCGCTCACACGCAACACAGAAAAACCGGTCAAAACGGTAGCCGCTAGAGAACTTCTCGCCTCCTCAGTACCCAAAGATGCCCGTGATCCTTTCATCAGGAGGCTCAAAGCAGTAAATGAAAACCTAGCAAGTCATGGAGATAACAAACTTTCCAAGACTGATGCACAACTGTATGCACGCTTCGCACATTCGGTGAATACAGGGCAGCTCAGTAATTCCGGCGCTCACGCTGAGGCTGCCCTTATGTGGGGGAAGAAACTTATCAGAAACGGAGGCCCAGATAGCGTAGTTGGTCTGGTCTTTAACATAGGGGGCGTCTTTGGCAGCGGTGCTCATGATGCATCCCAACTCAAGACCGGTGCAGCAATTCGAAAATAACCCTTCAGAGGCCGACTTTATGTCACCGAGCCAGAAAGACCTACTCTGCCGCTACCACTACGACCCGTTGGATCGCCTGGTTGATTGCACGCCTATAACGCAAGCCAGCATCCAGCATTTTTATCAGAATGATCGGCTAACAACCGAAATCCAAGGGGCGACGCAACGTTGTATTTTCCAACAGGACGATCGACTCCTGGCGCAACAACACCATGGCAATACGACCGTAACCACTTTGCTCGCTACCGACCAAAAACGATCGGTATCTCACACAGTCCATGCAGCAAAACACCACCCCTTCGCCTACTCACCGTACGGCCATTGCTCGTTCGAAAGTGGGCTATTCAGTCTGCTCGGCTTCAACGGCGAACGACCGGATCCGGTGACAGGGCATTATCTATTGGGTAAGGGATACAGGGCGTTCATCCCGGTGTTGATGCGGTTCAGCAGTCCCGACAGTTTGAGTCCATTCGGTAAGGGGGGATTAAATGCATATGCGTATTGCAAAGGAGATCCGATAAACAACAGCGACCCAACCGGGCACTTTCGTTTTCCTGCTATTTTCAAGTTGAAGTTCTGGAGGTCTTTTTTCAAGACAAACAAGCGATCAAGTCAAGCTGCTACAAGAGGCAACTTAATTGGCAACTATAAAAAATCCGAAGACACATTAAAAAAGACACCTATCTTTCAGACTCACCTCCAGGCACGTCACAACCCATTAAACCTCAACACCCATCAGAATATCGAACAAAGAAAATTAGCTATTGTTTCAGCGAAAAAGATGGAAATTCTTGCCCGCGAAAAAGCGACCAAGGGTTCAATAGAATTCCAACGAACATTTATCCGTAAGATTGCAAGTTCCGAAAAACCAAATCAATACCAGAAGGAGCTAACGGTAGAATTGATCGATACTTTAACAGAACTGTTACCTGAAACGGAAAAGCGATTAAAACAGCTTCCATTAATCACTCCACAAACAACCATACGCAGGCCAACCTGAACCCGCCAAGCTATTAACCTGCCCATAAAAAAGGGCGACTGCTGTCGCCCAATTTTATTAAAACGTTCTCAAGCCGCACTAAACAACTTATGCGGATCAATCACAAACTTCTTCGGCACACCCGCATCGAACTCGCCATACCCCTTCGGTGCATCATCCAGGCTGATCACCTGTACACCAACGATTTCAGCGATGTTGATACGGTCCCACATGATCGCCTGCATCAGCTGGCGGTTGTACTTCATCACCGGGGTCTGGCCGGTGTGGAAGCTGTGGGATTTGGCCCAGCCCAGGCCGAAGCGGATGCTCAGGCTGCCCATTTTTGCCGCCGCATCGACTGCGCCCGGATCTTCGGTGACGTAGAGACCGGGGATGCCGATCTTGCCAGCGACGCGGACCACACCCATCAACGAGTTGAGTACGGTGGCCGGGGCTTCGTGCTTGACGCCGTCATGGCCATGGCCGCGGGCTTCGAAGCCTACCGCATCGACAGCACAGTCGACTTCAGGCTCGCCCAGCAGCGCAGCGATCTGTTCGTGCAACGGTGTATCGGTGGACAGGTCGGCAATTTCGAAACCCTGGGCCTTGGCGTGAGCCAGGCGGACCGGGTTGACGTCGCCGATGATCACCACCGCCGCGCCCAACAGGCGAGCGGAAGCGGCAGCCGCCAGGCCAACCGGACCGGCACCCGCGATGTAGACGGTGCTGCCAGGGCCAACCCCAGCAGTGACGGCGCCGTGGTAGCCGGTCGGCAGGATGTCGGACAGGCAGGTCAGGTCACGGATCTTCTCCATGGCCTTGTCGCGGTCCGGCAGTTTCAGCAGGTTGAAATCGGCGTACGGCACCAGTACGTATTCGGCTTGGCCGCCGGTCCAGTCGCCCATGTCCACATAACCGTAGGCACCGCCGGCACGGGCCGGGTTGACGCTCAGGCAGACGCCCGTGTGTTGCTCCTTGCAGGAACGGCAGCGCCCGCAAGCTACGTTGAACGGCACCGACACCAGATCACCGATTTTCAGGTTCTCGACATCGCTGCCCTTTTCGATCACTTCACCGGTGATCTCGTGACCCAGGACCAGACCGGTCTGGGCAGTGGTACGACCGCGGACCATGTGTTGGTCGGAGCCGCAGATGTTGGTGGAGACCACGCGCAGGATGACACCGTGCTCAATCTTCCTGCCGCGCGGGTCCTGCATTTTTGGATAGTCGATTTTCTGTACTTCGACCTTACCTTGGCCGAGATACACGACACCACGATTACCAGACATGCTTTCACCTCGCTGTTGTTTTTGTGGAACTGCGTTGCCCAGGCAGGCAGCGCGTTGATTGCTCGGGTTAGTGCTTGTGTCTTGTTTCTTTGTTGTCTCAAGGGCCTCATCGCGAGCAAGCTCGCTCCCACATTGTGTTTTTAGTGCACTTGGGATCTGCATACCGATACAAATCCTGTGGGAGCGAGCTTGCTCGCGAATGGGCTGCGAAGCGGCCCCAAAAATCTAAAGAACGACCGTGCGATTGGCGTTCAAAAACACCCTTCTTTCGATGTGATACCCCACGGCCCGGGCCAGGGTCAGCCCTTCGATGTCCCGTCCCTTGGCAATCAAATCCTCGGGATAGTGGCTGTGGTCCACCACTTCCACGCCCTGGGCGATGATCGGGCCTTCGTCCAGGTCGTTGTTGATGTAATGCGCCGTCGCGCCCACCAGTTTCACGCCCTTGTTGTAAGCCTGGTGATACGGCTTGGCGCCCTTGAAGCCCGGCAGCAGCGAGTGGTGGATGTTGATCGCCTTGCCGTCGAGCTTGCGGCACAACTCCGGCGATAGCACTTGCATGTAGCGGGCAAGGATCACCAGCTCGGCCCCGGTATCTTCGATCACCTGCCACACCTGTCGCTCCTGGGCCGGCTTGTCGTTCGGGTCCAGGGGGAAATGGTAGTAGGGAATCTGGTGCCAGTCGGCCAGCGGCTTGAGGTCGGGGTGGTTGGACACCACGGCCACCACGTCCATGGACAACTGGCCGATGCGCTGGCGGTAGAGCAAATCATTGAGGCAGTGATCGGCCTTGGAGACCATGATCACCACTTTGGGCCGGTAGTTGGGCGGCGTCAGTTCGAAGACCATGCCGAAGGCTTGCGCACGCTCGGCCAGGCCGGCGCGAAAGTCCTGCTCGTCAAAACCGTCGGGCTGGCGAAACTCCACGCGAATGAAGAAACGCGCCGAGAGCCGGTCATCAAAGGAATGGTGTTCGGTGACATAGCAACCCTGCTCGAACAGAAAGCGGGTCACCGCGTCCACGGTGCCGAGCACGCTGGGGCAGTCGGCAGTCAAGATCCATGTATCCGGGGCGCGGCTCATTGCGGTGACTCCTGTTCAAAATTTACTGGGCGACAAAGAACCCTGTGGCGAGGGAGCTTGCTCCCGCTCGACTGCGCAGCAGTCGCCTGATATTGGGGGCTGCTTCGCAACCCAGCGGGAGCAAGCTCCCTCGCCACAAAAGCATTCCAAGGCCATCAATCAGGCCTGCACGCTCAACCCATACTCAGCCGCGGCATCCTGCAACCACAGCCACCAGTAATCGGAGAAGCTGCGGCGGATCACCAGTTCCCAGGTGTCTTCGCCCGTGTGGCGGATCACCAGTTGCGACTTGGCGAACACCGTACCCACGGCCTTGCCCACCGGGAAGTTGCTTGGGTGTACATCGTAGCTGGTGGATTTCATCAGCACGTCGCGCACGTTCGGGCCGGACAGCTCGAGGATCTGCTGGCCGCCGCTGACGTTGACGATCTGGATGTGCAGGTCGCCCAGGGCTTCACGCAGTTTCTGCTCGGCGGCGAATTCTTCGCCGGTAGGCACCACCAGCAGCCATTCATCCGGGCCGAGCCATTGCAGGCTGGTTTCACCCTTGACGATGACGGCCAGGGCGCCTGGCAATTCCAGGCCCAGGGCCTTGTGCACGCCTGCGGCGAACGCCGGGTCGTGGCCATCGCCACGGAGGGTCAGGTGGCCCAGGAGTTTTTTCTCGCGCACGGTCACACCGGCGTTCTTGCGCCCCTTGCCCACCAGGCTGGCGAGGTCGGCATGGTGCAGCGACGACTCGGCCTTGGCCCCGGTGGTTGGGCGTTGTTGGTACACGTTGACTGCGGTCATGTGGAGCACCTGTCTCGTAGATTGATCGTTCCCACGCTCTGCGTGGGAATGCCGCCATGGACGCTCTGCGTCCGCTTTTGGGACGCGGAGCGTCCCGGGATGCATTCCCACGCAGAGCGTGGGAACGATCAGGTATCAAATATTCTGCCGATCCCCCTTCGGATCGAAGAACACCGAAGAAACGATCTCTGCCTCGATCACGCTGCCATCGGCCAATGGCGCGAACACTCGCTCGCCCATCCGCTTCAGGCCGCCCTTGACCACACCCATCGCAAACGAATAACCCAGGGAGTTGTGGGCGTAGCTGGAGGTCACGTGACCGACCATGGTCATCGGGATCGCCTGCTTGGTGTTGAACACCAGTTGCGCGCCTTCCGGCAGCCAGACATTCGGGTCGATCGGCTTGAGCCCCACCAGTTGCTTGCGGTCTTCACGCACGCAATCTTCGCGATTCATGCCACGCCAGCCGATCCACGAGAACGGTTTGGTCCGGCCTACGCACCAGCCCATGTTCAGGTCGTCCGGCGTCATCGAGCCGTCGGTGTCCTGACCGACGATGATGAAGCCCTTCTCGGCCCGCAATACGTGCATGGTCTCGGTGCCATACGGGGTCAGGTTGTATTTCTTCCCGGCCTCGACGATCTGCTCGAGCACGCCCATGGCGTAGTCGGCCTGTACGTTGATTTCGTACGACAGTTCACCGGTGAACGAGATCCGGAACACCCGTGCCGGCACGCCGCCCACCAGGCCTTCCTTCCAGGTCATGAACGGGAACGCGTCCTTGTCCAGGTCGATGTCGGTGACTTCGCTCAGCAGCTTGCGGCTGTTGGGGCCCGACAGGGTCATGGTCGCCCAGTGGTCGGTGACCGAGGTGAAGTACACCTTCAGGTCCGGCCATTCGGTCTGGTGATAGATCTCCAACCATTGCAGCACGCGTGCCGCGCCGCCCGTGGTAGTGGTCATCAGGAAGTGGTTGTCCGCCAGACAGGCCGTCACGCCGTCGTCGAAGACCATGCCGTCTTCCTTGCACATCAGGCCGTAGCGGGCCTTGCCCACGTCGAGCTTGGTCCAGGCGTTGGTGTAGACGCGGTTGAGGAACTCGCGGGCATCCGGGCCCTGGATGTCGATCTTGCCCAGGGTCGAGGCGTCCAGCAGGCCGACGCTGTCACGCACCGCCTTGCATTCGCGCTTGACCGCGGCGTGCATGTCTTCGCCGTTCTTCGGGAAGTACCAAGGGCGTTTCCATTGGCCGACGTCTTCGAACTCGGCACCGTTTTTCACATGCCAGGCATGCAGTGCGGTGAAACGCACCGGCTCGAAGATGTGCCCACAGTGCCGGCCAGCCACCGCGCCGAAGGTCACCGGCGTGTAGTTCGGACGGAACATGGTGGTGCCCATCTGCGGGATGCTCACGTTCAGCGAACGGGCCGCGATGGCCAGGCCGTTGACGTTGCCCAGTTTGCCCTGGTCGGTACCGAAGCCCAGTGCGGTGTAGCGCTTGACGTGTTCCACCGACTCGAAGCCTTCGCGGGTGGCGAGTTCGATGGCGGCGGCAGTGACGTCGTTCTGCAGGTCGACGAATTGCTTCGGCGCCCGTGCGGTGGATTTTTCGTGCGGCACCTGGAACAGCGCCAGGGTCGGCTCTTCATGGCGGCTCAGGGCTTTGGGCAACACGCCCTCCACCGCTTTGAAGCCGGCTTCGCTGGCCGCGCGCACGCCGCCTTCAAAACCGTCGGCCAAGCTGTCGCCGAGGCTGTAGACACCGTTCACACCGCCGACGCATACACGTTTTTGCGGTGCTTCGCCCGGTACGAAACCGAGGATGTCTTCACGCCAGATCGGCTTGCCGCCCAGGTGCGAAGCCAGGTGGACCACCGGGCTGTAGCCGCCGGAGCTGGCCACCAGGTCGCAGTCCAGCCATTCGCCAGGGCTGGTGACTTTATGGGCGCGGACGTCGATCGCGGCAACACGTGCCCCGGTGACGCGCTTGCTGCCACGGGCCTCGACCACGGCACTGCCGGTGAGGATACGGATGCCCTTGGCGCGGGCTTCTTCCACCAGCGCGCCACGTGGGTTGCTGCGCGCATCGGCCACGGCCACCACTTGCAGACCGGCGTCGAACCAGTCCAGGGCGACGCGATAGGCGTGGTCGTTGTTGGTGCTCAGCACCAGTTTCTTGCCCGGTGCCACGCCGTAGCGACGCACGTAGGTGGACACCGCACCGGCCAGCATGTTGCCCGGCACGTCGTTGTTGCCGTAGACCAGCGGGCGCTCGCAGGCGCCGGTCGCCAGCACCACGCGCTTGGCGCGAACGCGGTTGATGCGCTGGCGGACCTGGCCGATCGGTGCGCGGTCACCGAGGTGGTCGGTGAGACGCTCGTGGATGGTCAGGAAGTTATGGTCGTGGTAACCGTTCACCGTGGCGCGCGGCAGCAGCACCACGTCGGGCATCGACTTGAGTTCCGCGACAACAGAGGCTACCCATTCGGTCGCCGGCTTGCCATCCAGGCTCTCGCGGGAGTCGAGCAGGCTGCCACCGAACTCTTCCTGTTCATCGGCCAGGATGACGCGCGCACCGCTGCGGGCCGCGGCCAGTGCGGCGGCCAAACCAGCAGGGCCGGCACCGACGACCAACACGTCGCAGTGACGGTTCATGTAGTCGTAGGTGTCCGGATCGTTCTCGGTCGGCGAGCGACCCAGGCCGGCGGCCTTGCGGATGTACTTCTCGTAGGTCATCCAGAACGATTGCGGATACATGAAGGTTTTGTAGTAGAAGCCCGGCGGCATCAGCTTGCCGCCGACCTTGCCGAGAATGCCCATCATGTCGTTGTTCACGTTCGGCCAGCCGTTGGTGCTGGTGGCGACCAAACCTTGATACAGCGCCTGTTGAGTGGCGCGCACGTTCGGGATCTGCGTGGCTTCGGTGGCCCCGATCTGCAGCACCGCGTTCGGCTCTTCGGCACCGGCGGCGAAGATGCCGCGCGGGCGGGAATACTTGAAGCTGCGGCCAATGATGTCGACACCGTTGGCCAGCAGCGCAGCGGCCAGGGAGTCGCCCTCGAAACCTTTGTAGGTCTGGCCGTTGAAGGTGAAGCTCAGCACTTTGTTGCGGTCGATCCGTCCGCCGTTGGACAGGCGATTGATCTGGCTCATACCTTCTCTCCCAGAGCCTGTGCAGCCGCTTTCGGACTGTCAGCCTTGTCGGTGAACTGCGGCTTTTGGCCGATCTTGTAGGTTTCGAGAATCTCGTAGGTCACGGTGTCACGGGTCACGTTGAAGTACTGGCGGCAACCGGCGACGTGGTCCCACAGTTCATGGTGCAACCCGCGTGGGTTGTCACGGAAGAACATGTAGTCGCCCCACTCCTCGTCGGTGCAGGCGTTCGGATCCAGCGGACGCGGAATATGCGCCTGGCCGGATGCGTGGAATTCCTCTTCGGAGCGCAGTTCGCCGCAGTGAGGACAGAAGATGTGCAACATAGGGATTTCTCCTCAAGCGCCGTGAAAACGTAGCGAGCGAAGGCAAGACAAGGCAAAAACAGGCTGGAAAGCGGAGCTTAGTGTTCTAAGTGAGCATTTCCAGCCTGTTTTTAACGCAGTATTGCCGAGCGCAGTAGTTTTCACGGTGCTTCCTGTTAGTGGGCGACGGCAGCAGCGCCGTGTTCGTCGATCAGTGCGCCGTTGTGGAAACGGTCGATGGAAAACGGCGCGGCCAGCGGGTGCATTTCACCCTTGGCCAGGCTTGCAGCGAAGACGTTGCCCGAGCCCGGGGTGGCCTTGAAGCCGCCGGTGCCCCAACCGCAGTTGAAGAACATGTTCGGCACCGGGGTCTTGGAGATGATCGGGCAGGCGTCCGGCGTGGTGTCGACGATGCCGCCCCACTGGCGGTTCATGCGCACTCGCGAGAGCACCGGGAACATTTCGACGATGGCCTGGATGGTGTGTTCGATCACCGGGTACGAACCACGCTGGCCATAGCCGTTGTAGCCGTCAATACCGGCACCGATCACCAGGTCGCCCTTGTCGGACTGGCTGATGTAGCCGTGCACGGCGTTGGACATGATCACGCTGTCGATGATCGGCTTGATCGGCTCGGACACCAGCGCTTGCAGCGGGTGGGATTCGATCGGCAGGCGGAAGCCGGCGAGCTTGGCCATGTGCCCGGAGTTACCGGCGGTCACCACGCCGACGCGCTTGGCGCCGATGAAGCCCTTGTTGGTTTCCACGCCGATGCACACGCCGTTTTCCTTGCGGAAACCGATCACTTCGGTCTGCTGGATCAGGTCCACGCCCAACGCGTCCGCCGCCCGGGCAAAGCCCCAGGCCACGGCATCGTGACGGGCCACGCCGCCGCGACGCTGGACGGTGGCGCCCATCACCGGGTAGCGGGTGTTTTTCGAGCAATCCAGGTACGGGATCTCGTCGGCCACTTGCTTGGCGTTGAGCAGCTCGCCATCCACGCCGTTGAGGCGGTTGGCGCTGACGCGACGCTCGGAATCGCGGATGTCCTGCAGGGTGTGGCACAGGTTGTAGACGCCACGCTGGGAGAACATCACGTTGTAGTTCAGGTCCTGGGACAGGCCTTCCCAGAGTTTCATCGCATGTTCGTACAGGTGGGCCGATTCGTCCCACAAATAGTTGGAGCGCACGATGGTGGTGTTGCGCGCGGTGTTACCGCCGCCCAGCCAGCCCTTCTCGACCACCGCCACGTTGGTGATGCCGTGTTCCTTGGCCAGGTAGTAGGCGGTCGCCAGACCATGCCCGCCACCGCCGACGATGACCACGTCGTAGACCTTTTTCGGGGTCGGCGTGCGCCACATCCGCTGCCAGTTTTCGTGATGGCTGAGTGAGTGTTTGAAGAGGCCGAAGCCCGAATAGCGTTGCATAGTCATTACTCCAAAACCGACTCAGCGATAAACCGGGAAGTCCGCGCACAGGGCCGCCACTTGCTGTGCGACATTGGCCTCGACATCGGCATCGCCGAGGTTGTCGAGAATGTCGCAGATCCAGCCGGCCAGCGTGACGCACTGGGTAACCTTGAAGCCACGGGTGGTCACCGCCGGGGTGCCAATGCGCAGGCCCGACGTCACGAATGGCGATTGCGGGTCGTTCGGCACAGCGTTCTTGTTGACGGTGATGTGGGCGCGGCCCAGGGCAGCATCGGCATCCTTGCCGGTCAGGCCCTGACGGATCAGGCTGACCAGGAACAGGTGGTTATCGGTACCACCGGACACTACATCGTAGCCGCGCTTGATGAACACGCCAGCCATGGCCTGGGCGTTGTCGATCACTTGCTGCTGATAAGCCTTGAAGCCAGGCTCCGCCGCTTCCTTGAAGCACACCGCCTTGCCGGCGATCACGTGCATCAGCGGGCCGCCCTGGGCGCCGGGGAATACCGCGGCGTTGAGCTTCTTCTCGATTTCTTCGTTGGCCTTGGCCAGGATCAGGCCACCACGCGGACCGCGCAGGGTCTTGTGGGTGGTGGTGGTGACCACGTCGGCGTACGGCAGCGGGTTCGGGTACAGACCGGCGGCAACCAGGCCTGCCACATGGGCCATGTCGACGAACAGCAGGGCACCGACCTTGTCGGCGATCTGACGGAAACGCGGGAAATCCAGGGTCTTGGAGTAAGCGGAGAAACCGGCCACGATCATTTTCGGCTTGTGCTCCACCGCCAGGCGCTCGACTTCGTCGTAGTCGATCAGGCCGGTGGTGGTGTCGATGCCGTATTGCACCGCGTTGTAGAGCTTGCCCGAGGACGACACCTTGGCACCGTGGGTCAGGTGACCGCCATGGGCCAGGCTCATGCCCAGGATGGTGTCGCCGGCTTGCAGCAGGGCCAGGTACACCGCGCTGTTGGCCGAAGACCCGGAATGCGGCTGGACGTTGGCGTAATCGGCACCGAACAACTGCTTGGCGCGTTCGATGGCCAAGGCTTCGACTTTGTCGACGTGCTCGCAGCCACCGTAGTAGCGCTTGCCCGGATAGCCTTCGGCGTACTTGTTGGTCAGGCCGCTGCCCTGGGCCTCCATCACGCGCTTGCTGGTGTAGTTCTCCGACGCGATCAGCTCGATGTGATCTTCCTGGCGTTGCTCTTCGGCGTTCATCGCCGCCAGCAGCGCATCATCGTAGCCTTGAATTTGGTCTTGTTTGCTGAACATCGCGTCTCTCCCAGCGGCGGCGGTGCGCCTTTCGTCTCGGTGAGGCACGGACCATTCGGTCGTGCCCTTTGGATGCGATGGTATGGCTGGCGCAGGCATGTCAAATGCCTATGGACGCCACGCAAAGGTGCGTTTACGACATGGGATCAAAGAGTCGGAGAGCAAGGCCTGCGCGATAGCACTGTGGGAGCAAAGCTTGCTCGCGATCCAGGCGCCGCGATCCATGGGAGACCGCGGCGCTTTCATCGCGGGCAAGCCTTGCTCCCACAGGCCTGTTCCCAAAATACAGTTCCCGCAGGGTTAAGCAGCGACCTGGCGAACCGCGAGCAAAACCAGGAAATGCGCCGGATACAGGCCATACGCCCAGCGCCGCATCGCCGGTGGATGAAAACGACCAGCGTGTCGCAAAAGCACCTGCCCAAGCCATGGCGCGATCAGGCAAGCCACCAGCCCCCACAACGCCACCCCATCGCCCAACCACGCCGCGCCATACAACACCCGCCACTGGTTGGCCGCCACGCAGACCAGCCCCGGCAACAAACCCATGTACAAGGGATGCTTGAATACCAGCAACAACGCCAGCGGCAGCAGCACACCAAAGAAACCGAACATCAACTGCGACGAAAACAGCGCCGCCAACAGCACCGCCATCACCGCCAGGCATCGCGCCTCCAAGGTGGGCGTTTGCCAGCAGCGCGCCACCAACAACCCCAGCACCAGGGTTGGCATCACATTCAGGGTGGTGGGCTCAGGAATGAACAAGCGGTAGGGAATTTCGCTGACGGCACTGAATAGCAGCAGCCAGCCCAGGTACCGCCATGGAGCGGTGCTGGCACCCCCGCGCGCCAGATTCGCCGCCATCGCCAGGCAGAACCACGGGAATGCCAGGCGTCCCGGCACATAGAGCCAATCGACGGAAAAACCGACATATCGCAGATGATCGAGGACCATCGACAAAAGAGCCAACCACTTGAGCAGGTCCAGGGCCCCGTCACGCCGGTTCATGTATAAAGCCGCGCGATGAGATTGATACTTTCCGACAGAAACATCCGGTGTGTTCCCCCACTAATCTTGGGTAAAGTGCGCACCAGTATCGACCACGGCGCTGTGGACCCAAACACGCCGGACCAGGGAACGCCCCCACCCGGGCATTCCGCCAGGGATCTCTTTATCCAGGACTCTCTATTCAGGAGCAAGGCCATGACCGACAAGAGTCAACAGTTTGCCAGCGACAACTATTCCGGCATTTGCCCCGAAGCCTGGGCCGCCATGGAAGAAGCCAACCAGGGTCACCAACGTGCCTACGGCGACGATGAGTGGACCCACCGCGCGGCGGACGATTTCCGGGCCTTGTTCGAAACCGACTGCGAAGTGTTCTTCGCGTTCAACGGCACGGCGGCCAACTCCCTGGCCCTGTCCTCGTTGTGCCAGAGTTATCACAGCGTGATCTGCTCGGAAACCGCCCACGTCGAAACTGACGAATGCGGCGCACCGGAGTTCTTCTCCAACGGCTCCAAGCTGCTGCTGGCACGAACCGAAAACGGCAAGCTGACCCCCGAGGCGATCCGCGAGATCGCCCTCAAGCGCCAGGACATCCACTACCCCAAGCCTCGGGTCGTCACCCTGACCCAAGCCACGGAAGTCGGCAGCGTCTACACGCCGGATGAAATCCGCGCCATCAGCGTCACCTGCAAGGAACTGGGGCTGAACCTGCACATGGACGGCGCGCGCTTTTCCAACGCCTGCGCCTTCCTCGGCTGCTCCCCGGCGGACCTGACCTGGAAGGTCGGCGTGGACGTGTTGTGCTTCGGCGGCACCAAAAACGGCATGGCGGTAGGGGAAGCGATTCTGTTCTTCAACCATGACCTGGCCGTGGATTTCGACTACCGCTGCAAACAGGCCGGGCAACTGGCCTCGAAAATGCGCTTCCTGTCCGCGCCCTGGGTCGGCCTGCTGCAAAACGACGCCTGGCTCAAACACGCCCGCCACGCCAACCACTGCGCCCAATTGCTGGCAGAGCTGGTCAACGACATTCCCGGCGTGGAACTGATGTTCCCGGTCCAGGCCAACGGCGTTTTCCTGCAACTGTCGGAACCGGCCATCGCCGCGCTGACCGCCAGGGGCTGGCGCTTCTACACCTTCATCGGCAAGGGCGGCGCACGCTTCATGTGCTCGTGGGACACCGAGGAAGCGCGAGTGCGGGAATTGGCGGGGGATATTCGGGAAGTGATGGCCGGCTAGGAAAGCCGCCCCGGCCTGTCATGCCCGCTGTGGTGAAAGAGGCTTACTGTGGGAGCAAGGCTTGCCCGCGATGAAAGCGACGCAATTTCCTTTGGATCGAGTCGTCGGCATCGCGAGCAAGCTTTGCTCCCACAGGAGGTGCTCACCGCTACTTGGATGGGGCAGATCAGAAATCGATCCGCACATCCCCCTTCGGCACGCTGCAGCACGACAGGATGTAGCCCTCGGCCTCGTCGTCTTCGGTGATCCCGCCGTTGTGATCCATCTCCACCTCCCCGCCCAGCTTCAACACTTTGCAGGTGCCGCAGATGCCCATGCCGCAGGCCTTGGGGATCATCATGCCGAGCTTGGCGGCGGCGGCGTGGACGGTTTCGCCCGGGCCCACGCGGATGCTCTTGCCAGAGGAAGTGAATTCCACCATGTGCAGGTCCGCCGCATCGACTTCCGGCGCGTCGGCCGCCTGTTCGGCCTGTTCCACGGCGTCGGCGCGGGCTTCCGGTGGCGTGGCGCCGAAGGATTCTTCGTGGTAACGCTTCATGTCGTAGCCAGCGGCTTCCAGCAGGCGCTTGACTGCGGTCATGTACGGGGTCGGGCCGCAACAGAACACTTCGCGCTCGAGGAAGTCGGGCACCATCAATTCCAGCATCTTGTGGTTCAGGTAACCGCGATACCCGGCCCAAGGCTCGCCCAGGCCATGTTTTTCACAGATCAGGTGCAGGCTGAAGTTATCGATCCGCGACGCCATGTGTTCCAGCTCGCGGTGGTAGATGATGTCCTTGGGCGACCGGGCGCTGTGGATGAAGGTCATGTCGACATTGGCGTTGGTGTCATAGAACCAGCGGGCCATGGACATGCACGGCGTGATTCCCACGCCACCGCTCAGGTACAGGACTTTCGGGCTCGGGAAATCGATGGCGTTGAACAACCCCACCGGCCCGTGCACCGCCAGCTCCTGGCCTTCATGCAACGTATCGTGCAGCCAGTTGGACACCTTGCCCCCCGGCACGCGCTTGATGGTGACCGAGAAGCTGTAGGGCACCGACGGCGAACTGGAGATGGTGTAGGAACGCATGATCGGCTGGCCTTCGATTTCCAGCTCCAGGGTGACGAATTGCCCCGGCTTGAAAAAGAACATGATCGGCTGATCGGCCATGAAGCAGAAGGTGCGCACATCCCAGGTTTCCTGGATGACTTTGACGCAACGTACGATATGTCGGCCATTGGCCCAGGTCTGGGTGGTGACCGGGTTCAGGAAGTTATTGGACATGCTGATCTCCACGGCCGACTGTCGGCCTTCATGATGGCGATTGTGCGCAGGCGCCTGGGTGACCATTTACCTATCTGCGACATTCACATACTTATCGCGACCAGCCCTTAACTACCGGGGCTTGCGCGTCGGGAACAGATTGGGCCATGTCGCCCATGGATAAGGTTCGGCCCCTGCGCGGCCCCACACTCGCCCCAACAGATAAACAAAGTTTTCTACCTTGCGTAGCACAACCGATTAGTCATTTTCACCGGCTCCGCTTAGAGGGCCACGAGGATAAAACGATGGACACCACTACCCTGAGCCTGGGCGATCCGCTGGAACCCGCACGCAAGGCCACCGCGCAAATGCTGCAAGAGCGCGAGCGCACCTTCTCGCTGCCGCAACCGTTCTACAGCGATGAGCGCCTGTTCGATATCGACATGCAGGAAATCTTCCACAAGGAATGGTTGATCGCCGGCATGACCTGCGAGATCCCGGCCAAGGGCAACTACCTGACCCTGCAAATCGGCAAGAACCCCATCATCGTGATTCGCGGTGCCGAGGGCGTGGTGCATGCCTTCCATAACGTCTGCCGCCACCGCGGTTCGCGGCTGTGCACCAGCGAAAAGGGCAAAGTCGCCAAACTGGTCTGCCACTACCACCAGTGGACCTACGAGCTGGACGGTCGCCTGCTGTTCGCCGGCACCGAGATGGGCGCCGACTTCGACATGAAGCAGTACGGCCTCAAGCCTGTGAACGTGAAGACCGCGGGCGGCTACATCTTCATCAGCCTGGCCGAGAATCCGCCGGCCATCGATGATTTCCTGTCGACGCTAAACCATTACATGGAACCGTACGACATGGAAAACACCAAGGTGGCGGTGCAAACCACCTTGATGGAAAAGGCCAACTGGAAGCTGGTGCTGGAAAACAACCGCGAGTGCTACCACTGCGGCGGTTCGCACCCGGAATTGCTCAAGACCCTGCTGGAATGGGACGACGTCACCGACCCGCGGGCCGACCAGGCGTTCAAGGACCACGTGGCCGCCTCCGCCGCCGCCTGGGAGGCCGAGAAGATCCCTTACGCCCACGCCAGTTTCGGCCTGCGCAACCGCATCGTGCGCATGCCACTGCTCAAGGGCACCGTGTCGATGACCATGGATGGCAAGCAAGGCTGCGCCAAGCTGATGGGCCGCATCAAGAACCCGGACCTGGGCTCGATGCGCATCCTGCACCTGCCGCACTCGTGGAACCACTGCATGGGCGACCACATCATCGTGTTCACCGTGTGGCCGATCAGCGCCCAGGAAACCATGGTCACCACCAAGTGGCTGGTGCACAAGGACGCGGTCGAAGGCGTGGACTACGACGTCGCGCGCATGCGCCAGGTCTGGGACGCCACCAACGACCAGGACCGTCGCCTGGCCGAAGAGAACCAGCGCGGCATCAACTCCACCGCCTACCAGCCTGGCCCGTACTCCAAGACCTATGAGTTCGGCGTGGTGAACTTCGTGGACTGGTACAGCGAGCGCATGCTCAACAACCTCGGAGCCGAGCCAGCGCCGTACCTCAAGGGCGTTCCGGTCCAGGGCTAAAACCAGGCGCTTCGGTTGCTGATCGTTCCCACGCTCTGCGTGGGAATGCCTCAACGGACGCTCCGCGTTCGGCTCTGGAAGGGACGCAGAGCGTCCCGGGCTGGCGTTCCCACGCAGAGCGTGGGAACGATCGTCAGTGAGAAGACCACCGCACACTGCCATCCTCCCCATAAAACGTCTCTTCGATGCTCTCCCCCACCAACCGCACCTTCACATACCCGTTCAACACCCGCTCCGGATACACCTCGTCCCCCGCCAATTGAGTCTCCGACCACAGCACCCGGGCATGCCCGTTCAGTTCGCTGGTGGTGCCGTAGGGAATCGCCCCGTGCCCGGCGCAGCGCGCGTGCAGCCCGCCCTGGGTGGCGTAGCAGATACCGTTGTGCAAATGGCCCCAGTACCAATAATCCGGCTCACGCCCCAAGGCATCGCACACCGGCTGATAAAGCGCAGTCTTGTGATGCCCGGAGATATCGAAGCCCTGGTGATGGCTGAGCACCATCAGTTTCTTGCGCTTGGGCAGGCTTTTCATCCACTCGATCTGCTGGGCGTTGAGGGTGCCGTCCATGTACAGGTTCATCGCGTCCGAGGCGTAGGCGCTGTCCAGGCCAACCACCAGCCAGTCGTCGTTGTACAAGGCAAAGTAGCTGGTGCCCTGTTGCACCGGAAAACGCTTGGCCAGTTCCTTGAAGTAACCGTGGGCGCCGCTGTACATCTCGTGGTTGGAGTTGAGGGTGAACGAGCCGTGCTTGCCCTGGGGCCAACCGACCATGTCGACGTCTTCCTGGGAATGGGTACCGGCGTAATACACATCCCCCAGGTGGATGGTGAAATCGGCCTGGGCCAGTTGCATCTGGTTGGCCACGGCCACCGCCGGTGCATGGCTGTCGAAGGGCCCTGTGCCCCAATCGCCAGCGATGGCCAGTATCACGTCGCTGTCCATTTTTACCAGGGCCGGGGTGGTGGCGAACGGTGCATGGTGGCGCAGGTTCTCGATCCACTTGAGCAGCGCCTCGCTCCACAGCAGGTCCAGCAGCTCCCATTTGCGGCAGCCGAGCAAGGTGCCGTCCTTGAGCACCCGGGTCGGCAGTTCGTCTTCGCTTTGCGGCAACGGCGTGGGGTTGCCGATCTTCAGGATCGACAGGCCGTGGGCCAGCTCCCAGGGTACCGCCGGCTCGTCATCCGGGAGGTCGCCATGCTCGATGACGTGCCGCGCCTGGTCGTGCCCGCGCTGCAACAGTTTGACGATGGCCTGGAACTCCTCGGGCTCCAGGTCGTTGACGAGTTTCTTCCAGGACATCTCCAGCCGCGTGACCAACCCGTGCAGGCGGACCTTGACCTTGTCGAACTCATGTTCCCAATGGTGCAGTAATGACATGTGGACGCTCCTTCGCAATGCCCTGGGCTACAGGGTCTTCATGAATTCGATCAGGGCCCGTTTGTCGACGTCCGACAGCTGCGTGCCATACAGGTGGCCGCCGTTGTGGTTGCCTTCCAGGCGGGTGTCGTATTTGAAATCCGCCGATGCTTTCATCTGTGCGCCACGGGTGACGAAGCCGACCTTCTCCTGGTCGTAAATGTCAGAGCCGGTGTAGAACACCTGCGGACGCTGTTCCGGCGCTTGCAGCAAATCCCACAGGGTCGGCACCGAACCGTTGTGCAGGTACGGCGCCCGCAGCCAGATGCCGTCGGTGGGGGTGTTGCTGTAGCTCTGGGTCTTGCGGTAGGCGTTGAAGTCGAACGGCGGTGTCTTGAAGCCGTGGAACGCCGTCACCAGGCCGGTGGTAAAGGAATTGAGCCGGTGGGGATCGGTGCCCAACTGGTCGATGTGGGTGGTGACCTGGCCGGTGTCGGTGCGGCCGAAATCATGGCAGCCGGCGCAGTTTTTCTCCCAGATCGGTTTGCCCTGGGCGACTTTCGCCGGGTCCAGGGCGAATGGCCAGGCCGGTGCCTTGTGCCCCAGCAGCCAGTTGGTCACCCGGTTGAAACTCGGTGGCAGCACCGATTCCGGCGTCGCGCCCACGGCCATGGCCGCTGCGTAGTTACGCTCGTGGATCTGGTTGTTATTGCCGTCCCAATGCAAGTACATGGACTCCCGGGGTTTCTGGTTCCAGACCTGTGGCAGATCCACGGTGCCGATGGTGGAGTCATCCGGGAAGCCGAACACCACCATTTTGGTCGGGTTGAAGGTGTCGGTCCGCCCAGGCCCCTGGGCCGGGCGCAGCGTCTGCCAGGCGTAGGCCTGTTTCTGTTTGAGCAGCGCACTCTTGGCCATCGGGATGATCAAGTAACGGTTGTACAGTTTTTCGAAAAAACCCAACTGGAACTTGCCATTGATCGCCGCCATCACCGCCTCGGGGGTGAATTTCGGGTCGCTGGCGCAATCGTAGGCAAACCACTGGAAAGCCTGCAGTTGCAGGGTATTGGCTGGCGCGGCGGCGACCGGCACTGCCACGTCAGTGGCATTGGCCCGATAGGAGCCGGTGTGACACAGGGCGCAATTGGGCTCGACGGTGGGGTAACCGAGTTGCCGCTTGGCCATGCCGATGGGCAGGTCTTTGCCGTTTTCATAGAGAAAACCGAACACTTCGTAGCCGCCGGGCTTGGGCAGTTTTTCCGGGCACATTTGCGGCAGCACGGCGAACAGGTAGTAGGGAATCCGCGCCTCGATGCCCAGGCCGATGGCGGCGTATTTGTAATGGTCTTCGTCGGAGGCGAAGTCCGGTTGCGGCACTTCCCGGATCATTTGGTACCAGGTCTGGTAGCCAATGAACCCCAGCAGCACGACCACCACCAACATGCCAACCTTGAACCCGTGGCTCTGCCAGCGCAGCGCCCAGCCGGCGCGCCACTCCCGCCAACCGGCACAGAGCAAGGCCAGCGGACGATTGGCCACCGGGCTGCCCAGGTACAGCAGCACGCCCAGGATCAGGAACATGCTCAGGTCGCCCATCAACATCGGCACAAACAATTGGCCCTGGTCATTGGTGTTGATCAGGTAGATCCAGAACACCACCGCCACTAGCCGCGACAGTACGCACAACCACGAATGCACCACGAAACGCGGCGCGTTGAACCCCGAGGGCATGTAGAACAAGCTGATTCCCACCAGCAACATGCCGGCGTTCTCCAGCCAGGGATCGGACAATACCGGTGGCAGGCCGATCATGGACGTCAGCAACGCCGGCGCGAACAGTGCCGGAATCGCGAACACCATGTTCATGACGATCCCGACCCAGATGATGCGTTGGAACCAGCGGATGTAAGTGTTCATGGCATTTCCCCAGCTCGTTCCCACGCTCTGCGTGGGCATGCATCCCGTGACGCTCTGCGTCACAACAGCGGACGCAGAGCGTCCATGGCGGCATTCCCACGCGGAGCGTGGGAACGATCAGCTAACCGAGGGCAGTCTTCTCCAAGTGCCCGAGAATGATCGGATACACATCCACCACCGCATCCTTGCCGAACATGCAGTCGATGTGACCGTACCCCGGCACTTCGTGGCGGCTGAACAACTGCGGGCCATGCATCTCGCACAGTCGCTCGTAGGTCTTGAGGGTGCTTTGCGGCAGGTAGCATTGGTTGTCGGCACCGCTGATGAAGCAGATCGGCAACTTCAACCGATCGAAATGCGGCATGTAGACGTCGTTGCCCTTGAAGTCCACCAGGTGCCCCTTGCGCACGATCAGCGCCAGGTGCTCGAAGGTCTGGATGTTCGACTCGCCGAACAACTCATGCAGGTTGTCGTGCAGGGTTTCGTTGAGGGTGTCGTGGCGGTACAGCGATGCATACATGAACGTGATGCGATGGCAGACCGGGTTGGTGCAATAGCCCTGGGCCTCGATCCGGGCATAGCCGTTGAGGGCCTTGTCGTAGAGTTTGTTGAACCAGCTTTCCTTGGTGTCGGCGTAGGCCGTGAGGGACTTGATGCCGATGGCATCGAGCATCCCCGGCAAGTGCAGACCGGCCTTCAGACCGGTGGCGGTGGCGACCACCGTGTCGGCGGCGATCTGCGAGCAGACCACCGAGCGCACGCCCTGCAGCCCCGCCAGCATCGACATGAAGAACGTCGTCGCGCCGTAGCAATGCACCACGCACTGCACGTCACGAGCCAGGGTCGCTTGCTGGATCTGCTCGATGGCGGCCTTGAAATCGTACTGGGCCACCTGGTCGCCGTTCCATTCGTGCTTGCTGGCCGGCAGCAGGATACTCACCCGCAAGTCCAGGAGCCAGACGTCGTATTCGTGCTTGCACAGATACTCCAGCAAGTTGGTGTGGATGGTGTCGGTGGAGAAGATGTTCGAGCCCACGCCCAAGCCATGGACCAACATCACCGGGCCTTTGGTGCCGGCCTCGTACCGGGTCAGGCGCAGCTCGACGTTGTCTTCGGTCTGGAAGAAATGCACGACCGGCGCCGGCGCATCCAATGGCCGTTTCAACCGGGGCGGCGCGTCCGGGTTGAAATAGACATCGCCGGCGAAGACACCGCCGTAGCTCTCCCACAGGATCCCGGCAAAGAACTTGCCGAATCGCGCCAATGCCTCCACGCGCTCACGCTCGTTGCGTGCGTTGAGCACTTTCATGGTGGTCATCTGCTTGGCGAAGTCGGCCGGCAGGATGTGCATCACGCCGCAGCCAATCACTGCGCCGGTCTTGTCCGGCCCGCGATAAAGCGTGACATAGAGGGTGCTGGTGTCGTGCCAGATGTTCAGCACGCCGTTGTCCTCGGGCACGGTCTTGAAGGCACTGAAGTAGTAGTCGCTGCCGTCCTCGGCGGTCAGCTTCATGTCGTAGTTCATGTGCCGTACACCAACCTGTTCCTGGTACTGCTCGAACAGGTTGAACACCCCATTGCTGGCCACCAGCGGTTGCGGTGAGAGCAGCGGCGCATTGAGGGTGCCCACCAGGGTTGCGGCGTGTTCCGGCTCCTTGATCAGACGGTTGAGGTCGGCGGCGGTGATGGTCAGGGTGAACTCGATGGGCGAGTTGTCGGCCTTGCCGCGCTTGGCCGCCGCTGCGTACAGGCTCAGATCGGTGCCCTGGGCCTGGGTGAAGGCCGTGGAGAAGTAGCCCTTCATGGTTTCGGTGAATTGCACGCCGAGGGTCGGTGGCGCCACCGCTTTGCGCGGGGCCGAGGGCAGCGTGTAGTCGATGATCCAGCCACGGTCGGCCGCCAGCAGCCCCATGTTGCGCTCACTTACCGCCGAGATGGTCAGCAGCGGATTGACCGCCAGGGACGTGGGGATCACCGCACCGTCAGTCACGTACAGGCCCGGGTAGACATCGGTGCCGCTGGCGCCACTGAACACCTGGCCCTTGTGGTTGACCACCCCTTGCGTGGCGTCCTCGCCCATCACGCAACCGCCCAGGGGGTGGACCGAAACGATGCTGTGCTTGAGCAGCTTGGTCCAGATCGGGTTCTCGACCCAGATCCCGCCCAGGGCCTTGGTGCTCTGGTGCAGCCGCTCGTTGCCGAGGGTGACGTTCTCCTGATCGCCGACGCCGGGCCAGTCGATGCGCAACTGGTCCTTGTTGTCGAGCAGCATGCGGCCCTTGGCGTTGTCATGGCTCATGATCAAGTAGGTCTGCATGTTGTGCAGCGCGCCGTAATACGGCCCGCGCAGGAAGCTCTCGGTCTCCCGGCCCTTGTACTTGAGGCTGGCACCGAAACCGGTGTCGGTGGGCACACCGATCATTTCGGCAAACGCCGCCATGCTCGGCACCATGGCCCGGCCGAGGGCGCCGGGAATCGAACCTTCCTCGATGACCATGCGGCTGCGCCAGTCGCCTTCGGTGCGCATGTCGATGACTGAGGTGATGCACGGCCCCACCGGCTCCAGTTCCTTGGCCGGATGGGCACCGAAACCGACGCCGTTGATGACCTGGTCGCAGTTGTGGCCGAAGCCGAGGATGTCGCCGTTGCCACTCATGTGCTCGCCCAGTTGGCCGGACATGGCCAGGCCCTTGTCCCGCGAGCGCAACATGATTTCGGTGGAGCCCAGGGTGCCGGCGGACACCACCACGACATCGGCCCGCACGAACAACGTGGGCGCCGAGAACAGCTCGCGGCCGCTGTCCAGGTATTGGAAGTGCACGATCCAGCCGTCGCCGTCGCGCTCCAGGTGCCGCACCTCGGCCTGGCAGAAAATCTCCGCGCCGTGGTTCCAGGCATCCGGCAGGTAATTCATCAGCGTGGTGTTCTTGGCCTTGTTGTTACAGCCCGAGACGCAATCGCCACAGCCATTGCAGGGCAACTGTTCGACGCCGACGTGGTTGAGGTTGTTGGGCAGCTTGTCGAAGGTCACATTGATCGGCGGCTTGTAGAAATGCGCGCCTTGCTTGAGGTAATCGGCTGACTTCTTGTGGGCATCGAGCTTGGGCAGGTTCGGTTCTGAAGCCGGGTAAGGGTTGGGCTTGAGCATCTCCCGGGCCCGGGCGTAGCCGTCCTTGAGCAGCGTGTCGCGGTGCTCCCGTACCGCCAGGGGCCAGCGCGGGTCGTCGAATACGCCAGGCTCAGGCGCCAGCGCAACGTTGGCATTGATCAGCGACGTGCCGCCCAGGCCGCAGCCGACCACCACGTTCTGCTGGGCGTTGACGTGCAGGTCGAACAGTCCGGTGCGCGAGCCGATGTGGCCATCGGGGTCATGGACCTGCAGTTCCTCGGTGGCCGCGAGCAGGGTGTTGGGGTATTCGCCGGGCTGGATCTCCCGGCCACGCTCCAGCAGACACACCTTGCGTCCGGCCCGGGACAGACGCGAGGCAGCAATGCCGCCACCGTAGCCGGAACCGATGACGATCACGTCGTAGTGCTCCTGGATATCACTGATGGGGGTTGAGATCCGTGTCATGTTCAAGTCCTCTCAGACAGAAGGGGCAACTCTGCGGTTGCCTGCAAATCGACAGGCGCACGAACGCCTGGCCACTGTCCCGTGCAAGGGCCAGCGGCAGTCAACGGTGCTACAGGGGGAAAAACCGGACGCTATAGACGTGCACGCTGATTGGCGGCGCGACGGTGGATGCGTTTATGCAGCGAAGCAGGCGGTGCCGGGACGCAGGTCAACAGGGGGAGCGGGTGCGAGCGGGGGTGCTTGCTATCCATCATGTGTTCTCCCTGAACCTGATGTGGATAAAGTGCGATGTCCTTGTGCCATGGAAGTGAAGACAGCCGACAGACCTGCGTCAAGGTCGGGCCTTAGAACTGTATGAAATTTGATCTATCGCAATTTGCGCTATGCGGGCCGTGGCCTGCAGCGTTTGGCGAACAAGTTATCCACATGGCCACCCACAGCAAATGGGGACAAGTGTGCGTAGGTGGGCCATTTTCTCCGTGGCAAAGTGAATAAAAACCGTGATTTATGGAAAATGACGGTTTTACTGGCCTATCGGTTGTTTTTTGACCAAATCCCCGTAAGCCCCGCTAAGCATGGGCTGTGGCGGTGAGCAAACATCTTATCCACAGAAGCGCCAACAGCGTTTGGGGGTAATTTTGACGATTCTGTGGAAAACCCTCTGAGCGGCTTGTAAATCGCGGTTTTCCGGAGGTTTTCCTGATAAAAATCGCCAATCGATCGTTTTTTGATCAAAACAATGAACCCCCCGGCCTGTATGGCTTGCAGCGTTGAGCGAACATCTTATCCACAGAAGCGCCAACAGAGATTGGGGGCAAGTTTCGCCTGAGAGGAGTCGTTATTCACAACAAAAATCCAATAAAAACCGTGGGTTAGGCTGACTACTTTTTGATCGCAGGCTGGCAGGGCCCGATTTGCATGGGGTGCAGCGAGGGGCGAACAGGTTATCCACAGGCGGATGCACAAGGATTGTGGGTAAACACATGCCCTGTGGGAGCGAGCTTGCTCGCGAATGCGGTGTGTCAGCGACGAACATGTAGCCTGAAATACCGCTTTCGCGAGCAAGCTCGCTCCCACAGGGATTTGGGCCAACCTGTGCCCCGCGCCAGGGTTGCCGCTGTGCCGGCTAAGGCCGATGCATGAGGTAGGCCGCGCCCGTTACTTGAATCAACGGATGCGGGACGACCTGACAGGTTTTGACGATGCCAAAGCCATGGCGCTCATAAAAACGCCGGGCGCCGGTATTCGCAGCGTAGTCGATCAGGCTCAGGCCCTTGAGTGCCAGTTGATCGGCACGCTGTTGCGCCAGGTCGAGGAAGCGAACGCCCAGCCCCTTGTTACGCCAGCCTTCATGCAGGGCCAAGCTTGAGATATAGAGGGTCTCGGGCACTTCCATGTCGGCGTAGGGCGCCAGGATCGGGTCTGTGACTGGGGCCGCCTGTGGATCATGACGCGTGACATAAGCGTGCATCATGCCGATGACCTGTCCGTTGGCCTGGGCGACAAGGCAGTTCTGGTAGGAAAAATCGACACCTTCCCGGGCATAACGCGCAGCGCCCACGTCAAGCAGATCCTGGCCTGGCTCCGCCAGCTGGCTCCAGATGTAATCCGACGCCCCCTCCGAGGAGATCCGGAACAAACGAGCGATCTCCCGCGTATCCGTGGGCAAGGCCGGACGAATTTCTACTTCCATTGATAGGACTCCATTGGCGATGAAACGACCTTTTTCACCCACAGGCTTGAGACGCGGCAACCCGCCAGGCCAGCGGTTTATGACCGGATGTTGCACAGGTCAGGCGGGTGTTTTGAGCGCAGGCCTGGATGGCCTGGTTTACGGCGGGGCCAAGCAGGTTATCCACAGAGGCACACACAGCAAGGATGGGCAAACACATCCCCCCTGTGGGAGCGAGCTTGCTCGCGATAGCGGCGTGTCAGCAAAGAAGATGCAGCCTGACATACCGCCATCGCGAGCAAGCTCGCTCCCACAAAGGGATTCAGGCATTCCTGGGTTTAGCGAACAACCCCTTCCTCAATCAACAACTTGAGAATGGCCTCGGCCCCCGCCTCCGGGCTCACGCCCTTGAGCACTTGCCCGCCTCCGCCGCTGGCCTTGGCCGTGGCGGCTTTCATGCGGTCGGCGCCGCTCTTGGCCTTGATCACTTTCAAGCGCTTGGGGCGTGGCTTGGCCGGTTGCAGGGTCGCCACCGCCAGCAAGGTGTCGTCGATCACTTCGACTTCCTCGGCATGCAATGCCCCACGCCGCGCCGGGCCGTAGGCGCTTTGCCGAGGTTTTGGCGCGGCGTTATCCACAGTGGCCAGGAATGGCAGGCGCACTTTGAGACGGCGTCGTTGGCCGCGGGGCAAGGCTTGCAGCACCAGCGCCACGCCGCCGTCGATGGACTCGACCTGGGCCAGTCCCACCACCAACGGCCAACCGAGGTTTTCCGCCAGTAGAAAGGGAAGCATGCCCGAGCCTTCACCGGTTTCCGCCTGGCTGCCGGTGAGCACCACTTGGGCACCAGCGTCACGCAGATAGTCGGTCAGGGCCGGCAGGGCGTCGGCCCCGTCGGGATTTTCCAGGACGTGGAGTTCATCCAGGCCCATGCCCAGGTAGGCGCGCAGGGCCGGTTCGGCCACGTCACCGGCATGCAGCACTTGCAGGTCGTTGCCGGCCAGTTGCAGGCCCAGTTCCACGGCCCGGGCATCCTGTTCGGCGCGCCGGGGCCGACCGGAAGTGGGGTGGGCGCCGATGGACACGAGGCTGATCACTTGGGTACTCATCAACTTATCCTTCTTAAGCCGCATCGCGCTTGGCTTCGTTGCGGTAAGCCTCTACCGCCGCGATCAAGGCCTGGAGAATCGCCGCGCTGTCACCGATCACCGACAGGTCTGCCCGTTTGATCATGTCGCAGCCCGGGTCGAGGTTGATCGCCACCACCTTGTCGCAGGCGCCAATGCCCTGCAGATGCTGGATCGCCCCGGAAATCCCCACGGCCACGTAGACCCGTGCCGTGACCCAGGTCCCCGACGCGCCGACCTGGCGATCGCGGGCCATGAAACCGTCGTCCACTGCCACCCGCGAAGCGCCTTCGGTGGCGCCCAGGGCCGCGGCGGTCTGGTGGAACAGCGCCCAGTCCTTGACCCCGTTGCCGCCAGAGAAAATGAATTCGGCCTCGGCCATCGGGATCGCGCCCGGGTCCACCGCCACCGCACCCAGATCTTCGATACGCGACAAGCTGCGGGCCACGCTTGTGGATAACTCCACCGGCAAGGCTTCGTGGCGGGTTTCGCTGACCGGTTCGGCGCATTCGGCCGCGGCCAGGATCAAGCGTGCCAACGGCCGGGCCAAGTCTTGCAGGCCCGCACCGGCGCGGCCAATGCACTCCTCGCCCTTGACCTGCCAGACCCGCGTGGCCGGACGCTCGCCCAGGGCTGCGGCAAAACGCCGGCCCAGTTCACCGCCACCGGTGCGGCTGTCGGGCAGCAGCCAATGGCGTGGGTTGAATTGGTTATCCACAGCCCGCAGCCCCTGCACCCGTTGTTCCGGTGCATAACCGCTGAAGGCCTCACCTTCCAGTACCAGCAAGCGGTCGACACCGGCCGTGGCGAAGGCGTTTTCCTTGTGCTCGCCGAAGACCACGGCCAGCACCGCGCCGTCCGCCCCCGCAAGCTGATGGGCCAGGCCCAGCAGATCGCGGTCGTGGCTGCTGAGGCGACCACCGACCATGTCCGGCACCACGCTGATGTAGAACGCCGGTTGCGCTACTTGATGCAGCGGCAATTGCACTTCGGCCGCGGCGGTACGCTTGGTCGCGCCACCCTGCTGGGCGCCGCTGCGGTCGATACGCTTGATGCCGTTGGGGCCAATGAAACCGATGCCATGGACGTTCTTGCGGATGACCCCGTTGGGCCCCATCCAGCTGTGCTGCACCGGTTGCATGGCCGCGTGCAGCGGGTGCAGGCGGTTGCGGGCGATCCACTCGGCGCGAGGGTCGCGGCGGATGATGTCGCTCATTAATGCACCTCCGCAGGTTCACGTTTGGCTGGGGCCACGGGCTTGCTCGGAGCTGCGTCTTCCAGCAGCGCGTCAGCCACCAGTTCGGCAATGTCCTTGATCATTGGCCGCGGTTCGACCACGCCTTCGAGCATCGCGGTGCACTGTGGACAACCCACCGCCACCAACTCAGCGCCGGTTTCGCGAATGTCGTCCATGCGCATGTCAGGAATCCGCTGCTTGCCTGGGATGTCGGTGATCGGCGCACCGCCACCGCCGCCGCAGCAACGCGAGCGGAAACCGGAACGCTGCATCTCCTTGACCTCGATACCCAGCGCACGCAGCACCTGGCGCGGCGCCTCGTATTCGCCGTTGTAGCGGCCCAGGTAGCACGGATCGTGATAGGTCACGCTGTCGCCCTTGTGCTGGCCGAGGTTCAGGGCGCCGGCGTCGATGATTTCCGCCAGGTAGGTGCTGTGGTGCTGCACACGGTAGTTGCCATCGAAGGCGCCGTATTCGTTTTTCAGCACGTGGAAGCTGTGGGGGTCGCAGGTGACGATGCGGTTGAAGCTGTATTTGGCCAGGGTCTGGATGTTGCGTTTGGCCAACAGCTGGAACGTCGCTTCATCACCCAGGCGCCGGGCCACGTCGCCACTGTCGCGTTCCTCGAGGCCGAGCACGGCAAAGTCGATTTTCGCCGCCTTCAGCACTTTGACGAAGGCGCGCAGGGTGCGCTGGTTGCGCATGTCGAAGGCACCGTCGCCGACCCAGAACAGCACGTCGGTGGATTTCTTCTCGCTGAGCAGGTCCAGGTTCAGGTCCGCCGCCCAGTTCATCCGCCCGCCCGGGGCAAAGCCACCAGGGTTGTCGGTGGCGATGAGGTTTTCCAGGACCTCGGCACCTTTGTTCGGCGTGGCGCCTTTTTCCAGGGTCAGGTGGCGACGCATGTCGACGATGGCATCGACGTGCTCGATCATCATCGGGCACTCCTCGACGCAGGCCCGGCAGGTGGTGCAGGACCACAGGGTCTCGGCGTCTACCAGGCCATTGACGATCGGCTGATGGGGATTGCCAGCATGCTCGCCCACAGGTTTGCCCGGGTATGGGCTGCCAGCGAATTTCGCATCGGTGCCGCCGGCCAGGCCGACGACCATGTCCTGGATGAGTTTTTTCGGGTTCAGCGGCTGGCCGGCCGCGAACGCCGGGCAGGCAGCCTCGCACTTGCCGCACTGCACGCAGGCGTCGAAGCCCAGCAGTTGGTTCCAGGTGAAGTCCTTGGGTTTTTCCACACCCAGTGGCGCGGCGGGGTCGTTCAGGTCCAGCGGCTTGAGACCGGTGGAACGGCCGCCGCCAAAGCGCTCGGCACGGCGATGCCAGGCCAGGTGCAGGGCACCGGCGAAGGCGTGCTTCATCGGCCCGCCCCAGGTCATGCCGAAGAACAATTCCGACACGCCCCACAGCACACCGACACCCAGGACCGCCGCCACCAGCCAACCGCCGAAGTTCTCCGGCAGGATGCCGGCCACCGGCAGGGTCACCAGGAAGAACGACGCCGAAAACGCCAGCAGGCTTTTCGGCAGGCGCATCCAGGGGCCCTTGGACAAACGGGCGGGCGGATTGCGCCGACGCAGGTAGACGAAGATCGCACCGACGAACATCACGGCCGACATCAACAGCAACGCATAGCCGAGGAAACGGTTATGCAGGCCGAACCCGTGGACCAGGATCGCCAGCACCACCGACGCCACCGCACCACCGGCCGTGGCCACGTGGGTGTTGGCGATGTATTTGTCCCGCGCCACTACGTGGTGCAAATCCACCATGTAGCGCTTGGGCATGGCAAAGAGACCGCCGATCAGGTCGACCTTGGCCGGTCGTCCCCGGCGCCACATGTTCACCCGCCGCAAGGCGCCGAGGACCGCGAGGCCCAGGGCTGCGAACAGCAGGATTGGAAGAAGGGTGTTCAGCATGGTGAAGCTCCCAAAGACCTCAGGTCTTGCAGGCACAGAAACCTGGATGTCTTGCTCGATCCCTGTGGGAGCGGGCTTGCTCGCGAAGACGGACTCAGATCCAACATAATGTCGACTGATCCACCGCTATCGCGAGCAAGCTCGCTCCTACAGGGTTATCCACAAGCCGTTAGAAATCCTTGCACAACCGCAGGGCGTCGTAGATGGCCGCGTGGGTGTTCCGCTGGGCCACGCAGTCACCGATGCGGAACAGCAGGTAGCCATCGCCGCTCTGCTCCAGGCACGGCTGGGGCTTGATCGCGAACAAGGCTTCGACGTCGATCTGGCCCTTGTTGCGCGAACCTTCCTTGAGCGCGTAGTAGATTTCTTCGTCCGGCCGCACGCCGTTTTCCACCACCACCTGGTCCACCACGCGTTCTTCCTTGGCACCGGTGTATTCGTTCTCCAGCACCGCCACCAGCTTGTCGCCTTCGCGGTAGACCTTCTCCAGCATCATGTCCCCGGTCATGATCACTTCCTTGGGGTACATGCTGCGGTAGTACGTGGGGAACGAAGTCCCGCCAATGGCCACGCCCGGCTTGATGTCGTCGGTGACGATCTCGACCTGGCTGCCTTTGTCGGCGAGGAAGTCGGCCACCGACATGCCGGTGAACTCGCAAATGGTGTCGTAGACCAGCACGTTCTTGCCCGGCGCGACCTTGCCGTCGAGCACGTCCCAGCTGCTGACCACCAGCCCTTCGGCGGCGCCCCAGTGTTCGTTCTGTTCCAGGTTCGGATGCCCGCCGACGGCCAGCACCACCACGTCCGGACGCAGGTCCATGATGGTCGCCGCATCTGCCGCCACGCCCAGGCGCAGATCGACTTTCAAGCGTGCCAGCTCTAGCTGGAACCAGCGGGTGATGCCGGCGATCTGGTCCCGTTGCGGGGCTTTCGAGGCGGTGGTGATCTGCCCGCCGATGAATTCTTTCTTCTCGAACAGGGTCACGTCGTGCCCACGCTCGGCAGCGACACGCGCCGCTTCCATCCCGGCCGGGCCGGCACCGACGACCACCACCTTGCGTTTGGGCCCGGTGGACTTCTCGATGATGTGCGGCACGCCCATGTATTCACGGGAGGTCGCGGCGTTCTGGATGCACAGCACGTCCAGCCCCTGGTACTGGCGGTCGATGCAGTAGTTGGCGCCCACGCACTGCTTGATCTGGTCGATCTGGCCCATCTTGATCTTGGCGATCAGGTGCGGGTCGGCGATGTGGGCACGGGTCATGCCGACCATGTCGACGTAACCGCCTTCCAGGATCCGCGTGGCCTGGTTCGGGTCCTTGATGTTCTGCGCGTGCAGCACCGGAACCTTGACCACTTCCTTGATACCGGCGGCCAGGTGCAGGAACGGCTCCGGTGGATAACTCATGTTCGGAATGACGTTGGCCAGGGTGTTGTGGGTGTCGCAACCCGAGCCCACCACGCCGATGAAATCCAGCATGCCGGTGTCGTCGTAGTACTTGGCGATCTGCTTCATGTCCTCGTGGGACAAGCCGTCCGGGTGGAACTCGTCGCCGCACAGGCGCATGCCCACGCAGAAATCGTCGCCCACTTCGGCGCGCACGGCCTTCAGCACTTCCAGGCCGAACTTCATGCGGCCTTCGAAGCTGCCGCCCCATTCGTCGGTACGCTTGTTGACCCTCGGGCTCCAGAACTGGTCGATCATGTGCTGGTGCACGGCGGACAGCTCGACGCCGTCCAGGCCACCGGCCTTGGCACGCCGTGCCGCCTGGGCGTAGTTGCCGATCACCCGCCAGATTTCTTCCGGCTCGATGGTCTTGCACGTGGCACGGTGCACCGGCTCACGCACGCCGGACGGCGACATCAGGGTCGGCCAGTTGAAACCGTCCCAACGCGAGCGACGGCCCATGTGGGTAATCTGGATCATGATCTTGGCGCCATGCTTGTGCATGGCGTCGGCCAGGTTCTGGAAGTGCGGGATGATGCGGTCGGTGGACAGGTTCACCGAGCTCCACCATTCCTGCGGGCTGTCGATGGCAACCACCGACGAGCCACCACAGATCGCCAGGCCGATGCCGCCCTTGGCCTTTTCTTCGTAATACTTCACGTACCGGTCGGTGGTCATGCCGCCGTCGGTGGCGTAGACCTCGGCGTGCGCGGTGCTGAGCACGCGGTTGCGGATGGTCAGTTTACCGATCTGGATCGGCTGGAACATTGCTTCAAAAGCCATGGCGCGATCCTCGACTTACAACGGCTTGACGATGAACAGGCCGTCGTCGTGGCCTTCTTCGGAACCGCCATAGACCTGCTCGGCCACGGTGCGGATCGAACTGCCACGAGCGGCGAGGATCTGGTCCATGGCGCCGGCGAACCAGCCGGTGAACATGTAGTCGACCTTGCGCCCGACCTTGCCGTACACATAGACGAACGCCGAGTGTTCGAGCTTGACGCTGGCGGTGCCTTTATCCAGGTCGATGTCCTGGATCTTGAACAGGCCCCAGCCACGCTGGGACAGGCGCTTCATGTAGTGTTCGAACACCGCGACGCCTTCCAGGCCGTGGCATTCGGCTTCTTTTTCACACCAGTGCCAGGCGGATTTGTAGCCGGCCTTGTAGAGAATCTCGGCGTAGGCGTCGGCGCCCAGCACTTCTTCGATGCCCATGTGGTTGTTGACGAAGAAGTGACGCGGTACGTACAGCATCGGCAGGGCGTCGGACGTCCAGACACCGGTTTCGCTGTCGACTTCGATAGGCAGTTGCGGGGCGATCTTGGCCATGAAAACTTGACTCCGGAAATTCGTGGTATTGCCTGCGGCGCGGAGGGCCGCAGGTAGAGGATTAGCGATGCGGCGGCGGTTATTCGCCCCAGACGTCTTTCAGCACGTTGACCCAGTTCTCGCCCATGATCTTGCGCACCACCCGCTCAGGATGGCCGCGCTTGAGCAGCGTCTCGGTGAGGTTCGGGAACTCGCCCACGGTGCGGATGCCCAGGGGGTTGATGATCTTGCCGAAGCTGGTCAGACGACGGGCATAGCCCTTGTCGTGGGTCAGCATTTCGAAGAAATCCTGGCCGTGGCCCTGGGTGAAGTCGGTACCGATGCCGATGGCGTCCTCGCCAACGATGTTCATGGTGTATTCAATGGCTTCGGCGTAGTCGTCGATGGTCGAATCGATGCCCTTGGCCAGGAACGGCGCGAACATGGTCACGCCGACGAAACCGCCGTGGTCGGCGATGAACTTCAGCTCTTCATCGGATTTGTTGCGCGGGTGTTCTTTCAGGCCGGACGGCAGGCAGTGGGAGTAGCACACCGGCTTCTTCGATTCGAGGATGACTTCTTCGGAGGTCTTGGAACCGACGTGGGACAGGTCGCACATGATGCCGACGCGGTTCATCTCGGCGACGATCTCGCGACCGAAGCCCGACAGGCCGCCGTCGCGCTCGTAGCAACCGGTGCCGACCAGGTTCTGGGTGTTGTAGCACATCTGCACCACACCGACGCCCAGTTGCTTGAAGATCTCGACGTAGCCGAGCTGGTCTTCGAAGGCGTGGGCGTTCTGGAAGCCGAAGATGATGCCGGTCTTGCCCTGTTCCTTGGCGCGACGGATGTCGGCGGTGGTTTTCACCGGAATCACCAGGTCGCTGTTCTCGCGGATCAGCTTCTGGCTGGCGACGATGTTGTTGATGGTGGCCTGGAAACCTTCCCACACCGACACGGTGCAGTTGGCTGCGGTCAGGCCGCCCTTGCGCATGTCTTCGAACAGGTCGCGGTTCCACTTGGCAATGATCAGCCCGTCGATAACGATGCTGTCGGCGTGCAATTCGGCTGGGCTCATCAGGCAGTCCCCTTTTGTCAGCGATTCATGCGCCGAATCGTGTGCCGGCGCTTTGGGGCCAGCATATGCCTGAGGGCCGTCGCGACCCGGTGCAAAAACGACAGGGGAATTGCCGAAAGCGTCAATCCACGACAATGGGCTACGACAGGCCCGCCCTGCCCGTCTGTTCTTTACCCGACGGTTGCGCCAGAATCCGTCGCATCACTGGTTTTCACTGGACTTGAGCGGCAACGCGATGAAATCAATCTTCCTGGCTTTGGCACTGATCAGCACCCTGGCACACGCAACCGAAGACACCGAGCCCAACCCCTGCGACGAAGTTGAAAACGACGTCCAGACCCTGGCCTGCTCGGCCTATGGCAAGACCGCCGCCGAACAATTGCTCAACGAAAACCTGCAGAGCCTCTTTGAGCGCCTGCAAACCCGCTACGCCAGCGACAAGGCCCAGCTCAACGACATCACCGCCAAGGTCAAGGCCGCCCAACAACTGTGGCTCAAACAACGCGACGCCGATTGCGCCATCGCCGCCTTCCCGGCCAAACCCGGCAGCGAAGCCTACAAAATCGCCGAAAACGACTGCATGGCCCAGGTGAGCGATGATCGGTCGGAGTTTTTGGAGTCGATTGGGCAGGAGTAAGCTGCACGCCCCCCTCGAGCAAAGAGATCCCCATGAAAACCTGCGGTATCGAAATCAAAGGCAGCGAAGCGATCATCGCCGTTGCCTCGCTGGATCAGCAGACGCTGACCCACATCGCCCTCAATACCAAGAAAATCGCCCTGGACGACGATGACGAAGCCGCCAACGTCAAGGCGTTTGCCGCCCAGGTACGGGCGTTCGTGGTCGAGAATGGCATCGAACGCATCGCCATCAAGAAGCGCAGCAAGAAAGGCGAGTTCGCCGGCGGACCGACCACGTTCAAGATTGAAGGGGTTTTCCAGTTGCTGGAAGGCTGCGAGGTGACACTGCTGTCACCGCAGACCCTCAACGCACAGCACAAGAAATACGACTTCGCCTTGCCGGCGACGCTGAACAAGTATCAGCACGAGGCGTACAAGGCGGCGTGCTCGGCGCTGATGAAAAAATAAAGCCGTTCCCTGTGGCGAGGGAGATCCCGCCGCGTCTTCGACGCTGCGCTGTCGCGCAGCAAACAGGGATCCCTCTACAGTTGAAGAACGCGCGCGGGGCAAAGGCCGTAACCAGCACTGGTGTGACAGCACCCGAGAGGGAGAGTGGCCTGCACGGTATCGGCGTGGAGTCGTTGATGGCACGGCCAGGCCGTGACCTCGTATAAGAGAGTGAATCCTTTCGCCACCGTGTACCCCGCGCGCGTCATTCAATCCTGCGAGGAATTGTCATGGCGCGCAAGAACCAAAAGCGTTTTGAGATTATCCATCATCACTGTGCCGGTATTGACGTGGGAAGCCGTGAGCATTGGGTC